>CAYMMT010000049.1:1397-17064 GCA_964391555.1 uncultured Rhodobacterales bacterium
CCGGGCCGACCTCTTCCCCCTCGATCTGGAGCGGATCGAAGAAGAGTACATGTCCATGATCCACCGCATCCCATCGTCCGAAACCGTGGGTCTGAAGGACGACTACAACGGACCGATCTGCTACACGCCCGACGGCAACCCGCTGCTTGGACCGGCGCCGGGACTGCGCAACATGTGGCTGGCCGAGGGCTTCTCCTTCGGCATCACCGCCGCCGGAGGCACCGGCTACTACCTTGCCCAATGCATGGTCGAGGGCGAGGCCGAGATCGACATGGCCAGCCTCGACCCCAAGCGCTACGGCTCCTGGATGACGACCGAGTATGCGGCGCGCAAGAACGAGGAATGCTACGAGCACGTCTACATCCTGCATCACCCGGACGAAGAACGCGCAGCCTGCCGACCGCTGCGGACCGCCCCCGCCTATGACCGGCAAAAGGCGCGGGGCGCGCAGTTCGGGCAGGTGAATGGCTGGGAACGGCCCAACTACTACGGACCACTCGATGCCCCCGAAAGCTTCGACCACGACGCTCGGTCTTTCCGGCGCGGTGGCTGGTGGACCCATGCCAAGGCCGAGGCTGAGGCGATCCGCACTGGCGTGGGCCTCATCGATGCCACGGCCTTTACCAAACATCGCCTTCATGGCCCCGGTGCCACGGCGTTTCTGGATTGGTTCACCTGCAACAAGCTGCCCAAGATCGGCCGGATCAACCTGACCTACGCCCTGACGTCTGCCGGAACGACCCGGACGGAATACACCATCGTGCGGGAGGCCGAGGATGACTATTACCTCGTCTCGGCCGGGGCCTGGACGGCCTACGACGCGGATTTCCTGCAAAAGGCGATCGAGGACAAGGAGGCAGAGTTCGGCCGCATCAACGTTGAGGATGTGACCACGAAGTGGGGTGTCTTTGCCATCGCCGGCCCGAAGTCGCGCGACGTGTTGCGCGAAATGATCCGCGATGCCGATCCGGATACGGCACTGTCCAACAAGCGCTTCCCGTGGCTGTCGATGCGCAATATCGAACTGGGCATGTGCCCGGTCAAAGCCATCCGCGTGGCCTATACCGGAGAGCTTGGCTGGGAGTTGCACCACCCGATCGAGATGCAGAATTACCTGTGGGATCAGCTGGTCAGGGCCGGTGACACCCATGGTATGGTGCTGGTTGGCGCTCGGGCGCAGAACTGGCTCCGTCAGGAGAAGAGCTACCGCGCCTTCGGCACCGAACTGGGCCGGGACGCCACACCGCTCGAGGCCGGACTGGACCGGTTCGTGGACCTGTCCAAGGAGTTCCACGGAAAGGACGCCATGGTCGAAACGGGGGTCCGGTTCAAATGCGTCACGCTCTTGATCGACGGGCCCGAGGATGCCGATCCATGGGGCCGCGAGGCGCTTTTGGCGGGGGGTGAAAAGGTCGGACGCCTGACCTCGGGCGGCTATTCCGTGCATTTCGGCAAATCCGTGGGCATGGGCTACGTTTCAACTGAACATGCGGCGCCGGGGACCAAGCTGAAGGTGCGGATGCTGGACGCGCTTTGGGACGTCGAGGTGACCGAGGACAGTCCCTACGATCCACAGAACGCGGTGATCCGGGTGGACGGATAAGCGGCGGCGCCGTCACAAAACGACGCGCCCCGCAGTCCTCCTTTCGGCGAAAGCCCGATCCGACGTGCTTGGCGTTGTGTCGTTTGAAAGGCATTGGCTCCCGCACCTCAGGCCGCCTCGGATACGATCGGGAGACCGATCAGAGGACACCTCAAAAACCGGATTGGAGGGGGTGCATTTTGTCCGGCCCCACCCTACGCTGTGGTCACTGCAACCTGACTTCAAAGGTGGTTTCCATGACGAAGACCTTCTCAGCCCTTGCGGCCCTATTCCTTTCATCAACTCCCGCCTTCGCACAGGAATGCGGCGGCCTTGGCGCCGGTGGCATCTGGATCGGGGGCGACGCGGCGGGCTCTGACATCGCCACGGTCCCGGCGCCGCTGGATCAACTGGCGCTTGTGCTGTCCGGCAACAGCTACGTGTCGCTCTTTTCGCTGTCCGGCCCCGCTGAAGTGCGGCTCGAGGCACAGGGCAACGGCGAAGGGGACCCGGTGATCGAACTCTTCAACGACGGCGGAGCCTCCATCGGGATTGACGATGATGGCGGCGGCGGCACCTCCAGCCGGATCGAAACCTCGTTGCAGGCGGGGACCTATTGCATGTCCATGTCGTCCTTTGGCGGGGCGCCGATGACCGGCACTGTCCGCATCGGGCGAACCGAACATGAGGCCCTGACCACCGGAATCGTGGGAGGCGGCTCTACCGAGACCGCCAGCCTGCCTCCAGCCGGGGCTGGCTGCGGCATGGGCAACCTGATCGGGGAGGGATCCCTCGACGGTGTCACGAGCGCGACTGTCACAGCCCCGATCAGCCAGATTTCCGGCTATGATTTCTCCATCTCCGAACCTGCAACCCTGTCCATCACCGCCGAGAACGAGGACGCCGACCCGGTGCTCACCATCAAGGACAGCTTCGGAACAGTCCTCTACGAGAATGACGATTTCGACGGGTTGAATTCCCGCGTAGACATCATGACACCGCTGTCTCCGGGCGACTATTGCATCGAGTTGCGCGCGCTCAACGATGCCAACTTGCCGGTGACGGTGACAGTGACCGGCTTCGACCCCGAAGAGGCACAGCGCACGCTCTATGACCGGGGCGAGGATGTCCCGCCTCTGGACGGGTCCTATCCGGTTGAGATCCTCGGCAAGGTTCAGGGCCGGTTGCGGTCCGACGTGCAGATGCAAGCCAATGTGGCGAAGTGGTTTGCGATGGAGGTTCCGGCCGGTGGATTGCTGGTGATTGAGGCCATTGCCCCAAACGGCGGCGATCCGGTTCTGACACTGTTTGACGATCTGGGACGCCAGGTCGGATATAACGATGATGCTGGCGAAGGGCTCGACAGCATGATCGCGGCGCGGGTGCTGCCCGGAACTTATCTGGTCGCACTGACCGACCTGCAGGACGGCACTCCTCTGATGCGGGTGGTTGTGGAGCGCTACGTCCCGGCTGAATGACCGGCCTAGTTGCGGGGCCCCCTCGCGGGCCCCGCATTTGCGGTCAGCCGCCCATCATCACGGACATGAAGTCCGAACTCATCATCATGTCCATCATCAACTCCACCATGCCGCAGGTCTGGTTGATCTCCATTGATTGCTCCTCCGAGAGGCCGGCAGGTTCCAGATCATCGATGTTTTCCCAGTCCTCGATCGAGACATCGCGAAGCGTCGGCACGACCGCTTCCATCCGGTCGAGCATGGCCAGAACCTCGTCCGATCCGACGACATCTTCGTATTCCTGAAGCACGCAGGCGCCGGCGTCCCGCATCTCGGGCGTCCAGCTGGTGTCGGGTATCGCGGCGGCCAGGGCGTCACGGTCCACACCATCCTTCACGGCCTCCTCGACCATCGCCTCGAACATGATCTGGGACATTTCCTCGCTGATCGCCTCCATCCGGTCGACCCGGTCCTGAGCCATGGCCGGCAGGGGGACGGCGACGGCAAGGGCAAATGCGATTGGACGTGGCAACATGTTGGGTGACCTTTCGGTTGGAAAGATTGATTGGATTTCCCGCACCGTTTCATACCCTTGGCTTGAGGCCAAGAGAGCTTGTGGGCCCCCCGGAACAGGGCCGTCGGGGCCTCGGCAATGGTTGGTCAGCAGGGGGCTTGGCCGCCTTGACGGGCAGGGGACCGCAGTTGGTTACCGTAAGCGACCGGGCGCCAGCGCGTCGGCAACGTCGCGGCCAACGTCCGGCTCTCTTCCGGCCATCAGGTCCGCCAGCAACCGACTGGCGCCGGGCGAGGACTGCATCCCGTATCCCCCCTGACCTGCACACCAGACAAACGCGCCGTCCGCCGGGTCGTGCCCGATCACCAGTTGCCGATCCGGCGCAAAGGTCCGAAGCCCGGCCCAATTCGACAGCATGCGGGTCACCGGTGCCGTCACATGAGCCTCATATGCAGCGATCCCCTCGGCGAGAACCAGGTCCTCGGCCCAGGCATCCATGGGCGGCACCGGATCCTCGTCCGCCGGAGAGATGATCAAGGCCCCCGCATCGGGTTTCATGTACCAGGTTTCGCCCGGGCCGAAGAGCATTGGCCAATTGCCAACGGCATGGCCGTCCGGTGCCGCGACCCGCGCCATGGACCGCCGCAACGGCTGAAATCCGATGGGTGCGATGCCCGCCATCTGCGCAACCCGGTCCACCCAGGCCCCTGCGGCGTTGACCAGCGTCCGCGCTTCGTATTCGGCGGTTTTCGTGACGATTGTCCAACCGGAAGCGCGCCGCGAGATCGTCGTCACCTCCGCGCTGGTCACGATCTTTGCCCCAAGGTCCCGAGTGGTGCGCGCAAAGCCTTGCAGCAAGGCGTTCGTGTCGATGTCCCATGCCTCACTGTCATAGGCCGCGCGGTCGAAATTGGAGGGATCGAGAACGGGGATCTTCTCCAGCGCGGCCTGCGGACCGATTTCCGTCAGTTTCATCTCGGCCACGTCGGCGGCGTAGGCGTCAGCCTCCTGCGCCGTCCCTATGATCAACAGACCCCTTGGCGAGAGAACGCCCGTGGCCGCGTGGTAGTCCCGACTGGCAAGATTGAGCGCCACTGTGCTCGGCTTGCCGTAGTTGGCCTCGTAGAGCGCCGCGGACCGGCCCGAGGCGTGATAGCCCAGCGAACTCTCCCGTTCGAGGAGCGTGACCGACCCCAGTTCCGCCAAACGCGCCGCCGCGCTGACCCCCGCGATGCCGCCACCGATGATCAGGAAATCCGTCATGCTTCCTCGATCCGATCGGTTGCCGGGGGCGGTGCGGGTGAGAGTGCGGTAATCTCGTCATACAAGTCGTCGTTCAGCACATAGTTCATGCCCGCCAGCGAGGGGGCCAATTGACCCGCATCCCGAGCGGACAGGATCGGGCAGACTTCCGGTGCATGCCGCGCGAGCCAGGCCACAGCCAGCGTCGCTGCCGCGACGCCTTCGCGTGATGCAATTGCGGCCAGCGACGTCGCCGCGCCAGTCATCCACGGCAAGCCATATCGCGCCGCATACCGATCATCGGTGCGAAGCCGACCCGTGCCACCAACGGCATATTTTCCCGTCAGCAGACCCCCGCCAAGGGGCGAGTAGCTGCAGACGGCAATGCCCTGATCTGACGCCATCGGCAGCAATTCGACCTCGGCCTGCCGCTTGACGAGGTTCAGCATCGGTTGGATCGCGTCGATCCGTGTCCCAATTGACTGCGCCACCGCCTGCGCCTTCATCACTTGCCAGGCCGCAAAGTTGCTGACCCCAATATGTCGTATCACGCCACGATTCTGGAGTTCGCTGAACGCTTCAAGAGTCTCGTCGAGCGGCGTCTCCGGATCCCAGCGGTGCAGGTAAAGCAGGTCGATCATGTCAAGACCCAGCCGCTTGCGGCTGGTATCGACGGAGGTGTGAATGTTGCTGCGTCCGGCCCCACCAACATAACCCGCTTTGGTCGCGATATAGAGCCCCTCGCGGTCGGTTTCGGAAACGAAGGCGCCGAGCAGTTCCTCGGACCGGCCCCCGGTATAGCCAAAGGCGGTATCGAAATGCGTTATTCCGGCGGCGCGAGCAGCGGTCCAGGTCGCGCGGGCGTCTTCCGGACCGGCACCGTCGCCCCATTGCATGCAGCCAAAGACAAAGCGGGAGGCGGGGAGGCCTGTAATCGTTGTGAGTGCCATGTGGTCACGAAGCAGTCCGCGACGGGAGCGTCAAGGTTCCACGACGCGCCGCCGGCGGTATCCCATGCAGTTGGCGGCATTGCTCCCGGCCACGGGACCATGACCATGAAGCGAAAAGGGCGGGCGCGCCGGCGGATGCGTCTTGGAATGGCGGCTGAGTTTCGCTCGAATTTCAAACGATATGAAAAGAGGAAGGGCCCGCCACAATGACGGGCCCTCCGCTTGCGCTGGAAAGCGCCTTACTGCGGAATCTCTGCCGTGATGCCCTCGACGTAGAAGTCCATGGACAGCAGGTCGCCGTCGGAGGCGACTTCGCCTTCGGCCAGCCATGGCGTGCCGTCCTGCTTGTTGATCGGTCCGGTGAACGGATGATACTCGCCCGCGGTGATTGCGGCGATCATGGCCTCGGCTTCTGCCGCTACGTCGGCGGGAACCGCTTCGGTGATCTCACCGATGACCACCTCGCCCTCGGGCATGCCACCCCAGCTGTCGGTCTGAGCGTAAGTGCCATCCAGCAACTCGCCCACGCGCTTGATGTAGTAGGGCGACCAGTCGTCGACGATAGAGGCCACGCGCGGCGATGGGGCAAATGCCGCCATGTCGGAGGCCTGGCCGAATCCGATCACGCCGCCTGCCTCAGCCGCCGCGGCCAGAGGAGCGGTGGAGTCGGTATGCTGCGTGATCACGTCGACGCCTTGCTGGATCATGGCTTGGGCAGCGTCCGCTTCTTTCGCCGGATCGAACCACGTGTAGACCCAGATCACCACCATCTCCACATCCGGATTCACCGCCTTGGCATGCAGGTAAGTGGAGTTGATGCCCATGATCACTTCGGGGATCGGATAGGAGGCGATGTAGCCGATCTTGTTGGTCTCGGTCATGCTGCCCGCAATGTGGCCGACGACGGCGCGACCTTCATAGAAACGCGCATTGTAGGTCGTGACGTTCTCGTGGTCGCGACGGTAGCCGGTGGCATGCTCAAACTTCACGTCCGGGAACTGGGCGGCGACGTTGTTGACGGCCTCCATATAGCCGAAGGACGTGGCGAAGATGATATCCGCGCCATTCAGTGCCATTTGCGCCATGACGCGCTCGGCGTCGGGACCTTCGGGCACGCTTTCCTGAAAGATCGTCTCGACCCGGTCCCCGAACTCGGCCTCAACGGCCAGCCGGCCCTGATCATGTTGGTAGGTCCAGCCGCCGTCGCCGATCGGCCCGACATAGACAAATCCGACCTTGAGCGGGTCGTTCTCAGCGAATGCCGCGCCTGCGGCCATGGTCAAGGCCGCGCCGGATACGGCCGCCAGAAGCGTTCTTCTCTTCATGAGTACTCTTCTCCCTGTTGGTTGAGTGTTGATGCCTCAGCCCGAGGCATGGAATGATTTGCCAAGCGAACCCGGCGCGCGTCCCGCCGAGATGATAACGAGGACGAGGATGGTGGCCAGATAGGGCGACATCGACAGGAGTTCCACCGGGATACCGACGCCCGCTGCCTGCAGATTAAGCTGCAGCACCGTCACACCGCCGAAAAGCCATGCGCCCAGCAAAAGCCGCCAAGGCTTCCAACTGGCGAAGACAACGATGGCCAATGCGATCCAGCCGGCGCCTGCGGTCATGCCTTCGGTCCATTGCGGCACCCGAACGAGGCTCAGATACGCGCCGCCGAGGCCAGCCGTGGCGCCACCGAACGCGATGGCGGCAAAGCGGATGCGCACCACCTTGTAGCCCAAGGCATGTGCCGCGTCGTGGTTTTCGCCCACCGCGCGCAGGACCAGTCCGGCACGGCTATACCGCAAGAAGGCCCAGACAATCGTGACCAGAACAAGCGCAAGATAGACCATGAGGTCGTGCCCAAAGACAATTGGGCCAAGGTAGGGCACGTCCGACAGCGGCCCAAAGTCGATCTTTTGCAGCGTGGGCGACTTCACCCCGATATATCCCTGACCCATCAGAGCAGAGAGGCCGAGGCCGAAGAGGGTGAGCGCCAACCCGGTCGCCACCTGGTTTGACAGCAGGACCTGCGTGAGGATCGCGAAGAGAAGCGACAGGATCGCGCCGCCCAGAGCGGCCCCGGCAAACCCTAGAAGCGGGCTTGCGGTCGCGACGGCCACGATGAAACCGCAAACCGCGCCGGTGATCATCATGCCCTCGACGCCCAGGTTCAGGACACCCGCCCGCTGCACCACAAGTTCTCCAATGGCGGCCAGCAGGATCGGCGTGGAGGCCACGATGAGGGACGCGATCAGGAGCTCCGGGTTGATGGCGGACAAGTCCATTACGCGGCCTCACCCCTGCCGATCCGAACGCGGAAGTTCGTCAACACGTCAACGGCCAGAAGAAAGAACAACAGCATCCCCTGGAACAGCTGGATCGCCGCGGCGGGCAGTCCGAGGGTGAGCTGCGCCATTTCCCCGCCGACATAGGTCAATGCCATGAGGAGGCCGGCGAGCAGGATTCCGATCGGGTGCAGGCGGCCGAGAAAGGCCACGATGATCGCCGTAAAGCCGTAACCGACATTGAAATCGATGGTGATCTGACCGGCGGGTCCGGTGACTTCGAACATCCCGGCAAGGCCAGCCATCAGGCCGGACAGACCCAGGCAAACAAGGACCAGCCGGTTGGGATTCACACCGGAAAAGGCCGCAGCACGAGGGCTTTCTCCGGCCAGTCTGATCCGAAATCCGAGAATATGGCGCGTGAGCAGAACGTAGCCGAAGATCACAGCGATTAAGGCGGCAACCACGCCGTAGTGCATGCCGGTGCCGTCAATGATCTCGGGATTGGCCGACGACGCCCATTGGCTGAGATTGCGGGAGCCGGGAAAGCCCATGCCTTCGGGATTCTTCAGCGCGCCCAGCGCCATGGACGCAAGCAATTGTTCGGCCACGTACACCAGCATCAACGACACAAGGATTTCGTTTGTCCCGAACCGCACCTTGAGCAGGCCCGGGATCATCGCCCAAAGCAACCCGCCAAGCCCCCCCGCGACAATCATCAGCGGAAAGATCAGCCACCGCGCCTCCATCGGATACAGGGCAAGGCCAACGGAGGCCCCGCAAATCGCCCCGACAATGTATTGCCCTTCGGCGCCGATATTCCACACGCCAGCGCGAAATCCGAGCGCCAAGCCGACGGCAATCAGGATAAGCGGTCCGGCTTTCACGAGAAGCTGGGGCCGGGTGAAAGACGCGAATTGGCCGAACAGCGGGTCCCAGAAGATGGTCTTGATCGACTCGAAGGGGTCCTTGCCCAAGGCGGCAAACAGGAGCCCGCCAACGACCATCGTCAACACCACGGCGAGGACCGGTGCGGCGCTGGACCAGGTCTCGCTTGGTTGCGGGCGGCGTTCGAGTGCAATCATGGGCCTGAAAACCAAACCGACGTGAGACTGACGCAAAACCGACGTGCCTCAGCCCGTGAGACCAGTGCATCAACTTGCGACATGGGCCACCTCCATATCGTGAGCGCCGCCGAGCATCAGTCCGATTTCCTCAACCGTCAGCCCCTTGGCCGGTCGCGGCTCGCTCAATCGACCTTCGTTCAGTGCGGCAAATTTGTCAGAAACCTCCATGAGTTCATCAAGGTCCTGCGAAATGACAATGACCGCCGCACCCTTGGTGGCGAGATCGAGGATCGCCTGCCGAATGGCGGCGGCCGCCGATGCGTCGACGCCCCAGGTCGGCTGATTGACGACAAAGACTTCCGGGTCCTGAAGGATTTCCCGACCGATGACGAACTTCTGGAGGTTGCCGCCGGACAGCGACCGCGCCGAATTGGTTGGTCCCGGTGTCCTGACGTCAAAGGTCTCGATGATTTCCTCGGCAAAGCTTTCAGCCTTTCGCCACTTGAGAAAGCCGTGCGACATCAATGCCTTGCGAGCGTGTGCCGAAAGGAGTGCGTTCTCCGTAAGGCTCATGTCCGGCGCTGCTGCGTGCCCCATCCGTTCTTCCGGGGCCGCGAGCAGCCCGAGGGACCGGCGTCCATCCGGACCCATTGCCCCGATGTCCTGGTCATCAAGCTGGATCATCCCGCGCCCGACCCGCATCTCACCCGAGAGCGCAAGCAGCAACTCGTCCTGACCGTTGCCCGCCACACCGCCGATGCCAAGGACTTCACCCCGCCGGACCTCGAGGCTGATGTCCTTCAGGGCGGTCCCGAAAGCGCGCGGCGACGGGGCCGAAAGGCCGCTCAGGGAGAGCCGAACCCGCCCGCCCATGGCGTCGGCCTTCTCCGGAACATGCAGCGTGCCACCCACCATCATTTCTGCCATCTCCCGGGCCGAGGTCTGGCGCGGATCACATGTTGCGACAACTTTCCCGAGCCGCAGGATCGTGGCGCTGTCGCAAAGCGCGCGAATTTCCTCAAGCTTATGGGAAATATAGAGAATTGAGGTTCCTTCCGTACGCAGCTTGCGCAGGGTTTCAAACAGGATGGCGACCTCTTGCGGTGTCAGAACCGAGGTCGGCTCGTCCATGATCAGGAGCTTCGGGTCCTGCAACAGGCAGCGGATGATCTCGACCCGCTGACGTTCTCCTGCGGACAAGTCGCCAACAATGCGGTCCGGGTCCAGCGGCAGGCCGTAGGTCTCTGACACCTCGCGAATACGCGCGGCAAGGTCACGCATGGGTGGCGGATCTTCCATCCCCAAGGCGATGTTCTCGGCGACGTCGAGGGCGTCAAAAAGTGAGAAATGCTGAAACACCATGGCCACGCCGGCCGTCCGCGCGGCCCGGGGCTCCGCCGGAGCATAGGCAGCGCCGGACAGCGTCATGCTCCCGGCATCCGGCTTCACAAGACCATAAATCGTCTTGACCAGCGTCGACTTGCCCGCGCCGTTTTCGCCCAGAAGCGCATGGATTTCGCCTGCCGCAATGGACAGCGACACGTTCTCGTTGGCGACCACGCCCGGATAGGCCTTGGTCAGGCCATTGGTGGCAAGGAGCGTCATGTTCCGGTGTCGTCCAGCGTGGCAGTCGTTTCAAGGGTCGAGACTAGCTCTGCCACCACGCCAATCGCAATGGCCTGCGGGTGTTTTCCAAGCTCCGGTTGCCCAATCGGGCATCGAATGCCCGAAATGGTTGCATCTGAATGGCCGAGGTCGCGCAGGCGGGCCCGAAAGCGTGCCCGTTTCGTAGCCGACCCGATCAATCCGCAAGAGGCGAATCCGCGAGTGAGCAGCCCGTCGCACAGCGCGAGATCGATGTCATGCGAATAGGTCATGACGAGGTGATGGGCCGCCGTTGGAACCCGCTTGGTCAGCAATGGCGGATCGGCGGCCACGATCTGTTCGATGCCCTCCGGCAGGGCCTCTGGGAATCGTTCCGGGTCGGTATCGATCCATGACACGGTAACTTGCGGCAGCGGCGACAGGACATCGACGACGGCACGACCCACATGGCCGGCCCCCCAAACCCAAACCGGGCTGGTGACCTCCGGCTCGCACTCGGCCCGGTCCCAACGGAGGCTGACCGCCCCGCCGCAGCACTGGCCGAGGGTCGGGCCGAGCGGCAGGGTGCGCACTTGATGATCCGTTTCTTCTCTCAGCATCTGTCGCGCGATGCGCATTGCCTCCCATTCGAGCGCGCCGCCACCAATCGTGCCCTCCGTTCGATCCGCCCAGACGCGCATCTGGGTGCCTGCCTCCCGCGGAACAGAGCCTTGCGTCCGCGTCACGGTGATCCGGACCCAGTCGCTCATCCCCGTGCCCTCTGGACCGCGGCCAGCACCTGCTCTGCCGTCGCGGGGGCCTGCAAGTCCGGCCAGACCGGTCCGCAGGCCGCGCATGCGTCAGACAGGGCCAGCCAGGCCGAAATGCCGAGCATCAGTGGCGGCTCCCCCACGGCCTTGGACCGGTAAATCGTGTCGGAGGGGTTCGGCGCATCCCAGAGCGCGACATTGAACACGTCGGGCCGGTCCGAACAGGCGGGGATCTTGTAGGTGGAGGGCGCGTGGGTCCGCAGTCGGCCCTTGTCGTCCCACACAAGCTCCTCTGTGGTCAGCCATCCCGCGCCCTGCACGTAGCCCCCTTCGACCTGCCCGATATCGAGAGCCGGGTTCAGTGATGTACCACAGTCATGCAGGATGTCAGCCCGCAGGATCCGGTTTTCGCCGGTGAGCGTGTCGATGACAACCTCGGTCACCGCCGCTCCGTAGGCAAAGTAGAAGAACGGTCGCCCATGCCCCTTGACCCGATCCCAACTCAGGTCGGGCGTGCGGTAGTAGCCGGTCGAAGACAGGCTCACCCGGTGGGAATAGGCGATCTGCGCGGCCTCGGCGAACGGGATTTCTGCCGCGCCAACGGTCACCCGACCATCGGCAAACACCACGTCCGCTGCCTTGATCTGGTAAAGCTCTGCCAGGCAAGCGGCCATCCGGTCCCGGATCGTGTCACAGGCCGCTTTGGCTGCCATGCCGTTCAGGTCCGATCCCGACGAAGCCGCGGTCGCCGATGTGTTGGGCACCTTGCCCGTGTCGGTGGCCGTGATCTTCACCGTTTCGAGTGGGACACCGAACCGGCTCGCCGCCACCTGCGCGACCTTCTGGTTCAACCCCTGTCCCATTTCGGTTCCGCCATGGTTCAGGTGGATCGACCCGTCCTGATAGACGTGAACCAACGCGCCGGCCTGGTTCAGATGGGTCAACGTGAATGAAATGCCGAATTTGACCGGGGAGAAAGCAAGTCCCTTCTTCAGGATCTGCTGACCGGCATTCCACTCGGCCACCGCCGCGCGGCGGTTCTGGTAGTCACAGGTTTCCAGCAGCCGCGCCGTCATCTCGTGAAGGGCGAAATCGGTCACTTCCATGCCGTAAGGCGTCACATTCCCTTCGGTCCGGGGCACCGGGGAGTGCGCGCCGCCGAACCGGCTGCTGCGTCCGCCGGTGGTTTCAATTTGATGCCCGGCCCCGGCTTTCTTTGGCTCGGAAATATCCCCCCCGGAGGGCCGCTCCGTCACGGACGCCCCCCGGTAGTAGTTCATGCGCCGAACCCCGACGGCATCCATTTCCAATTCACGGGCCACGTGGTCCATGACCCGCTCGATCCCCACCATGCCCTGCGGGCCGCCAAAACCACGAAAGGCCGTGGCGGACTGGGTGTTGGTCTTCAGCCGGTGGGAGGTGATCCGCGCCGCCGGCAGGAGGTAGGCATTGTCCGCATGCAGCATGGCCCGGTCCGCCACGGGCAGGGACAGGTCCTGCGCCCAACCACATCGGGCGTATTGCGTGAAATCAACACCGTAAAGGCGCCCGGTGTCATCAAACCCGACGTCATAGTCGATCCGGAAATCATGCCGTTTGCCGGTGATGATCATGTCATCGTCCCGGTCATAGCGCATCTTCGCGGGGCGGCCCGTTTGCGCCGCCACGACGGCGCAGGCGCAGGCCAGCGCGTTCCCCTGGCTTTCCTTTCCGCCAAATCCGCCGCCCATGCGCCGGGTCTCGACCCGGACGGCATTCATCGGCAGTCCGATGGCCTCGGCCACCTTGTGCTGGATTTCGGTCGGGTGCTGGGTCGAGGAATGCACGACCATATCGCCGCCTTCCTGCGGCAATACCAGCGCGGCCTGCCCTTCAAGGTAGAAATGCTCCTGACCGCCGATCTCCAACCGCCCCTGTACCCTGCGCGGCGCCTTGGAAAGCGCCGCCTCCACATCCCCCTTGGTCCAGATCCGCGGTCCGTCTTCAAAGCGGCTGTCCGCGGCCAGAGCTTCATCGATAGTCAGGACAGGGGACTCTTTCGTGATCTCGATCTTGCCGGCCCGCGCGGCCCGCCGGGCGGCGTGATGCGACGACGCCGCGACCACAAAAATTGGCTGACCCAGATAATGAACCTCTCCTGTCGCCAGCAAGGGTTCGTCATGCATGCTGGGCGAGACATCGTTGGCGTGGGGCAAGTCTTCGGCTGTCAGCACAGCAACCACGTCGGGCAGGGCCCGAACGGCATCCAGATCGAGCGCGTTGATCCGCCCGCGTGCGACGTCGGCCTGCCCAAATGCGAGGTGAAGACAATTCTGCGGCACTGGCAGGTCGTCGACATAGCGCGCCGTGCCGGCCACATGCAGCGGAGCTGCATCGTGGGGCAGGGGCTTGCGAACGCTCATGGTGCCACCTCGAGGACGTTGACCGCACTCCCGGACAGATCATGGAAATACCGGATCAGAAGGTTCTCTGCGGTTTTCAGCCGATAGCCGGCGCTGGCCCTCATGTCGCTGAGTGGCGTGAAATCTTCCGCAAACGCACCCGCGGCCGCATGAACCGTCTCCTTGGTCCAGGGTTGGCCGACCAAGGCACGCTCGACCGCCGTCGCCCGTTTCGGCACACCGGCCATGCCGCCAAAGGCAATCCGGGCGGCACTTACGACACCATCCGAGACGGTCACGTTGAAGCACCCGCAAACGGCGGAAATATCCTGATCGAACCGCTTGGAGATCTTGTAGCACCGCAGGGCGGGGACCTCGGCAGGCAGGGTCACGGCCTCGACAAACTCACCCGCGCGGCGGTCCTGCTTGCCGTATTCAATGAAGAAGTCCTCGATCGGCAGGTCACGGCGCAGGTCAGCCCGCCGGAGATGGAGGATGGCCCCAAGGGCGATGAGGGCCGGCGGGTTGTCTCCGATGGGCGAACCGTTGGCGATGTTTCCGCCAATTGTCGCCGCGTTTCGCACCTGACCGGAACCATATCGCCGGATCATATCGGCGTAAGAGGGCAAGCCATCGGCCACTGCCGCCAGCACGTCCGTCATCGACGTCATGGCGCCGATCCGGAGCGTCTCTGCGTCGCGCGACACGCCGGACAGGTCGGTGCATCGGTTCAGGAACGCCACCTTGGGCAACTCGCGGAGGGTCTTGGTCACCCACAGCCCGACATCGGTTGCCCCTGCCACCAGCGTTGCATCCGGATTGTCGGCATACCACGCGGCAAGGGCGTCGCTGGTTTCGGGAGCGACCACTCCGTCCGGGGATGAGACGTCGGGCAGGCTTTCAGCCATCCAGCCTGGCACGGGCTCAGTCGCCGCCGCCTGCGCCGCACGGATGATCGGGGCATAGCCGGTACAGCGGCAGAGATTTCCAGCCAACGCGTCGTCATGGTCCCGGCGCTGGGCCTGATGCGCCGCGGCCATGGCCACCACGAAGCCCGGCGTGCAGAACCCGCATTGGGAACCGTGGTGGTCCACCATGGCTTTCTGGACAGGGTGCATCTGACCGTCAGGGCCGCCAATTCCCTCGACCGTGCGGACCGCCTTGCCGTGAAGCTGAGGCATGAAAAGGATACAGGCATTCAGCGCCTTGCCGCCGGCCTCATCGGTCACCATAACCGTGCAGGCCCCACAGTCGCCTTCGTTGCAGCCCTCTTTGGTGCCTTTCAGTCCACGTTCTTCGCGCAGCCAGTCCAGAAGCGTCCGGGTCGGTGGTCCTTCCCAGTCCACAGTCTCTCCATTCAGAAGAAACCTGATGGTCATGTGCAAAACCCGCCGCCTTACCAGATGTTGTCTCGGGTTATCGCGGCCCCCGTCGATGCGGCGTAGACAGGGTGCCCCCTTCCTGTTGGTTTACCTATGAAACCCGGACGGGTAGCGAATGGCAAGTGGCCTGAACGCGCTGATCTGAAGTGGCGGCAACCCGAACCAATGGCCCGGCGGGTTCAGGCTACGCGGGACGTGCCTTTGCCGCGACCAGTTGGTCGAGGTTTTCGATGCCGCCGGTCCAGCCCGCGCGAAACTCCTCGATCATTTCCGCTCCGACGAACGAGACCACGGCGACGTTCACGAACACCTTTGACCCGGGTCCATCCGGGCTGATCCGGTAGCTGACCAGGCTGACGCCGAGCCGCATGCCGCCCGCCTCGATGACCTCCGTGAAAGTGGCGTCCGACGGGCTGTCGAGTTGGTACCAACGTGTTTCGACCTCGAACTCCGGCGCATCCT
>CAYMMT010000050.1:0-17004 GCA_964391555.1 uncultured Rhodobacterales bacterium
GGTGAAGATCTCGGTCACGTGGTTCGATACGAAATGCCACGTACGCTCCTTGAGGGGCACCAGCAGACCATCCGCAATGGTCTTGGGGGCATCGTCGGCGATGATGTGGCCGGCCTTGAAGCTGCGATAGGCATCGTCGGCCTGCTCGGGCTCCGCGGCGATGATCTGCACCTCGGGCGCAAGCGTTGACAGCGTCAGGCAGGTGCCCGAAACCATGCCGCCGCCGCCGATGGGGGCCACAATCATGTCGAGACCGTCGGTCTGCTCCATGAACTCCTTCGAACAGGTCCCCTGCCCCGCGATCACCCGCGGGTCGTTGTAGGGATGCACGAAATCGCCGCCCGTCCGGGCCTGCACCTCGGCAAAGGTGGCCTCGCGGCTCGTCGTCGAGGGGTCGCATTCGGTGATGATCCCGCCGTAGCGGCGCACCGTGTCCTTCTTGGCCTGCGGCGCGGTGCGCGGCATCACCACGTTGCAGGGAATGCCCCGCCTCATCGCCGCGTAGCTGAGGCACGAGGCGTGGTTGCCCGAGGAATGCGTTGCCACGCCAAGCCTGGCCCGGCTGTCGTCCAGCCCGAAGACCGCGTTCGCCGCTCCGCGGACCTTGAAGGCCCCCGGCTCCTGAAAGTTCTCGCATTTGAAGAACAGGTCAGCACCCGACACCTCGTTGAGGTAATCCGAGGTCCGGATCGGCGTGCGCCGGATATGCGGCTTGATCCGCTCATGGGCCTCCAGCATGTCCTCGTAGGTGGGAATATCGGTCACAAGATCCTTCATCACGCGGCCTCCGAAAGTTTGGCTGTTTTTCCAATGCGGTAGATTTCCTGCGCCGCGGCAACGCCGGAACCGGGCGCGATGTCGAGGCCAAGGTCGGCCATCGCCATCTCGGCCGTGGCGATCCCGCTCAGCGCCATGACATCCGTCAGGCTGCCGAGGTGCCCGATGCGGAACACCTTGCCGGCCACGTCGCCCAGCCCCGCGCCAAAGGACAGGCCATAGGCAGCCTCCGCATGGGCCACGATGCGGCCCGCGTCGAACCCCGCCGGGGTCCGAATGGCGGTGACCGTGTCGGAATGAAGTTCTGGCCGGGCGGCGCAGATTTCGAGGCCCCAGGCCCCGACCGCCGCGCGCACGCCGTCGGCGATCCGGCGATGCCGGGCAAAGACCGCGTCCAGCCCCTCCTCCAGCAGCATCGCGGAGGCTTCCTTCAACCCGTTGAGCATGCCGACGGACGGCGTGTAGGGATAGCCGCCGGTCTCATAGCTCGCCGCCATGTCCTGAATGTTGAAATACCCGCGCGGCAGGCCGCCCTGTTTCGTCGCTTCCATGGCCCTCGCCGAGAACGCCGCGATGCCAAGACCGGCCGGCAGCATGAAGCCCTTCTGCGAGCCGGTGACGGCGATATCCACGCCCCAGTCGTCAAAGCGGAAGTCCATCGACCCGATCGAACTGACCCCATCGACGAAAAGCAGCGCCGGGTGATCGCCCATCGCGGCCCGCACCGAACCCACGTCCGATGTCACGCCCGTCGCGGTCTCGTTATGGGTGACAAGCACCGCCTTGATCCGGTGGTTGGTGTCGGCCGCCAGTTGCTCCGCCGCCCAGTCGACCGGAAAGCCTTCGCCCCAGGGGACCTCGGTGGACAGGACCCGCAGGCCGAAGTCCTGGCACATCCTGATCCACTTGTGGCTGAACATGCCGTTGCGCGCCGCCAGCACGGTGTCGCCGGGCCGGAGCGTGTTGGCAATCGCCGTTTCCCAGCCGCCGGTCCCGGTGGACGGAAAGATGAACACCTCCGCCGTCCGCGATTTCATCACCGCCTGCACGCCGGACCGCGCGCGGGCCAACATGGCCGGGAAGGCGGCCGACCGGTGGTCGATCGTCGGCAGGTCGCAGGCGCGACGCAGCGCCTCGGGGATGTTGGTGGGTCCGGGGATGAAAACCGGGTTCTGCAGGCTCATGACATTGCCTCCTCAAATGACCTTGCCGTGCTAGCGCAGGTGGGCGAGAGGGCGCAATTTTTTTGAAATCATTTTTCATTTTTCCATGACGGTATAAAAAACGTCTGTTTACAGAGATGTAGATTTTTTCGTATCGTGAAAAAGATTTTCACTAATGGTGAGGAAATGACCGACTCCCAACCCAGACGCACCCGTGGCCGCCCCAAGGCCTGGACCGACAAGACCGAACAGAACACCATCAAGTCGCTCGACCGGGCGATGGACGTGCTCGACCATCTTTCGACCCTGCCGGGCGCGACGCTGTCGGAACTGGCGGGCAATCTCGATCAGTCCCCGGCCACGGTCTACCGGGTTCTGGTGACGCTCGAACAACGCGGGCTTGTCGATTTCGATGCCGAAGCGCAGCTCTGGCACGTCGGCGCCCAGGCCTTCGTCATCGGCGCCCGTTACCTGCGCCGGACCTCGCTGCTGGACCGGGCCACACCGATCCTGAGGCAACTCATGGCCGATACCGGTGAGACCGCGAACCTCGCCGTGCCCCGCGACGGATCGGTCGTGTTCATCGCCCAGGTCGAATGCCACCACTCGATCCGCGCGTTCTTTCCCCCCGGTTCGGCCTCACCGATGCACGCCTCGGGGATCGGAAAGGCACTGCTCGCCGAAATGTCCGCGTCCCGGATCGACAAGCTGCTCGCGGACACACATCTGGAATCCTTTACCGAACACACGATCACGGCCCGCGATGACTTGCTGAAGGAACTCCACCGCACCCGCGCGCGCGGCTTTGCCATAGACGATCAGGAAAAGAACCTCGGCATGCGCTGCATCGCGGCTCCGGTGGTGAACTGGGCGGGGGACGCGGTGGCGGGCCTGTCGATCTCCGGCCCGCTCCCCCGCGTCGGCGACGGCGACATTCCGGCCCTGGCAAGTGCCGTCATGCGTGCCGCGCGCGAGTTGTCGGTCACCCTCGGGGCCGAGGGCTAGGCCCCGGCGGTCTGGTCAGGCGGGCCCGCGTCCGGGCGGAGACGCCTCAGACGGCGGCCAGCATCTCCTCCGACACGGTCCACAGCCGCTCTGCCGAGGCCGCGTTCAGCGCATAGGGTCGGACCTTGGTCATGTCCTCGGTCCCCTCCTCGACCGGAGCGATCTGCACATCGGCGAGGTACGCGCCGCCCTTCCCGGCCAGCTCGGGCGCGGTCGCGGCGTAGACCTGGGTCGCCGCGCCTTGCGGGATCGACTTCATCGGAATGGCCCCCGACTCGATCCCGCTGGCGAACATCGCCATGTCCTCTTCGGTCATGTGCCGGGCCAGTTCGGTCTGGATCACGCCGGGATGCACCGCAAAGGCCTCGGCCCCCTTGGCCTTCAGGCGCGCGTTCAGACCCACCGCGAACAGCGCGTTTGCCGTCTTGGACTGACCATAGGCCGCCCATTTGTTGTAGTCGGTGGACTTGAAACCGATATCGTTAAACAGCACCGGCGCGAACTGGTGCGCCGATGAACTGAGCACCACCACGCGACTGCCCTCGCCCAGCGCCGGCATCAGCAGTGTCGTCATCAGGAAATGACCAAGGTGGTTGGAGCCGAACTGCAACTCGAAGCCGTCGGCCGTCTCCATGTAGGGGCTGGCCATCACGCCCGCGTTGTTGATCAGAATGTCGATCCGGGGATGCTGTTCCAGCACGCGGGCCGCGAAGGCGCGGATGGACGCGACAGAGCCCAGTTCCAGCTCCTCGACGCTGACGTCACCGTCAATGCCATCGGCCACCGCCTGCGCCTTGTCCATGTTGCGCCCGGTGATGATCACCTTGGCGCCTTTCGCGGCCATCGACCGCGCACTTTCCTGGCCGAGGCCGCTGGTGCCACCGGTGATCAGGACGGTCTTCCCGCTCAGGTCGATGCCGTCGAGAACCTCGTCGGTCGTTGTGTCCTTGTTGAATGTGCTGCGGTCGGTCATGGCGTGCTCCTTGGTCAAGCAAAGTGACAAAAACTGTCGTTTTGTCCAAATTGACATTTAGCGTCCAAATGTCAACATGTCGCCCATGGAAAACCGGGAACGTCAGATCCTCAACGCCGCGACCCAGGCCTTTCTGCGCTATGGCGTGAAGCGTACGAGCATGGGCGATATCGCGGAAGAAGCCGGTGTCGCGCGGCAGACGCTCTACAACTTCTACAGCAGCAAGGACGACATTCTCCGCGGCTCCATCCGCATGTTCGGAGAGGACGCCCGCGCCGAGATCGAGGCGGGCCTCGCCGCGCGCCACACGGTCGCCGAACAGATCCGGACCATCCTTGCGGAAATGGTCGTCAAGCCGTTCATATTCCTGCATTCCTCACCAAACGCGCAGGACCTCATCGACGGCTACAACGCCGCCGGCCGGCGCGAGATCGAGGCCAATGGCGACGGATTCCGCAGACTGCTCACACAGGTCTTCGACCCCTTCGCGCCAACCCTCGCGGACCGGAACCTGACGCCCGACAGCCTGGCCGAAATCGTGCAGCGCAGCGCGACGGCCCTGAAGTCTCAGGCGCGGGACGAGGCCCATGTCAAACGGCTGATGGACGGGCTGCAATCCATGGTGACCGCAACCCTCGGGATCGACTGACCCGCCCCGCTGGGGCCCGCAAACGGGCAACGGCGGGGCCCGGCCGAATCGCTGGTCCCGCCGCCACCAGGGATCCGGCGCCAGGCCCGCGTCAGAAGTGCACCGACCGGCTGGCCAGGGGCGCCTTGATCGGCGGTGCGAATTTGGTGAGGTTGATGCCCTTCACCGCGGTCTTGTACTCGTCCAGCGTCGGTGTGCGCCCGAGGATCGCCGACAGCACCACGACCGGGGTCGATCCCAAGAGCGACTCGCCCTTCTTCGTGGCCGAATCCCCGACAACACGGCCCTGGAACAGCCGGGTCGAGGTCGCCAGAACCGTGTCGCCCTTCGCGGCCTTTTCCTGATTACCCATGCAAAGATTACAGCCCGGACGCTCTAGGTAGAGAATATTCTCGTACTCGGTCCGCGCCTGCACCTTGGGCGCCGCGTCGTCGAACTCGAACCCGCTGTATTTCTGCAGGATTTCCCAGTCGCCCTCGTCCTTCAGCTCATCGATGATGTTGTAGGTCGGTGCGGCCACGACCAGCGGTGCCTTGAACGTGACCTCGCCATGGGCCTCTTCGAGATTGCGGAGCATCTGGGCCACGATCTTGATGTCGCCCTTGTGCACCATGCAGGAACCGACGAAGCCCAGATCGACCTTCTTTTCCGCCGCGTAGTAGGAGATCGGGCGGATCGTGTCGTGGGTATACCGCTTTGAAATATCGGGGTTGTTGACGTCCGGGTCCGCGATCATCGGTTCGTCGATGACGTCGAGATCCACCACGACCTCCGCGAAATACTTCGCATCCGCATCGGGCGACAACGCGGGTTTCACCCCGGTTTCGATCTCGTCAATCCGGGCATCGGCAAGGTCGATCAGCTTCTGAAGCATGCCGTTGTCATGCTCCATCCCCTTGTCGATCATGATCTGGATGCGGGATTTGGCCAGTTCGAGGCTTTCGATCAGGGTCTCGTCGTTCGAGATGCAGATCGACGCCTTGGCCTTCATCTCCGCCGTCCAGTCGGTGAAGGTGAAGGCCTGATCGGCGAGCAGCGTGCCGATATGCACCTCGATCACCCGGCCCTGGAAGACGTTGTCGCCATGTTGCTGGAGCATCTGCGCCTGCGTGGCGTGCACCACGTCGCGGAAATCCATGTGCTCGGCCATCTCGCCCTTGAAGGTGACCTTCACGGAGTCCGGGATCGGCATGGAGGCTTCGCCCGTGGCCAGCGCCAGCGCGACGGTGCCGCTGTCCGCGCCAAAGGCCACGCCCTTGGACATCCGCGTGTGGCTGTCCCCGCCGATGATGATCGCCCAGTCGTCCACGGTGATGTCGTTCAGGACCTTGTGGATGACATCGGTCATCGAGTGGTAGACGCCCTTGGGATCGCGGCCCGTCACCAGCCCGAAGTCATTCATGAACTTCATCAGCTTGGGCGTATTCGCCCGCGCCTTGGCGTCCCAGACAGACGCCGTGTGACAGCCCGACTGGTAGGCCCCGTCCACGCTCGGCGAGAGCACCGTCGCGGCCATGGCTTCGAGTTCCTGTGCGGTCATCGGCCCGGTTGTATCCTGCGAACCAACGATGTTCACCCGCACCCGCACGTCGGACCCGGCGTGCAGCGTCTTGCCGCCGGTCACCCCGATGGCGTTGTTGTTGAAGATCTTTTCCACCGCCGTCAGGCCCTGACCCTCGTGGCTGATCTCCTTGGACGGGGCAAAGACAAGCGGCGCCTCGATGCCCAGCGTCTCGGCCGCAAAGGTCTGCAGCTTCTTGCCAAAGACAATGGCGTAGGACCCGCCCGCCTTCATGAACTCCAGCTTCTGCGGCGTGAAGGACGACGACATGTCGACCAGCTCTTCGCCGTCCTCGGAATAGAGCTTCTTGTCCCTGGTGTTGATCTTGAGAACCGTGCCGGTGTCGACCGAGTATTTCTGCTCCAGAACCGGGTTGCCGTCGTTGTTGAGGATCGCGTTGCCGTCCTCGTCCAGCTTCTTGACCCAGTTCTTGAGGTCCACCCCGATGCCACCGGTCACGCCCACGGTGGTCAAGAAAATGGGCGAAATCCCATTGGTGCCGGCCACGACCGGCGCGTAGTTCACGAACGGCACATAGGGCGAGGCCTGCTTGCCGGTCCAGAGCGCGACGTTGTTGACGCCCGACATCCGCGACGACCCCACACCCATGGTGCCCTTCTCGGCGATCAGCATCACCTGCTTGTCGGGGTGCTGAAGCTTGAGGTCCTGAATGTGCTTCTGCGCGGCGGCGTCACACATGCACTGACCATGCAATTCGCGGTCCGCGCGCGAATGGGCCTCGGCCCCCGGCGACAGAAGGTCGGTCGAGATATCGCCCTCGGCGGCGATGAAGGTCACCACCTCGATCTCTTCGTCAATCTCCGGCAGCTTGGTGAAAAACTCGGCCTTTGCGTAGCTTTGCAGGATATCCGTGGCGACGGCATTGCCCGCCTCGTGGGCCTCTTTCAGCCGGTCGGTATCGGCCTCGTAGAGGAACACCTGCGTCTTGAGCACATCTGCCGCCTCTGCGGCAATCCCGGCATCGTCGCCCAGCGCGAGGTCGAGCAGAACCTCGACCGAGGGCCCCCCCTTCATGTGGCTCAGAAGCTCAAAGGCAAAGGCGGGAGAGATTTCCTCGACCACCTCGGCGCCAAGGATGATCTCTTTCAGGAACCGGGCCTTCACGCCCGCGGCGCTCGTCGTCCCGGGCAAGGTATTGTAGATGAAGAACGAAAGGCAATCGGCGCGGTGGTCGCTACCGGCATCCCGAATGTGATCGACAATCTCCCGGGTCAGCGCGCCATCGTCGATGGGCTTGGGGCTGAGCCCCTGTTCCTTGCGGGTTTCGATTTCGGCGAGGTAGTCGGAATAGAGGCTCATGGCTCAGGATTCCTCCGGATACAGGTGTCGGGGATTCGGGGTTTGGCGTCCTGTTACCTCAACTGTATACGATTGCATACAGTTATTTTATCAAAGATGGCCCGCCGCCCGCGGCATATTCTCACGCCGCGCGGCGTGGCGGGGGTCGGGGGCCGGAGATGCTCGAAACACCACCCTCGCCCCCGGGCGCGGGTCCCGCTCACTCCGCCGCTTTGGTGACAAAGCTGCCGGGCGCGGCTTCGATGGATTTGTACCGGCCCCGCTTCGCAACATTGCGCGGAGCGCCACGATCGCCGCTCCTCTCGGCCAGCCACGCGGCCCAATGCGGCCACCACGATCCGTCATGCGCCTCTGCCTCCGCGAGGAAGGCGCTGGCCTCCGCCGGATAGGTCCTGGCGGTCTTGTAGCCGTATTTCTGGCGCGGGCCCGGCGGGTTGATGACCCCGGCGATATGGCCCGACCCGCCAAGGACGAATTCGACATCTTCGATGATCTGCGTGGCCGGATAGATCGAGGTCCACGGCGCGATGTGGTCGTCCTGCGTCGCAAGCACGAACATCGGCACCGCGATCTTCGAGATATCGATCTTCACCCCGTCCATCTCCAGCCCGCCGGGCTGGCGCAGCTTGTTTCGCAGGTAGACCTCTTCGAGGTACCACAACAGCATCGCCTTCGGCAGGCGCGTGGAATCGGAGTTCCAGTAGAGCAGGTCAAATGGCCGGGGCTTGTCGCCGCGCAGGTAGTTGGCCTCGAAGAAGGACCAGATCAGGTCGTTTTCCCGCAGCATGGAGAACATGTCCTGCAGGTGATACGCCTCCAGATAGCCTTTCTCCTCCATGTGGCCGCGCAGGATGTCGAGCCGGTCGTCGTCGATGAAAACCCCGATCTCGCCCACATCCTTGAAGTCCACCATGGTGGCCAGCGTCGTGGCGCTGTTGATCCGGTCCTCGCCCTTCGCGGCAAGGTAGCCCAGCATCGCGGTGACGAGGATGCCACCGATGCAGAAGCCCAGCACATTGGCCTTCTCCTCGCCGGTGATGTCGCGGATCGCGTCCAGCGCCGCCAGCGGCCCGAGCTTCATGTAGTCGGTGAAGTCGAGATCGGCATGGGCCTTCGTCGGATTCGCCCAGGAGATGACAAAGACGGAATGCCCCTGCTCCAGCGCGAAGCGGATCAGGCTGTTCTGGGGCCGCATGTCCATGATGTAGAACTTGTTGATCCATGCCGGAACAAAAAGCATCGGCACCGCGTACTGCGTCTCGGTCCTCGGATGGTACTGGATCAGCTGCATGAGTTCGTTCTGGAACACCACCTCGCCTTCGGTGGTGGCCAGATCCACACCCACCTCATAGGCGCCAGCGTCATTGGTCGCGATGTCGAGCCGCCCGTCCCCCCGTTCAAGATCGGTCAGCAGGTTCTCGATCCCGTCCAGCAGGCTCTGGCCGCCGGTTTCGAGGAACCTCGCGCGTGCGGCGGCATTCGTCGGAAGGTAATTGGCCGGCGACAGCGCGCTGATCGCCTGACGGGTGTAGAACTTGACCCGCAGATCGTCCCGGCCGTCCTCGCTGGCCAGCAGGTCGAGCAGTCCCTCCATCGCGCCTTCGAAGGCGAGGAAAGCATCGCGGTACTGTCGCGACACCGGGTCGTCGGACCAGCTGTCATCGCGGAACCGGCGATCGCTCACCGCCTCGTCCGGGGGCACCAGCGCCGCCTGCCAGATCCGGGCGAGGCTGGTGGTGGCCTTGAGTTGCGCCGACCAGAGGTCCTGCGGTCGTGTCAGCGCCCGCATCCAGACGTTGGTGTAGGCCTGGGTCAGGGTGGCCGCGTCCATCAGCTGGTATTCGGAACCCGCGGCCTGCGCCACGGCACGGGACTGCATCCTGGCCGCCGCCGCAACGGACCGCTGCGTCAGGGACATCAGGCGCTGCGCCGTTTCGGCAACGGCGGGCTGGTCGGGGTCTGTGGGCGTCTCGGACATCGTGGGCTCCATCGGGGCGGCGTGGTGGAGGAGCGCCCGATCGGCGCTCCCCGTCAGTGTCAATTCAATCGTTCGACCGCAAGGGCGATACCCTGGCCGCCGCCGATACACATGGTGACAAGGCCGAACCGGCCGCCGATCCGTTCGAGCTCGTAGAGCGTCTTGATCGAGAGGATGGCCCCCGTGGCCCCGATCGGGTGGCCGAGCGCGATGGCCCCGCCATTGGGGTTCACCTTGCTGGTGTCCAGCCCCAGCCCGGCATTCACCGCGCAGGCCTGCGCGGCAAAGGCCTCGTTGGACTCGATCACGTCGAACTGGTCGGCGGTCATGTCGACCTTTTCCAGAAGCTTCGTGACCGCCGGAACGGGACCGATGCCCATGACTTCGTGGCGCACGCCCGCAATCGCATAGCCCAGAAGCCGCGCGCGGGGTTTCAGGCCGGCCGCCTCTGCCGCCTCCGCCGAGGCCAGAACCAGCGCCGCGGCACCGTCGTTGAGGCCCGCGGCGTTGCCCGCCGTGACCGTCCCGTCCTTCTTGAACGCCGGGCGCAGCTTGGCGAGGCTTTCCATGGTGGTGCCGGCCTTGATGTGCTCGTCGGTTTCAAAGGGCACCATCTCGCGGCGCACCTTGACCTCGATCGGCAGGATCTGGCTCTTGAAGTGGCCGGCCTCGACCGCCGCGGCGGCGCGCGTCTGGCTTTCGACCGAAAACGCGTCCTGCTGGTCGCGGGTGATCTGGTTCTCGGCGGCCACGTTTTCAGCGGTGACCCCCATGTGCCCCACGCCGAAGGGGTCGTTCAGGGCGCCGATCATCATGTCGGTGAAGGCCACGTCGCCCATCTTCTGACCGGTGCGGATCGACTGGGTGGAATGGGGCGCGCGGGACATGCTCTCGGCGCCACCGGCAAGGGCGTAGTCCACGTCCCCCAGCATGATGTGCTGGGCGGCATTCACGATCGCCTGTGCCCCCGAACCGCAGAGCCTGTTGACGGTCAGCCCCGTGGCCTCTTCGGGGACGCCGGCCTCCACGGCCGCCACGCGGCCCATGTACATGTCCCGGGCCTCGGTGTTGATCACGTGACCAAAGACCGACGCTCCGATCTGTCCGGGCTCCACGCCCGAGCGGGCCATGGCCTCTTTCGAGACGGCGGCGGCGAGCGCGGTCGGCGCGGTGCCCGCGAGCGAGCCACCGAATGTACCGATGGCGGTGCGGGCGCCATCAAGGATGACAACGTCTTTCATGGGAATGTCCTCTTTCGTCTGTCAGGATGTGGGGTGGCCGAGGCCACCGATACGGTCGGCGATGGCGTCAAGGACGCTGGCATCGTCGATGGTTGCGGGCATTTTCCACGGCGTGCCGTCGGCAATTGCCACCATGGTCCCGCGCAGGATCTTGCCGGAGCGGGTCTTGGGCAGGGCGTCGATCACGATGCACTGCTTGAACGCGGCGACCGGGCCGATCTCCTGCCGGACAAGCGACACGCATTCGGACTGGATGTCCTGTTCCGTGCGGTCCGCCCCGGCGTTCAGGCATACGAGGCCAAGGGGCGACTGGCCCTTCAGCTTGTCCCCGATCCCGATCACCGCGCATTCGGCGACATCCGGATGGGCGGCGAGCACCTCTTCCATGGCGCCGGTCGACAGCCGGTGCCCCGCGACGTTGATGACGTCGTCGGTGCGGGCCATGATGTAGACATAGCCGTCCTCGTCCATCATCCCGGCATCCCCCGTCTCGTAATAGCCGGGGAAGGTGTTGAGGTAGCTCGTCCTGTACCGCTCTTCCGCATTCCAGAGCGTGGGCAGCGTGCCCGGCGGAAGCGGCAGCTTGATCGCGATCGCCCCAAGCGTGCCGGGGGCCACGGGATGGCCGGCATCGTCGAGAACCTCGATCTCGTAGCCCGGCATCGGCACCGCGGGCGAGCCCGGCTTGACCGGCAGTTCCTCGATCCCCAGCGGGTTCGCCGCGATGGCCCAGCCGGTCTCGGTCTGCCACCAGTGGTCGATCACGGGCTTCTTCAGATGCGTCTGTGCCCACTGGATCGTGTCCGGGTCGGCACGTTCCCCGGCCAGAAACAGGGATTTCAGCCCGCTCAGGTCGTACTTGCGCACATAATCCGCGTTCGGGTCCTCTCGCTTGATCGCCCGCAACGCCGTCGGCGCGGTGAACAGCACCTTCACGTCATGGTCCTCGATCACCCGCCAGAAGGTGCCGGGATCGGGCGTGCCCACGGGCTTGCCTTCAAAGACCACGGTCGTGCACCCGGCCAGAAGCGGCCCGTAGCAGATGTAGCTGTGCCCCACGACCCAACCCACGTCCGAGGCGGCCCAGAACACGTCGCCCGCCTCGACGTCATAGAGGTTGGTCATCGTCCAGAGCAGCGACACCATGTACCCGCCGGCATGGCGCACCACGCCCTTCGGCTGGCCCGTCGTGCCGGAGGTGTAAAGGATGTAGAGCGGATCGGCCCCGCCCACCGGCGTGCAGCCGACCGGCTCCGCCGCCTGCGTCACCTCGGCCCAGTCCAGATCGCGACCCGGGACCATCGACGCCCCGGCCTGGGGACGCTGGAGCAGGACACAGAAGTCCGGCTTGTGTGCCGATTGTTCGATCGCGTCATCGAGAAGCGGCTTGTAGGCGATCACCCGGCTGCCCTCGATCCCGCAAGAGGCCGTCAGCACCGCCTTGGGCGTCGCGTCGTTGATCCGGACAGCCAGTTCGTGCGCCGCGAAGCCGCCAAAGACCACCGAATGCACCGCCCCGATCCGGGCGCAGGCCAGCATCGCCTCCAGCGCCTCCGGGATCATCGGCATGTAGATCACGACCCGGTCGCCCTTGGCCACGCCACGGTCCGCGAGGACACCCGCCAACCGCGCCACGCGGTCCTGCAACTGGGCATAGGTGATGGTGGTCTGGCTGGCCGTGACCGGGCTGTCGTGGATGATCGCGGCCTGCCCGCCCCGTCCGGCCTCCACATGCCGGTCCACGGCGTTGTAGCAGGTATTGGCCTCGGCATCGGCGAACCACGTGTAAAGCGGTGCCGCGCTGTCATCGAGCACCTTGCCCGGCGCCCTGGTCCAGTCCACGGCCTCCGCCGCCCCGGCCCAGAACCCCTCGGGATCGGTCTGCCAGCCCTCGTAGATTTCCGCGTAACGTCCCATGTCTATCCTCCTCCCGGTGCGCGTCAGCTGAAGAACTGGCCGCCATTGGCCGACAGCGTCGACCCGTTGATGAACCCCGCATCGTCCGAGGCCAGAAACACCACGCAGCGTGCGATCTCTTCGGGTTCGCCCAACCGGCCCACGGGGATTTGCGGCAGGATGTGCTTGTTGAGCACATCCTCATCGATGGCGCGCACCATCTCGGTGCCGATGTAGCCGGGACAGACCGCGTTCACGGTGATGCCCGAGCGCGCGCCCTCCTGCGCCAGCGCCTTGGTGAACCCGAGGTCCCCGGCCTTGGCCGAGGAATAGTTCGACTGTCCCGCTTGCCCCTTCTGCCCGTTCACGGACGAGATGTTGATGACCCGGCCGAACTTGCGCTCCCGCATGCCGGTCCAGATCGGATGGGTCATGTGGAACAGGCCGTTGAGATTGGTGTTGATCACCGCGTCCCACTTTTCCTTGGTCATCTTGTGGAACATGCCGTCCCGGGTGATGCCCGCGTTGTTGACCAGCACGTCGATGGGGCCAAGGTCGGCCTCAACCTGCGCGACCCCGGCGACACAGGCCTCGTAATCGCCGACGGACCATTTGTAGGTCCTGATGCCGGTCTCTTCGGTGAATTTGGCCGCGGCCTCGTCGTTGCCCGCGTAGTTCGCCGCGACGACATAGCCGGCATTGGCAAGCCCCTTGCTGATCGCGGCGCCGATCCCGCGCGTGCCACCGGTGACGAGTGCAACTTTGGTCATCTCTTGGGTCTCCTGAATTCGCGGCGCGCCTTTTTTGATGGAGATCAACGCACCGCCCCGTGCTGCCGGTGGCCTAGAGGGCAACGGGCTACCGCGATAGGAGGGAACGTGTTACAATGTAAAAATTGGCAAATTGCAAAACGCGAAGTGCGAAAAAGTAAATGACCGCCGATCTCAAGAAGATCTTTGCCGGGGCGCAGATCCGGAACCTGCGCCAGACGCAAAGGCTCACGCAGGCCGAATTCGCGCAGAAGCTCGGTGTTTCAACAAGTTACCTCAACCAGATCGAAAACAACAACCGCTCGCTTTCGGCCTCGGTCATCCTCGCCCTGTTCAACGAATTCGGCTTTGACCTGTCCCAGCTCGCCCTCGACGAGTCCGGCCGGATCGCCACCGACCTGCGTCAGATTCTCGCAGACCCGGTCTTTGCCGAGGCCAACATCCAGACCCAGGAGTTGAAGATCGCCGCCTCGAACGCGCCCAACGTGGTCCACGCGCTGCTCGGCCTCTATCAGGTATTCCAGAAAACGCGCGAGCAACTGGGCCAGCTTGACACCACCCTGTCCGAGACCGAGGCCGCCGTGGCCCCTGTCCCCTACGAGGAGGTGCGCGACTACTTCCACTACAAGGACAATTACATCGACGAGCTTGACCACGTGGCCGAGGCGTTTGCCCGCACGATCACGCAGAGCGACAAACAGCGCTACGTACTGCTTGCCGACTACCTCAGCGATGCCCACGGCGTCCGCGTGGTCGAAACAAAAAGCGCGGCCGAAGCGGGCGCGATCCGGCGCTACGACCCGGTGTCACACACCCTGCACCTGAGCGCGACATCGAGCGCGGCGACGAACCTGTTCCAGATGGCCTATCAGGTCGCGATCCTCGAACAGGGCGCGCTGATCGAAAAGCTTCTCGACGAGGCGGGATTTCATTCCCACAGCGCCCGCGAGGTCTGCCGCATGACATTCGCCAACTACTTCGCCGGGGCCGTCGTCCTGCCCTATTCGGAGTTTCTCGACGCGGCTGCCGAGACGCGCCACGACCTCGACAAGCTTGCCTTCCGGTTCGATGCCAGCCGCGAACAGGTGTGCCACCGCCTGTCGATGATGCAACGGCCCGGCAACAAGGGCGTGCCGTTCTACTTCCTGCGCATCGACCGCGCCGGGAACATCACCAAGCGCCACAGCGCCACGAGCCTTCAATTCACCCGCTTCGGTGGTTCCTGCCCGCTCTGGAACATCCACAGCGCCTTTGAAAGCCATGGCGAAATCCAGCGCCAGCTTGCCAGCACGCCCGACGGTCTGCGCTATCTCTGCCTCGCCTTCAGCAAGACGATCCAGAGCGCGGATTTCCGCAAGGCCTCCCGCAAATACGCGATCGGTCTGGGCTGCGAGGCGAAATACGCGAGCCAGTTGATCTATGCCGACGACCTTGACGTGTCGGACCCGGAGCGGTTCGAACCCATCGGCACCGGCTGCCGCATCTGCGAGCGGTCCAACTGCGCGCATCGGTCCGTGCCGCCTTTGGCCCGCGAGGTCACGGTCAACCACAACGCCCGCAACGTGGTGCCGTTCCAGATCGACTAGCGCGGGACGCGGCTAGGCCGGCGGCAGTGTGATCGGTGTGCCATGGGGCGTTGCGCGCGCGGCGTCCTGCCAGGCGCGGGTCATCTCGCGCACCTCGGCGGCCCCGGCCAGCCCGCGCGCGGCGAGCAAGGCAACCAGCGCCTCGGACCAGATCCGCCAGTAGTCATCGGCGTCGGCAGCCTGCACCCGGGGGCCAAAGATCTCCGACCACTCCGACCAGCTGAACGCCCCCGCCTCGTTCAACGCGACCGTCAGGGCAAAGATCTGCGCCTGCCACGGGGCCTCGAACGGGGCCTCGAACGGGACTTCAGGCGCGGTCAAGATAGGGCTCCCAGGCGTCGATGCTGACCGTCTGGCCGGGCTCGGCGTCATCGCCGAAAAGCTCGGTCGCCGCAAAGCGAACGGTGTAGAGCGGCCGGGGCTGTTCCCCGCCGCCATGGGCGTTGCTGTCGGGATAGACATGGGCGCCATGGACCGCGGTGACGACCCCGGCGCAGCCGCGTGCATAGCCCGGCAGGCGGGTGTGGCCCGCGGGCTGATGGTTGCGGGTCCGCACCCGGTCGCCGATGGCGAAGGCCGGGGCCGGTCCGGCCCGGTTCGCCGGCCCCCCGGCGGCAAGGATCCCGGCCACCGCCTCGGGCGCGACGCATCGGTCCGGGCGCTTCCCCGGGGCCTGCGCGCGGCCCTCCGCCAACTCGGCCTCCGTCACCTCGCCCACGGATTTCAGAAGCTCTTCCAGCCCTTGCAGCCAGATGGCGTAATAGCTCGACGTGAGGTAGGTCGCGGGCGGCAGGCATTCGCGCGCGTGGCGCGACACATCGATGGTCCAATGCCCCAGAAATCCGGACGCCAGCGTCACGCCCAACACCCGCCGTTCCCAATCGGCGTGAAACCGGGTGCCCTCGTCCTCGGGCACAACCGGTCCAAACCCGTGCCGTCCGCCAAGGTCATGGGGCCCGTTCATGCCGCCCCCGGAGCGCGGGCGAGGCCGCAGCCGATCATGCTGTCGCGGGTCACCAGCGCGGCGAGGGCGTCAGCGTCCATCGCCCCGGTGCCCGCCGGGCGCTCGGGGATCACGAGGTAGCGTACCTCCGCCGTCGAATCCCAGACGTGGATCCGCGTCTCCGCGGGCAGGGTGACGCCGAACTCCGAGAGCACCGCGCGCGGCTCCCGCACCGCGCGGGACCGGTAGGCCGGCGCCTTGTACCACGTGGGCGGCAGGCCCAGCACCGGCCACGGGTAACAGGAACAGAGCGTGCAAACGACGAGGTGATGGTCCTCGGTCGAGTTGAACAGCGCGACCATGTGCTCGCCTTGCCGCCCGACGAACCCCATGGAGGCAATTGCCGCGGTCGCATCGCTGGCCAACCACGCGGCAAAATCCGGATCGGTCCATGCGCGGGCCACCACGGCGGCCCCGTTGCGGGGTCCGACCCTGTGCTCGTAGGTCTCGATGATCTCATCGACGGCGGCGGGATCGATCAGGCCCTTTTCGACAAGAATCGTCTCCAGCGCCCGAACCCGCGCTGTCATCTCGTCCATTTCGTTGTCATGGTGGGGGTGGTCGTGCATGGGGTCCCTTTCGTCAGCCGGACTATGGCGGCAGGGTCCGAATTTGCCAAGGTTGCGGGAGGGATCGTGAATGCCGGAATTCTCCGAAATCCCGGTACTCGACCTCGCGCCTCTGGTGGCGGGCGGGGATACCACCGCGCTCGCCCGCGACTTCGCGAAAGCCTACGGCGAAACCGGGTTCGGCTATGTCGTGAACCACGGTATCGACCCGGCCCTGCGCGCGGCGGTCTTCGACGCCTCCCGCCGGTTCCACGCCCTGCCCGAGGCCGCGAAACGGGCCATCGCGCTCGATACAATCCACCGGGGCTACATCGCGATCAACACCTCGACGGATGTGACCTCGGACCTCGCCGAGGTGACGAAACCCAACCAATCCGCCTCCTTCTTGATGATGCGCGAAGATGCCACGGCTGACCCACAGGTCTACCTCTCGGGCCCCAACCAATGGCCCGATCTCGACGGGTTCCGCGCCCCCTGCGAGGCCTATGCCACAGCGATGACCGGTCTGGGCCG
>CAYMMT010000051.1:0-16866 GCA_964391555.1 uncultured Rhodobacterales bacterium
GGCTTCAACGACGGCGCGCTCATGGCGCATCTCGGTCCGCCGGATATGCGGCACGCCATCGGCTACGCCCTGAACTGGCCGGAGCGGGCCGAACTGCCGGTGGAGCGACTCGACCTCGCCCGGATCGGGCAGTTGACGTTCCGCGCCCCCGATTTGCAGCGATACCCGGCGCTCGGATTGGCCCGGGAGGTCATGGCGGCAGGCGGGCTGACCGGCGCGGCATTCAACGCGGCAAAGGAGATCGCGCTCGATGGGTTCATCGAGGGCAGGATCGGATTTCCGGACATGGCGAAGGTGGTTTCACGGGTGCTCGACAGAATGTCATCGACAGATGGTCTGGAAAACGCCCAAATCTCCTTAGATAATATACTGAGCGTCGATGCGCTGGCTCGAACGCGGGCCGCAGAGGCCATCGAAAACAATCAAAGCTGATCGGGCAACAGGGCAAGCATGTCAGACCTCATCTCCGCGTTCGGCGGCACCGCCAATGTCATTATCTGGTTCGTGGTGGCGTTGTCCGTCATCGTCGCGATCCACGAATACGGCCACTACATCGTCGGTCGCTGGTCGGGGATCGACGCGGACGTGTTCTCCATCGGCTTCGGGCCGATCCTGTTTTCGCGCGTCGACCGACGCGGCACACGCTGGCAACTCGCGGCTTTTCCGTTGGGCGGATACGTGAAGTTCCGCGGTGACGCCGATGCAGCCTCGGTCACCGCCGACAAGGACGTGGCACCGGCGCGGAACACCATGCTGGGAGCGCCGCTCTGGGCGCGCTCGGCCACGGTCTTTGCGGGACCGCTCTTCAATTTCGTCCTGTCTTTCCTGATATTTGCGGTGATGATCGGAGTGCGGGGCCAGGTGGCCGAACCGATGGTCATCGCCGATGTGCCAGACCTGCCAGCACCGTTCGAGGTGGAATTGCAGCCGGGGGACGAAATCCTCGCGATCAACGGGCAGCGGTTCGATAACGGTGAAGAACTGGGCGAGGTGATCGACGATTTGCCGTGGGAAACGGTGCTGAGCTACACCGTCCGCCGCGATGGCGCGGAAATCGAGGTGCCAGGGCCCTATCCCTACCTCGCGCTGGCCGCCGGGATTGTTCCGCGGTCAGCCTCCGACGATGCGGGGCTGCGGGTCAACGATCTGATCGTCAGCGCCGACGGGCAGGACATCGCGGCCTTCGATCAACTGGTCGAGATCGTGACGTCGTCCGGCGGGCGCCCTCTGGCTATCGGCGTTTGGCGCGACGGCGAGTTATTGAATTTCACGCTGGAGCCGCGCCGGTCCGACGAGCCGCAAGAGGACGGCGGGTTCGAGACGTTCTACCGGATCGGCGTCCAGGGCGGGTTCCTTTTCGACCTGCAAACCGAACCCGTCGGGTGGGGCACGGCGATCCTGAACGGCGCGGTGCAGGTTTGGACGATCATCACCTCGTCGCTGTCGGGCCTCTATCACATGCTTACGGGGGCGATTTCGACCTGCAATCTGAGCGGGCCCGTCGGGATTGCAGAGGCATCAGCCTCCATGGCGTCTCAGGGTACGATGAACTTCATCTGGTTCATCGCGGTCCTGTCTACGGCCGTGGGTCTGCTGAATCTCTTCCCGATCCCGGTGCTCGACGGCGGGCATCTGGTGTTTCACGCCTATGAGGCGGTGACGGGCCGCCCCCCCGGTGACAACGCGCTGCGCATCCTGATGGCTGTGGGGGTTTCACTGGTCCTGACGCTGATGCTGTTCGGGCTCGCCAACGACCTGCTGCTTTGCCCGTAAAGGCCGGGGCGGCAGGAAATCGTCCATCCCCTGCCACGTTTCTGCCCGATTTCGCGACTACCAATGCCCTGTACCCGGGTGAATTCCGCCCGACCTGAACGTCGGAGACAAGGTTCATGCAGACGATTGCAAGTGGATATCGCGGAGTTTCGCTGCTTCTCAATCTCAATTGGGACCGGCTGCTTTATATCGCGACGATCTGCGGCGCGCTGTGGGCCGGGGCGTTCCTGGGGACGATGGGTCTGAACTGAACTGAGCGTCGCCAACGTTGTTGGAGCCGGTTGGACTGCGGTCTGATCGGCTTTCTTGTGTTTTGGGCCGTCTCGAGGGGGTCAAAGAAACCCGGCAACACCCCACAACCATCCGACCAGTATTATGGCCGCAGAGAGGACGCTGGAGAGCCCAAACAGCTTCCACAGTGAAAACGGTCGTTCCCCGAACGTGCGACCACGCAGGCCGCAGACCACTACCTTCTTGGTCTCCTCGCCCCACGCATAATGCAAAATCCAGACAGGCAGGAGGATACGGCGGTAGCGGATTCCCGTGGTGTCGGTCTTGTAGGTGACAGAGGTGATGCGTGACTTGCCGGAATGCCGCCTGATCCGGTTCCGCAAGAGAAGATCCTTGTCGGCAGCATTGGCCTCCAACCCGGCCGTGACCGACTGGTGGTGCCGCTCGGCGGGAAACCCGGCGAGAAACGCCGGTTCGTAAGGCTTCAGGCTGTGCGGGTCGAAATCGTGCAGGATGCCGTCGCGGATCAGCGGTGTGACATGGGGCGAGGCGGGCACGAGGAGATCGTCGAACGCCGTTTTCATCGAGGACCGGAATGTGCGAGTGACCCAGTTCTTGCCCTGCTTAACCCGGTACTTGACCAAATAGTTCACCGCCTCGGCACTGTCGAAGGTCCAGAACGGGACATAGATGCCGGCGACGCGCGCCTTGGCCACCTCTCCGGTCAGGGCATTGGGCGCGGCCCAACGGCGTCTGACCCAGTCCACGGCTCGGTTCTGGGCGTCCTCATCGGGCACCTCGAAGGGGATGAGGCCAAGGGTCTGGTAGCTTTCCTCCGGCCCTGTCAGGACCAGCGGACCTTCGCAATAGGGGCAGGTTCCGGTCAGGGCCGGGCCCGCAAAGATCACCTCGCCACCGCAGGTCTGGCACTGGTGGGCCTGGTCTGCCGTGATCTGTGGCTGTTCGGTGTGGGCCTGATCGGGGTGGTAGTGAAGCTCTCTGGCGGGATCGGCGTCCGGATCGACCTTGATCTCGTGGGACGCGCCGCAGCTCTGGCAGGTCAGCGCCTTGTGCCGGGGTGCATAGACGCACTGACCGCCGCAGGACGGACACAGGAATTCGGATTGTGCGACAGGACCCATCAGTCGTCGCCCAGTGCCGCGAGGATCTCGAGCAAGACCTGCAATCGCAGCCAACCCCGGTCAATGGCCCCGTCGAGGTCGCCGGTGGCCCACCAATCCCCGAGGATGGTTGCCGCGAACCATGTGAAGGCCAGCCAGAGGACGATGACGAACCAGCCGGCCGTTGTGCGGATAAACCCGGCGGAGCCGTGTTTCAGTTCATGCTTCGCCTCCCGGACCTCGATCAGCTTTCTCATCGGGCGGATGCCGATCAGGGCCGACAGCGCGAGAAGCGCGGCGGCGGCAAGGAAGGGGCCAAGGGTATTGGACATGGTCAGCGACGCGGTCTGTTTTGGCGCAGCGTTGCCGTAGGGCGGGGCATTGGCAAGCAGCGAGACCGACAAATAGGGGGTAAAATAATACCGTATTTCTATCTATATGATTTTACTTGATTAAATCACTGTCTGCGATGTTGACTGGCGCAGCCGAGCCTTTATACACCGCGACATCGGATTTTGAGGCGGGCCGGACGGCGCGCCTCTTTCAACTCTAAGGTATGACCCATGAAAACCTTCTCTGCCACTCCGGCGGATATCGACAAGAAGTGGATCGTGATCGACGCCGAGGGCGTTGTTCTCGGCCGCCTCGCCTCGATCGTCGCCACCCGCCTGCGCGGTAAGCACAAGGCGACCTTCACGCCCCACATGGACATGGGCGACAACGTCATCGTCATCAACGCCGAGAAGGTGCAACTGACCGGCAACAAGCGGATGAAGCCGAACTACTGGCACACCGGTTACCCGGGCGGCATCAAGTCCCGCACCACCGGCCAGATTCTCGAGGGTGACCATCCCGAACGCGTGGTGATGCAGGCCGTCAAGCGCATGCTGCCCCACAACCGCCTGTCCCGCCGCCAAATGACCCACCTTCGCGTCTTTGCGGGCGCCGAGCACGGCATGGAGGCGCAGCAGCCGGAAGTGCTGGACGTCAAGGCGATGAACAAGAAAAACACGAGGACCGCGTAATGGCCGACCAGATTAATTCGCTCGAAGAGCTGGGCCAGGTCGCCGAAGGCACCGCGCCCGCCGAAGTGGTGGCAGAGGCCGTCAATCGCGAGCCCGTCCGCGATGAGCTGGGCCGCTCCTACGCCACCGGCAAACGGAAGGACGCGGTGGCGCGTGTCTGGATCAAGCCCGGCTCCGGAAAGGTCGTGGTCAACGGCCGCGATCAGGAAGTCTATTTCGCCCGCCCGGTGCTGCAGATGATCCTGCGCCAGCCGTTCCAGGTGGCCGGCGTCGACGGTCAGTTCGATGTCCACGCCACTGTCAAGGGCGGTGGCCTTTCCGGTCAGGCCGGAGCGGTCAAGCACGGCATCTCCAAGGCGCTGCAGCTTTACGATCCGTCCCTGCGCAACGCCCTGAAGGCCGCTGGCTTCCTGACCCGCGACAGCCGCGTGGTGGAACGCAAGAAGTACGGTAAGCGCAAGGCGCGCCGGAGCTTCCAGTTCTCCAAGCGCTGATTTCGACAATCAGAGTGTTTGGGAAGCGGCCGCAAGGAATTGCGGCCGCTTTTCTTTTCAAGCGCGGAGTGGTCAGAGGCAGAAGTTTGGTCTATCATCCATAGGTAGAAGAGACTTGCTGGAGACGACCAATGGTTGCGCGACTTGGGACCGGCCTGGGCCGGATGGTGCGCCAGTTTCGGGCCCTGGGGCCAAGGCAATACATCCGATATCTGAGCGCCCGGAATGGCAGCGAGATAGCGCTGACGGTGCATGGCACGCCGGTCTGGCTGCGCAAGGGCACCCCCGACCTACAGGTTGCGGTCTCCTGTCTGGGTGGGGAGTTCGAGCCGCTTCGCCATCTCCTGCCAAAGAATTACGATGGCGTCATTGTTGATGCCGGCGGCTATATCGGCACCGCGACGCTGGCCTTGCGCGCGATGTTTCCCCATGCCCGGCTGATCGTGATCGAGCCGTCCGAAGGCAACCTCGCGGTCCTGCGGCGCAATCTGGACCGCGTGCCGGGGGTCGAGGTGGTCCACGGTGCGCTGGTCGGCACGGCGGGCGACACGATCTCGCTCAAGAGCCGCGGCACGGGAGAATGGGGGCTGACGGCGGTGGAGGACCCGCAGGACGCCGGGTCCGCAGAGACCCTGCATCAGGTGCGCGGCGTAACGCTCGGGGATCTTGTCGGCGAGGCGGAGGACATTGGACTTCTCAAGCTGGACATCGAGGGGGGTGAGGTGGCCCTGATCAAGGAAGATGCCGAGGCGCTTGGACGCGTCGAATTCATCTTCGCCGAGCTTCATGAACGGATCGTCGAAGGCTGCGAGCGGCTGTTTTTCGAGTTCTCCCGGAACCGGCACCTGATCAAGGGTGGGGGAGAGAAATACCTGTCAATCCGGCGCTAGCCCACGATGACGGGCCGCGGCATTCTGCGGCGGACCGGCGGACCGGCGGAGCCCGGCAAGGCCGTCAATCGATCACGAAGGCATACCGGATCGACAGCGTTTCCAGTCCCGGATTGTAGTCGTTCAGATCCGCGTTCGAGCGATGATCGTACTGCAGCGACATCGTCGCGCCGTTGTTGAATTCGTAGCCGAAGCCGAGGGACGAGCGGAACTGCAGGACGCCGCCGAGATCTTCGCCATCGCCCTTGGCATAAAGCCCGGGCATGGCCGAGCCTTCGAAAAACCAGCCGCCTCCCAGATTCCATTGGGTCTTGTTGCCGAAGCCGATCCAGAACGACCCCTGATCGGTGACCGAGGCCACGAGGCTCCGCTGGAACGGTCCGCGTGCCCGGTCGAGGTCCCAGCCAATGACGATCTCTTCGCCGATGACCTCTCGTTGGAACTCCACCTGTCCGGCCTGTAGCCAGTAGCGGTCCTGCACCTCGTTACGGGCAAGGCAGCCGTCATTCGGGCAGTGGTTCATCCCCATGTCGATGAGTGCCAGAAGGTAATAGACAGCGGCGAGGGTTCCATCCATGGGGCGTGTCTCTCCTAGCTGTCAGGGCTGACCAGCCCAAGGCCCCGCAGGTATACGCCGATCCCCGTCTCCAGCAAGTCCTCGGGCGGAAAGGGAGATTTTGTTCCGGGAGAGCCGCGGGCAAAAAGCTCGACCACGCCGTGGGACATGGCCCAGATATGGGCCGAGAACATTTGTGGCGGCGGGCGTTTTTCGGGGGGAATATGGGCGGCGAGATTTTCGGCGGATTTCTCGAATACGGCCATGGCGCGGGTGGCGGCATCGTGCAATTCGGGTGTCCGCTGGATCGAGATCCCGCTTTCGAACATGGCGACGTAGTGGCCGGGATATTTGCGTGCGAACGCGAGGTAGGCCCGGCCCGTCGCCTCGAACGATGCCAGCGCCGAGGGCTGTCCGGTCTCGTAGGCGTATTCCATCAGATCGCCAAAGATACGGTAGCCTTGCAGGGCGACCTCGGCGATCAGGTCCTCCCGGCCGTCGAAATGGCGGTAGACCGCGGCGGGGGTGACGCCCGCCTGCTTGGCGGCCTGGGTCAAGGTGAAACCCGTCGGCCCCTTGTCCCTGATCAGGTCCAGGGACGCCTCGACAAGGGCCTGTTTGAGGTTGCCGTGATGATAGCCGCGCTTAGCCATGCCAGAGTTCGGGACCCCCGGCGATTTTCGGGTCCACCTGACCCAGCGCTTCGGGGTTCTTGCGCGCATAGTCGAGAGTGGTCAGAACCGCCCGGATCGCGTTGACCCGCGCCCGGCGCTTGTCATCGGACCGCACGATGATCCACGGGCAATGGGGCGAATGGGTGAGGGTCAGTGTCTCGCCTATCGCGGCCGTGTAGGCATCCCAACGCTTGAGTCCCTCGACATCGATCCAGCTGAGTTTCCACTGCTTGAGAGGGTCGCGTTCGCGTTTTAGGAAGCGGGCGAGTTGCGCGGCCCGGCCCACGTTGAGCCAGATCTTGAAGACCTTGATGCCTTCATCGACGAGCATTTGCTCAACCGGCGACACCTGCTGGAACCAATGCGCACGCTGGTCATCCGTGCAGAAGTCGAACACCTTTTCAACGACGCCTCGATTGTACCAGGACCGGTCGAAGAACACGATCTCTCCGGCGCTTGGCAGGTGGTCGATATAGCGCTGGAAATACCACTCTCCGGCCTCTCGTTCTGTGGGTTTCGACAGGGCCACCACACGGGCGCTGCGGGGGTTCAGGAATTCGCGGAACCGTTTGATCGTGCCGCCTTTGCCGGCGGCATCGCGGCCTTCAAAAATGACCACGATGCGCTCTCCCGCTTCCTTGGCGTGGCGTTGGAGCTTGACCAGTTCGATTTGAGCGGCGCGCAGAGCGGATTCATAGTCTTTCCGGCCCCATCTGTCCCCATAGGGATGATGGGCGGAGAGCAGTTCCTTCTTGCCCGCGGCAGTGATCTCGGACCGGATCTCTTCAGGGGCTTCGTCCTCGAAAAACCGTGTGATCGCACCGTCAAAGGGAAGATCGTTCATGTTCAGCTCCTGCCGTCCCGCGAGCACTATGGGCCGGGGCCGCGGCATAGCGCAATCCGGCACGGGTCGCGGCGCGGTCCACTGCGGCGATCACGTCACCTTTGGCCACATGCTGGGGCAGGTGGCCGATGCCCGGCAGGCGGGTGAGGCGGGCGGTGGGGGCCTGCTCGGCAAGTGGTTGGGCGTGGATCTCGAACGGGACCGTGTCATCGGCATCGCCATGGACGATCTCGATCGGCACCGAGATGTCCGGGTATCGCGGCTGCATCGCGCGAACCTCTTCGAGAAGCGTCGCCCGTTGCAGGGCGTTGGCGCGTTGGGCCGTCGGGCGCAGGATCAGGTCGACACCGATATGCGTATCGAAGCCGTCGGGCATATCCTGCGGAAGGAACACGGCCTCGAGTTGGGACTGGACATAGGCGTCGGGAACGAAGGCCGCGATGAGCGGGATCGACGTATAGGGCGCCCACCACGTCGAGTTCAGCTGGTAGAGCCAGGGCAGTGGCCCCTCCCACGGTTGGCTGGGCGATGAGACGGGTACAAGCGCAGAGAGCGTATCGGGGCGGTCGATGGCCCAGGCCAGCGCCACCGCGCCACCGTAGGACTGGCCGAGGACAACGGGCTTGTCGGCACCCAGCGCCGCCGCGGCCGCCTGCAGGAGCCTCGCCTGATCGGTTATGGAACCCCCACCGGGAAGCGGGTCGGAATAGCCATGGCCCGGTCGATCGAACGCGATGACCCGGTAGTTCCCGGAGAGCGCATCGACCAAGCCGAAGGTAAAATCGCGCGTGGAACCGGACGAACCGTGGATCAGCACCACATCCGGCCCGGCGCCAGCCACGACAGCGTGAACCCGGCGGCCGTCCACCTCGATGAACTGGCCTTCGGGGGGGTGGGCCGCCTCGGCGCGCGCCGTGTGGCGGGCGGCCAGCACAAATGCGACCGCAATGAGCAGGACAAGGAGGGCGAGGGCCCAGAGCAGGAACTTAAGAACCAATGGCATTCAGATCGTAGGGTGTGGTCTGGTAAATCTGGTTGATCCAATTGCCATATAGAAGGTGCGCGTGAGACCGCCAGCGGTTCTGCGGTTTGCTCTCGGGGTTGTCATCGGGGAAGTAGTTGACCGGTAACGCGATGTCGGCCCCCGCGACCTGGTTCGAGGCGAGGTCACGCGTGTATTCCTCGGCCAGCGTGCCGCTGTCGTATTCGAAGTGGTTGAAGACGTAGAGCGCCCTGTGGTCGGGATCCTCCACGAGCGCCGGGCCGACCTCGTCGGAGTGCAGCAGGATGGGCAGGCCGGCGGCGTCGATTTCGTCCTGTCGCATCTCGGTCCAGCGGCTTACCGGCATGACCAGGTCGTCAGAAAATCCATTCAGGTAGGGGCTTTCCGGGGCAAAGTTCATGTGTCGATAGCAGCCAAAGAGTTTACCATCGAGCAGGTGCTTCTGGACCCCGTGAAAATGGTGGATCATCGCCATGCCGCCCCAGCAGACGCCAAAGGTGGACTGCACGTTGGTCTGGGTCCAATCCATCACTTCGGTCAGTTCATTCCAATAGGTCACCTCTTCGAAGGCAAGGTGTTCGATGGGTGCACCGGTGATGATGAGGCCGTCGAATTTCTCGTTCCGCACTTCGGCGAAGGGCTTGTAGAACTCGGCCATATGGGCGGCAGCGGTGTTGCGGGTCTGGTGTTCGGACATGCGGATCAGGTGGAAGTCGATCTGCAGCGGCGTGGCCCCGATCAGGCGGGCGAACTGGTTCTCCGTCTGGATCTTTTTCGGCATCAGGTTGAGCAGCCCGATCTTCAGCGGCCGAATGTCCTGCCGCGCGGCGGTGTCCTCGTCCATCACCATGACGCCCTCTGAGGTGAGAACGTCGTAGGCGGGCAGGGAGGCGGGCAGTTTGATCGGCATTGTCGTGACCTTTGAACAGAGCGCCTAATTAGGCACCGCTTGCCTTGGCCTCAAGCCCCGCCGCAATCACGGCGTTGAAATCCGCAGCGTCTCGGATCGTTGCCACATCGTCTTGGCTCACAGTGATCCCCCGTTTTGCCATCTCAGCATAAAGCGGCGCACGGTGGGCCATGGCGCGGGCATAGGTCCAGCGGATGAACGCGTCCGGGTCGACCTCTGCCCCGGTCTGGCCGGTCTCCGACAGATAGGTCGTCCAGCACTGATCGAGGAAATCCGCGCGGTAGCTCATGGGTTTGGGTTGCCGGTCAAACCGGCGGATGAGCTCTTCGGTATGGGCCTCGGTGCCTTCGATCCAGACCATCAGACAATGGCGTTCCAATAGGCTGAGAAGCGGATCGTCCGGGTCGGTTGGATCGACCCATTCACAGATCGATCCCCCGGTGTCACAGACGAAATGCGGATAGCCGTAGAGCGCCTCGGCCCGCTCGATGAAATAGGGGGTGTCCTCCAGCGCGGCGATCTCGGCGCGGCGGAATTGGGACTGGCGGCGGCGGTACTCTTCCATGGCCAGCCCCCCCTGCGCCGGATCGCCGGGTTTGCCGAGGTAGGTCGAGACCGGGTTGAGGTTCCTGAACGAGATATTCGAGCCGATGTAGATGGAATCGGACTTCAGCAGGTCCCGCAGGAACGGGTTCTTCATCGCCTCCCGCTTGGCATTGTCGACAATGTATTCGCCCATGTAGCGCGTGCCGATGCGGTAATCGATCGAGTAGTGGAACCAGTCACCATTGTCGCGCAGCAGGTTCGAAACATGGGTCTTCCCCAACCCGGACATCGCGAATAGGAGCACGCGCTTGTGCGCGGCGCGGGTCCAGTCGGAGGCGGTTTCGTAAAGCATGATCCGAGCCTTAGCGGGGAGCGGTGGCCGAGGCTAGGGGGCTTTGGCACGTGATCCGCGGCTGAGGATCAAAAGCCCCACTGCGAGCAGAGCGAAGCCGATGTAGGCGTTGACGCCCAGCGCTTCGTCCCGGACAAGCGCCCCGAGGACTATGGCGACGGGCGCGACCAGCAGCGTCACCAGCATCAGGTTGCCGCTGCCTGCCATGTCCAGCACCCTGTAATAGAGCAGGTAGGCCCCTGCGGTGGCGATGACGGAATAGTAGCCGATGGCGGCGACAGTGTCGGGCGCGAGGGCCAGATCGGGGGGGCCTTCGGTGAGGTAGGCCAGTGGCACGGCCACAAGGGCGGCGCTCGTCACCATGCCGGCGGCTGCCACTTGCGGGGGCAGACCGCGCAGGCGCACCTTGGCCCAGATCGACGCCAGCGCGTAGGAGACGGTGCCGCCGATGACCGCGAGTTGCGCGAGCGAGGTGACATCAAAGCTGAGAAAGCTTTGCAGGCCGATCGCGGTGGAAACGCCAAGGAAACCGAGAGTGACACCGGCAAAGCGGCTCAGGGTAAGCCGTTCGTTCGCAAAGAAAAGCGCGGCGGCAAGAACCCCGAAAATCGCCGTTGCGGCATTCAGGATCGAGGTCAGACCGGTCTCGATATGAAGCTGGCCCCAGGCCATGAGCGAAAACGGGATGATATTGTTGAGAAGCCCCATCACAAGGAAACTCGCCCAAATGCGCGGGTCCCGGGGAACGGGCAGTCGTGCGCTGAAGACAAAGACCCAAAGCACGAGGGACGCCCAGAATACCCGGTGTGCCACGGACCAGACCGGCCCGATCTCATCCAGCGCGATGCGGATCGACAGGAAGGAGGCGCCCCAGATGAGGCCAAGCAGGCCCAGTTCGGTCCATGCGCGCGGAGAAAGAGATTCCTGAGTCATGGGACGTGGGTGCCGTGGCCCGTGACAAAAGCCAATCCGTTTCTTGCGCCAAAAATGAAAAGGCCCCGCTCGATGGCGGGGCCCTTTGCTGCATTCCGGGACCGATCAGAAACGATAGCCCATCGTGATGCCGAAGTTGGTCGCGGTATTGTCCGAGAAATCCGTGGCGGATCCGTCGACGGCATCGCCCAGCATGACGTATTGCACGCCGCCCGTGATGACCATGTCACCCATGTTGTAGCGCGCGGCCACCGCCACCGAGGTGGAACCGTCGGTCGGTGCAAGCCGAGGGGCTTCGCCACCTTTGGAGTCCTCATAGGCAATGCTGCCGATGAGAGCGAGATCGGGATTGATACGTTGGGCGACGCCGGCGCGATAGGTCGTCGTGTCATTGTCGAAGCCGGTCACGCGTTCGCCTCCGGACGCGCCTTCGAAGCCAGCCGGGCGAACTTCCCAGACGGACCATTCCACGTGTCGGATCGAGCCGAACACCAACGTGTTCTGCGCAACACCGGTCTGGAAGTCGAGCGTGATCGCCTGCGGCATCTCCACTTCGGTTGTCGTGACAAGGTCCACAACACCCGCCGCGGGGAGATTTTCCAGCGTTTCGAATGTGTGGGTGAAGCCCTGTTCATAGGTCAGGGCGACACGCAGCGCGATTTCCGGGCGCTCGTAGGCGGCCCCGACGACAAAGCTCGTCTGACCGTCCCGCTCGCCGGTGGCGGTGTAATCAAATGCCGGCGAGCTTGAAGCCCCGCTCGAGTTCAGCAGGGCCGGGATCGCGATTTCTGCCTCGCTCACCGTATACCGCGCGCCGCCGTAAACCGAGAAGGCGTCGTTGATGTCATACTTCAGAACAAGCGTCGTGGAGGTGCTTTCCCAGGTCGCGGCCAGGCCGTCGTAGAAACCGCCTTCGTAGGAGGCAATGGCACCGTAGGGGTTGTTGATGAAGAAGCCCACGGCGAGCTGGTCTGTCAGCTGGTTCTTGTATGACAGGCTGATCAGAGTTTCGCCTTCGGCCATGTTGCCTGTGGACGCAGCACCGCCCAGGGCCGCAAGACCAGCGGAATAGTCACCCGAAACACTCGGATTGAGCGAGGTGATGCCGAATTCGACGTAGTCACCCTCTTCAAACAGAACGCCGAAGTTGGTGACGCCGCGCTCGATACCGCCGGCGCTGACCAGAGTGGTTGTGGCAAGAAGAGCCGCCGTGGCGGATACTAGTTGTTTCATCGCAGTGTCCCCGTGCGAAAGATGTCCCCGAATTGAGCAGAACTTTAGGGGAACTGCCCATCCCTTGGTCAATGTGTAACGCCGCGTCAGATCCGTTTCGCGCCGTAGCGTCACAAAAATGCACTGCTAGCGGGAGGAGCGGCGCAGGTTGATCCAGTTGGCCGCCACGATCACGGCGCCTCCGGCAAAAACGAGGGGCTCCAGCGGCTCTGAGTAGAGCGCCATACCGACGATGGCGATCAGCGGCAGGCGGACGAAATCAAGTGGCATGACCTGGGCTGCCGGGGCGAGTGACAGGGCGTTTGTCAGGCACAGATGCGCCACGAGGCCCGCCACGGCGATGACGGAGACATAGGGCAGCGCGGCAATTGATGGGATTGCGACGTCTCCGTCATAGGCGGCGCAAATGGCGCCGAAGGCCGCCTGGAAGAGAACCAGCAACAACAGGATCGAGGCCACGTTTTCGGTCCGCGTCAGCTTGCGCGTCAGGAGCGCGGTCAGGCCGAAACCCACCGCCGAGAGCGCGGCCGAGATGAGGCCCGGGGTGAGGTCAACCACGCCGGGACGCGCGACGATGAGAACCCCGGCAAAGCCAATGAGTGCGGCCAGCGCCCCGCGCCGCGTGATCCGTTCACCGAGGACGAGCGGGGCAAGGAGCAGGGCCCAGATCGGCGTGGTGAATTCGAGGGCAAAGACCTGCGCCAGCGGCGCGGTGGCAACGGCGTAGAACCACAGGTTCTGTCCGGTGAAATGGGCGATGTTGCGCAATCCGTGGAGCGGCAGGTTTCGCAGCGCGACCGTCTGGCCCATCAGGCGAACAGCCGACAGCACGATCACGATGCCGATCAGCGAACGGTAGAGCATGATCTCGAACGTATCGAGTTCCAACGAGATCGCGCGCCCCGCCACGGCCATGGAGGAAAACGACACGATGGCCCCGATCATCCAAAGCGCGGCGCGGCCGGTGTGCGGCGTATCTGTCGTGGTCTGGGCGGCGGTCATGCCCCGTCATGGGGCATCGGCTGCCGGAACGCCAGTCTCAATGAGCGGGGGGGCAGGCGTCGCTTGAGACCGCCCCGGGATCAGGCGGCCACCGCGCGCTTCGGCCCTCCCGGACCCGCCAGCTTGCAGAGTCGAAGCCTTGCTCTGTGAACTGCTAGTAAAGCCAGCCGATCCGTGCCTCGCGGGAGAGACCCATCAGGCCCCCGATGCTATAGGCCGACGCGCGGGCGAGATTGAACCAGATCGCCACGGTTTCGCGCACAAGCATTCGGGTTCGGGACCGGCTGACGCCGGACGGGCGAATGCGTTCAGAGGCAAAGAGGTGAACCTGGTCAAACCCGGCCCACCGCACCGACGCCCAGGATCGGGGCAGGTGGAAGCCTTCCGTGACCACGAGCACGGAACCCGCATCCGGCACGAGGTCCAGGGAATAGAGCGCGTTTTGCAATGTCGAATAGGATTGCGTCTCGCGCAGGATCGCGGCGGAGGGGACGCCGGCGGCAATCGCCACATTCGCCATGGTCTCCGACCCCGGAACGGTGCCGCCGCCCTGGGCGGGTCCGGCGCTCATCACGATCAGCGGGGCCTTCCCGGCGAGGTACAGCGCCGCACATGTCTCGGCCCGAAGCTGCGTTTCGTACCTCAAGCTGCCGTCCCGGGCCACACCACCGCCCAGGCAGAGGATGGCGTCGACCTCCGGGGCGTCCTCGATAGCCTGGAGGGGCCAGGTAAAAGTCCAGGTTGCGACCGCGAGGAACGTCACCACCAGAACCGATGCGCCCCAGCGAAAGAGGCGCAGGATCATTCCCACTCGATTGTGCCCGGCGGCTTCGACGTGATGTCGTAGGTCACCCGGTTGATGCCGCTCACTTCGTTGATGATCCGCGTGGCTGTTTCGCCAAGGAATTCGTGGGTGAAGGGGTAATAATCGGCGGTCATGCCGTCGACCGAGGTCACGGCCCGGAGTGCGCAGGCGTAGTCGTAGGTCCGTCCGTCGCCCATGACGCCTACGGTGCGCACGGGCAGGATCGCGGCATAGGCCTGCCAGATCTCATCGTAGAGCCCGTGTTTGCGGATCTGGTCGATGTAGACGGCATCGGCCTCGCGCAGGATGTCGAGTTTCGCGCGCGTGATCTCGCCCGGGAAGCGGATGGCGAGGCCGGGGCCGGGGAAGGGGTGGCGGCCAATGAATTGCGCGGGCAAGCCCAGTTCGCGGCCAAGCGCGCGGACCTCGTCCTTGAAGAGCTCGCGGAGCGGTTCGACCAGTTTCAGCCCAAGTTTCTCGGGCAGGCCGCCGACATTATGATGGGATTTGATCGTCACAGACGGACCGCCCGAAAAGGACACCGATTCAGAGACGTCCGGATAGGGCGTGCCCTGGGCGAGGAATTCCGCGCCCTCGATCCGATCGGCGTATTTCTGGAACACGTCGATGAACAGGCGCCCGATAATCTTGCGCTTGGTCTCGGGGTCGGATTGGCCGTCAAGTTCACCCAGAAAGAGTTCTGTTTCGTCTGCATGAATTACGGAGAGGTTCATGTGATCCCGGAACATGGCGACAACTTCGTCCGCCTCGTTCTTTCTGAGAAGGCCGTGATCGACAAAGACGCAGGTGAGCTGCGAGCCGATCGCCTCGTGGATCAGCGCGGCGGTGACGGAGGAGTCCACGCCACCCGAAAGCGCGCAGATCACCTTCTTGCCGCCAACCTCGTCCCTGATCCGCGCCACGGCTTCTTCGCGGTAGGCGCCCATGGTCCAGTCGCCGGTGAACCCGGCGAGGCGGACGAAATTCTCGAAGAGTTTCGCGCCCTTGGGCGTGTGGTGCACCTCCGGGTGGAACTGCACGGCAAAGAAGTTTCGCATCGTGTCGGCGGTAATCGCAAAAGGTGCGTTGGGCGAGATTCCAAAAACCTCGAACCCCGGGGCGAGGCGGCTGACATGATCGCCGTGCGACATCCAGACCTGTTCGCGCCCGTCACCGAACCAGCCGTCAAGCAGGGGCAAGGTGCCTTCCGCGGTCAGATAGGCGCGACCGAATTCCGCCGTGCCGCCGCCGCCGGTGATCTTGCCGCCTTCGACCTTGCCGCCCAGCATGTCCATCATCACCTGTTGGCCATAGCAAATGCCGAGCACCGGTATGTTCCGGTCGAAGACGGAGACCGGCGGGCGCGGCGCGTCGGCATTGACCACGGAAGCGGGACCGCCCGAAAGGATCACGGCCCTGGGGGCAAAGGCGTCAAGGAAGGCATCGTCCACCAGGTTGAACGGGTGGATTTCGCAATAGATCGACAATTCGCGCAGGCGGCGCGCAATCAGTTGCGTCACCTGGCTGCCGAAGTCGATGATCAGAAGGCGGTCGTGGCTGCTCATTGCGGCGGTTTATGCGCCGCTCCGGCGACGTGCAAGCGGCGGTGTCGCAATTGCGGTCTTTGGCCGGAAGGGCAGGGAGCGGTCGAGAAACACAAGCGGGTGGATGTCGGTTTTGCGCGCCAATTGCCGTAAAGGGCGAGGGTCGTCTGGCCCGACTGGGCTATCTCCGCACACAACAAAACGAGAGAGAGGGTCTTCCCATGGCGGAGGCAGGTGCCCGGCGGCGTGGTCGGGGTGGCGGCGGTGCGGCCCGGCGGGCAGAGCGGAGCGCGGTGAGTTTCGATACAGCGCCGGTGATCCAGCGCAAGATACCGGATCTGGAAATCCTGAACGACGAAGCGATCGACATCATCGAGGCCAATGCCGAAACCGTGCTCGAGGAAATCGGGGTTGCATTCGTCGACAATCCCGCAGCGCTCGACCGGTGGCGCGACGCGGGTGCGGACGTGCGCGGGGAGCGGGTTCATATCCCAAAGGGTCTGGCTCGAAAGCTCTGTGGCACCGCGCCGTCACGCTTTGTCCAGCACGCCCGCAATCCGGAGCGTTCGGTCGAAATCGGTGGACGCAATCTCGTTCTGGCCCCGGTCTATGGACCGCCATTCGTCCGCGACCTCGACGGCGGGCGGCGCTATGCGACGATGGATGACTTCCGCACCTTCGTGAAGCTGGGCTACATGTCGAAATGGCTGCACCATTCCGGCGGCACGGTGTGCGAACCGACGGATGTGGCCGTCAACAAGCGCCACCTCGACATGCTCCACGCGCATATGACGCTCTCGGACAAGCCCTTCATGGGATCGGTCACGGAGCCCAGCCGGGCGCAGGATTCCGTCGATATGGCGGGGATCCTCTTCGGCAAGGACTTCGTGCAAGAGAACACGGTGATGACCTCGCCGATCAACATCAACT
>CAYMMT010000052.1:0-16831 GCA_964391555.1 uncultured Rhodobacterales bacterium
CTGATGAGCGTATTGGCCAATTCTGCGTCCAGCGTCTCACGGGCCGCCTCTGCCGCAGCAAGCAGCGTCAAAGTCTCTTCCGCCGCCTCGCGTTGTTCCTCGAGGCTGAGCGTCATCGCGGTCAGTTCGGCATCGGCGTCAGCCAGCCTTGCACGCAGGGCCTCTGCAGCCGCGGCATCCACGATCGCGGCCGCTTCCAGATCTGTGATGCGGGACTGGTCGGCGGCAGCGCTCGTTTCAAGGTCAGCGATCATCGCCTCCAGCGCCTCGCGCCTCGCCGCGGCAAGGCGCGCTGCCTCCTGACCCTCGGATATCTCGTTCCGGGCCTGCGCCAGCGCGAGGTTCAGCGCGTCCTGCTGGGTCAGCAACTGTGCTTCGGTGTCCTCCAACTCGGCCACCCGCGTTCTTGCCGTATCCCGGTCCGCAAGCAGCCCCGCCACCTGAGCCTCGAACGCGGTGATCTCCTCGCCTTGCGCGTCTCGTTCGGCGGTGAGTGCCGCGATTTCATCCGCCGCCGCTGCGCGATCCCGTTGCAACCCTGCAACCTGGGCTTCGAACCCAGCGATGCGGGATGCCTGATCGGATGTCAGCGTCTGGAGAGCATCGCGTTCCGAGGTCAGCGTGGCAATGGCCGCGTTCTGGGCTTGAGATTGATCGGTGAGATCGGACAATGACGTGGTCAGCGCGCCGACCCGGTCGGCCAAGCTGGCCGAGCGATCCCTTTCGAGCCCGAGCGCCTCGGCCAGCGCCTCGATCTCGGTTCCGAGTTCCAGTAGCTGGCGGTCCTGACCAGTGATGGTCTCACGCAAGGCGAACTGGATGACCATGAAGATCGTGAGTACGAACATCAGGACCAGCAAAAGACCGGTCATCGCGTCGACAAATCCCGGCCAGATCGACGCCTGGAACCTCGCCCCGGTGCGTCGGCTGAGCGCCATGCGTCAGCCCTCCCCGCCGTCGCTGCCCGCACCCATGCTTGCCACTTGCCGCAACGCCCGCGAAAGCGCGGCCATATCGGTGCGCAGATCGGCCATGACTTCTTGGCGACCTGCGCCCATCTCCTCGAGGATACGCAGAAGCTGAACGTCGATAGACCGCAGCCGCATGCGGCTCTCTGGGTCGATCCCCTCTGCGCCGATTTCTTCGAATTTTGCCAACATCGTCTCCTGACGATCGATCAGCCCTTTCATCGCTTCTTGCAAGTCGCCGGTGCGGTCGATCCGGTCGGCAAGCTTGTTGATCGTTTCGACCAGTTCCGTCAGCCGCTGGTCGACCTCGGCACGTCCGATATCGGTCTGGGTGAACATCAGCTGCAGGGCTTCCATCTGTTCCGACATATGGTCCACGACCGACGCCAGCACGCCGTGTTCCCCGCCCTCTTCGCCACTCGAAAACCCGACCTTCGTGATCGTGGAGAGCCATTCCTCGAGCTCACGGTAAAACCTGTTCTGGCCGCGCCCTGCAAAGACCTCCAAGAGGCCAAGGACCAGCGATCCGGCAAGGCCCAGAAGGGACGAGGCAAAGGCGACGCCCATACCGTCCAGCTGAGTTTCCAGTCCCGATTGAAGGCGTGTGAAGATGTCGACGCCAGTCTCACCTTCGGCCGGAGTGAGCGATCGGATCGTCTGGACAAGGCCCGGAACGGTCGTGGCAAGGCCGTAGAACGTTCCCAAAAGTCCGAGGAAAATCAGTGTGTTGACAATGTATCGCGTGACCTCGCGGTCCTCGTCGATGCGCTGTGCGATTGTGTCGAGTATGATCCGCGACGATGTAGAGGACAGCTGCATGCGCGCGCCGCGCGAACTCAGCAGCGTCGCCAGGGTTGTCAGAAGGCCCGGGGCCCGCTGCTCTGTGCCAATCGGTGCGGCGGCGAAGTCCTCGATCCAGCGCACCGAGAAGATGAGGACGCCAACCTGACGGAAAACCAGCAGGACGCCGACAACAAAGACGAACCCGATGAAGCCGTTGAGGTACGGATTGGCGAGGAACACCGGGCCAACTCGGGGAAAGGCGACATTCACGCCAACACCGACCACACCAAGCACGATCAGCATCATGATGATCGGCGTGATCGGCTGACTGAAATATGGCTTTGCCGGGGTGTCCGTGGGGTCCATTCCGGGCCGCTGTCCTGCTCTTTGCTGGAGATTTGCTACCATATGTTGTGGAAGGGCGGAACCCAAATGAACAAGGGGTTAGCCTGCGCCCGTGAGCTCGCGCACCCGAGCGACGAGCCACTCCATCTCGGCATCGGCGATGCCGATCTCGGTCAGGTGGTTGGCCGTGTTGTTGAGGTAGTCGGTATTGGGGCCGCGCCCGCCGACCGCCCGCGCGATCATCTGGGCCTGGGTTTCAAGGGGCAGCGTGACGTATTGCCGATGTTCCGGGTCGATCACGTAGGTCACGGCCTCGACACGCCGCCCGTCGTCGAGTTCCAGATCAACGAGACGTTCCAGATATGCGGAAGAGATCAATTCTCTTTCCCGAAGGTAAGCCAGTACATCGTCGGCCTCCTCGTCCGTCACCCGCAACGCCAGACCGGTGCAGGTCCCCTGTTCAACCGCATCGAGGGCCAGGACAAGACCCGGATCCTCCTCCGTCCCGCGATGGTGGATCGACAACATGCAAAACGATCGGTGATAGCCGGAAAGATGCGCCCGCGCCGTCTCTGCCGGGGTGAAACCGGGGTCCCAAAGCAGCGATCCGTATCCAAACACCCACATCTCTGGTCCTCCCCGCGGGTGTCCTCTAGATCATGGGGCGGCAAAGAATTGAAGGGGGGCCCTATGCGGTCCATGTTTATCCTCACCATTGCATTCGCGGTTGGATATTCCGCGCTCTGGGTCATGGGCCGGCAGGACAGGGTGGCGGCTGTCGCGGTCGCCGAGGCGCGCCTAGTCTCGGCAGGGATAGGCGTCAGCTACGACGATCTGCGCACCCGCGGCTTTCCCTCAAGACACGACACGCGGGTGTGGGGACTTGTTCTGGACGGGGAGGCCTGGCGCTGGGAGGTTCCGGACCTCGAGATTGCCTCCCTGTCCTACCGGCCGGGGAGGCAGATTTGGGCCTTCCCTCAACGACAGGTCATCCTGATCGCCGGGCGTCAATTCGAACTTTTGGCAGACCGGTTGCGGGCAAGCACCCGGATCGCGGCGGACGGGCGCGTACTGGAAGTGCGGTTGGAGGGGACGGATCTTCAGTTTCCTGAAGGCCGCGCCGGACGTGTCTTCCTGGCGCTTCGGTTGCAGGAGGAGACGACCTATGACGTCTACCTCGAACTGGCAGAGGCTCAGATCGGCGGGAATTCGGTTCAATCTGTACGGATCAGCGGTACCGCTATCTTGGCCGATCGACTGTTCCTCGACCCGGATCTGCCGCGCCCGATCTCACTTGCGGTGCAGTCCGGGTATGTCGACATCAATGGGAAAGAGGCCGAGCTATCAGGGAGTTGGCCAAATTCACTGGAACTTGACGGGCCCGGAGCGGCAGACGTCCAGACGCTCTGGGGTCAGATCCTTGGCGACACCCGATAGAGCATTGGCCGTCCCGGTCCGTCAGCCGCCGCCATCCCGTTTCGATCCCCGGCCGAAATCGGGGGCATCGGTGTCCTGACCGGCCTCGATGATCCCCCGCCGAATGGCTCGTGTATGGGTGAAATAGGCATGCAGGTGATCGCCGTCGCCTGTCCGAATTGCGCGCTGAAGCGCGAAAAGCTCTTCCGTGAACCGACCGAGAATTTCAAGCGTGGCATCCTTGTTGGCCAGAAACACGTCCCGCCACATCGTCGGGTCCGAGGCCGCAATTCGCGTGAAATCCCGGAACCCCGCGGCCGAATACTTGACGACCTCGCTATCGGTCACTCGCCTCAGATCGTCGGCCACACCGACCATCGTATAGGCGATCAGGTGCGGCGTGTGGGAGGTCACGGCGAGCACGAGGTCATGGTGATCGGCCTCCATGACCTCCGTGTTCGCGCCAAGCGCCTCCCAGAACATCGATACCCGCGATACCACACCCGGATCAGCGTCCGGCGGCGGCACAATGAGCGTCCAGCGGTTGTCGAACAATTCCGCGAAGCCGGACTTGGGACCCGATTGCTCGGTCCCGGCCAAGGGGTGCGCGGGCACGAAATGTACGCCCTGTGGGATGTGCGGGCCAACCGCATCCAACACCGCGCGCTTGACCGAACCGACATCAGAGACCGTGGCGCCCGGCTTCAGTACCGGCGCAATTTCGGCGGCGACAGCGGCCATTGCCCCCACAGGCACGCAAAGCACCACAAGATCGGCATCCCTGACAGCCTCCGCCGCACTGTCGCTCACCACATCGCACAGCCCGATATCCCGCGCGATGAACCGGGTCTCTGACGAGCGGGCAAAGCCCGAGACGACGCGCGCGACCCCGGCCCGTTTCATGGCCCAGAACATCGACGATGCGATGAGGCCGAGGCCGATCAACGCCACCTTGTCAAAGATTGGCTCACGCATCCTGCCCCTCCCGCCAGCGCGTCAGCGCCGCGATGACCCGTCCTGTCTGCTCGACATCTCCGACGGTGATCCGCAGCGCCTCCGGAAAGCCATAGCCCGCCACCTGTCGCACGATGATGCCATCTTCGAGGAGTGCGCCATGAGCGGCGCCCGCCTCGGCGGCGTCCCCGAAGCGGGCAAGTACGAAATTTGTCTCGCTATCGTCGCAGGCGATACCCAGTTGTCGCATCGCGCCAACAAGCCGGCTTCGCTGTTGGGTGTTCAGCGCCGTGCAGCGCGCAATCCAGTCGCGATCCCGGGCAGCAGCCTGAGCCGCGTCCATCTGCAACTCGGAGAGGTTGAAAGGCTGGCGCAGACGCGTGAGCACCTCAATCATTTGCCTTGATCCATAGCCCCAGCCGACCCGCAGTCCCCCAAGCCCATAGATCTTGGAAAAGGTGCGCGTCATCAGGATGTTATCCCGAGATCCCGCCAAGGATGCTCCGCCGTCATATCCTGCCGAATACTCCGCATAGGCTGCATCGATCACGAGGATGACGTCCGTTGGCAAGCCGTCTGCCAGCCGCAGGAGGTCCGCGTCCGGCAGGCGTGTTCCCGTCGGATTGCCCGGGTTCGTCAGAAGCACGATCCGGGTTCGCTCAGTCACCGCGCCGAGGATGGCGTCGACATCCACAACCCGGTCTCGTTCGGGCACCGATATCGCCGTCGCCCCGGCCATGTTGATCAGGACCGGGTACATCGAGAATCCGTGCTCCGTATGGATGATTTCATCCCCGGGACCAGCGTAGGCTTGAGTGACGAACTGCAACACTTCGTCTGATCCAACGCCACAGATGATCCGGTCGGCATCGAGGCCATGGACTTCGCCGATTGCGGCCCTGAGGGCCGCGTGATCCGTGGACGGGTAGAGGTGGACCTTGTCGGCTGCGGTTTTGATCGCGTCTTGGGCCGCTGGCGGAACACCGAGCGGGTTCTCGTTGGATGACAATTTCAAGACGTCGGATCGGCCGGCAATCGCCGACGCGCCGCCCTGATAGAGCGCGATCTCCATGATCCCGGGTTGCACCCGCAATGCCATTCGTCCCTCCGCTCGCGTCCTTGACGTTCCGACCAGGTGTCGACCTTCTATCGGTCGCGTCTGCCCCTGACCAGAGCGCGGCGCGCCTTCTCATTGGCCAAGAAACGCGTGACCGTCAAATCTGCCGTCGGCGGCACATACGCCGAAAAGAAAGGGCCGCCCGGTTTCCCGCGCGGCCCGGTAAAACTTTTACGCCCCAGTGGCTTAGTTCTGAGCGTAGTATTCGATGACGAGGTTCGGCTCCATGTGCACCGCGTAGGGCACATCGCCAAGGCCCGGCGTGCGCACGAACGTCGCCGTCATCTTGGAATGGTCGGCCTCGATGTAGTCGGGCACGTCACGCTCGGGCAGGCCCACGGCCTCCAGAACGATGGCAAGTTGCTTGGACCGATCACGAACCTCGATGACGTCGCCTTCCTTCACGCGGTAGGAGGGGATGTTCACGCGGCTTCCGTTCACCTTGACATGGCCATGGTTCACGAACTGACGGGCCGCAAAGATCGTGGGCACGAACTTGGCGCGGTAGACAACCGCATCCAGTCGGCGCTCCAGCAGGCCGATGAGGTTTTCGCCGGTGTCACCCTTGACCCGCGCAGCCTCGGAGTAGATCCGCTTGAACTGCTTCTCGGTCAGGTCACCGTAATAGCCTTTCAGCTTCTGCTTGGCGCGAAGCTGGAGGCCAAAGTCGGACATCTTGCCCTTGCGGCGTTGGCCATGCTGGCCGGGGCCGTACTCACGGCGGTTGACCGGGGATTTCGGACGACCCCAGATGTTTTCGCCCATCCGGCGGTCGATTTTGTACTTGGCAGAGGTGCGTTTGGTCACCGTCTGATCTCCTTCGTTCAGGTTTCGAAGGGCGTTGTCCTCTCTCCGGATTTGGCCAGAGCGACAGGGCATCCCCTCGCGGGGGCCACCAACACCAATGAGCGCGCCGCTTAGACGCTGCCTGTCAGCCTGTCAACAGGTCTCAGGCGGCTTCGTGACGGAAAAGCGCGGCCTCGGACGGATCAAGCAGCCGCCGCGCGTAGCCGCCATACCGCATCGGGTCCTCTGAAAGGTCCGGGAAACTGCTGAGGAGCGCGGACCGTGCGCCGGCTTCCAAACCCGCAAGCGCGCCATTGCCGGGGTGAAAACTTTCGGTTTCCACACCATTCGCGAAAAGGATCTGATGAGCCCCGCAAAGAAGATGGTGATAGACGACCTCGCGCCGGCCGCGCTCTACGCTGCCACGGGTTCCGTCAACGAGGTCCGCAGCCGCAACAAGTACTTCGTCGGTGTTGAACAAATCACGGGCTGCCCCACCTTGCAGCAGGATGCGATGATCGGGAGATACGACAAGCGGCGCACCGTCCCCGAAACCAGTCAACCGCACCGGGGCGAGATGCGGCATGGCATGCAGCCGGGCGCCGGTCACCCGTTTCGATCCGGTCCAAAGCACCTCTTGCAGTCCATTGTCCCGGGTTTGAACGCGGGTGCCGAGGGTGACCTCCTCCACCGGCAGGTCACCGTGTTCAGTGGATATCAGCGTGCCGGAGGTAAAGCAGATCAGGCCGGGCGGAACGGTGGTCGTACGGGCCTCTGCGGTCAGATCGACATTGTGGCGCACGACCCAGAGCTCTGTCCGACGGGGCGGGATCTCCCCGACGAAGACACAGAGCGGATGTTTGGCAGGTCCTGCGTCGATCAGGGTCACATTCCAAAGCTCCCGCCCGTCTGTCACCTCGAAGCCGGTCTCGAACATCGGCAAATCGACCTCGATTTCGTCGAGCCGCGTGGTATCGGCTTCGACCGCCTTGAGAAGTCTGCGCACCGTGAACGCGGCGCGACGCCGGAGTTCGCCGACACCCCGGGCATCGCCGAGCGGCAAGATGCCCGACGGACCGTCGACGCGCACCGCTTCGCCTTGCCATGCCCAAACCGCACCGACCTGCAACGACGACAACGGTGACGCGCGCTGCCCGTCGAGTTCCGTCTGTCCCCAAGAAATCACGAACGTGCCCCGGAAGCCCGTTTTCATGCCTGTCACCCGCCTCGGTTCTTTTTCTTTTTCAACCTCGGTCGCCGGTCTCTGTCGGACCGGTCGATTGGGCAGACGCTAGCAGGGGTGATTCGCCTCGATCAAGACACTTTAATTGCGGCGCTCAAAGTATTCGGACTGCGTTGGAATTCTGAATCAGTCGGCGTGAGATCGATTCTGACCGTCGCAGCCTCAGCGCTGGCGGTCACGCCGGTGTTGCAGATTTCCGATATTTTTGCGGTTTGGTACCGAACGACCGAAACCACCGTTGTTCCCAAGTCCGGCTTGTGTCCGGTGCCGATGGCATCAGCCGCACTTCGAGTACCCGCAATTGGCACAAGTGAGGCATCCTTCGACCATCCGGGTCTCGTAGGAACCGCACGACGTGCAAGCCTTGCCGCGCGGCGCGAGGTTCACGACCTCGGCTCGCGGATCGGTCTTCAGGCCCAGACCCTCTCCTGCCAGGAACCCGATCTGCACCATGTGCTGCTCGATCACGCCGCCAATCGCGGCAAGGATCGACGGGATGTATTTTCCGCCCATCCATGCCCCGCCACGCGGGTCGAACACGGCCTTCAGCTCTTCAACCACAAACGACACATCGCCGCCCCGCCGAAACACGGCAGAGATCATGCGGGTCAGGGCAACCGTCCAGGCAAAATGCTCCATGTTCTTGGAATTTATGAAAATCTCAAATGGCCGCCGCCGCCCGTCCACGGTGATATCGTTGATGGTAATGTAAATCGCGTGTTCACTATCGGGCCATTTGAGCTTGTAGGTCGCGCCTTCGAGTTCCGCCGGCCGGTCCAGCGGTTCGGACATGTAGACAACCTCGCCCTCCACGATCGGTTCCGACGCAGGTTCCGAAACGCTCAGGACCGACCCCGTCACATCATTGGGCCGATAGGTCGTGCAGCCTTTGCAACCGGTATCCCAGGCCTCCATGTAGACGTCCTTGAACGCCTCGAAGCTGATGTCTTCGGGGCAGTTGATCGTCTTGGAAATCGAGGAGTCCACCCATCGCTGAGCCGCGGCCTGCATGCGGACGTGGTCAAGGGGAGCGAGGGTCTGGGCGTTCACGAAGTGGTCCGGCAGGTCCGCATCGCCGTGCTTGTCGCGCCAGAGCTTCACGGCATAGTCGACAACTTCCTCTTCCCGTTGGCTGCCGTCCTTCAGGAGCACCTTTCGGGTGTAGCTATAGGCAAAAACCGGTTCGATCCCGCTGGAAACGTTGCCTGCAAGAAGGCTGATGGTGCCGGTCGGCGCGATTGAGGTCAAAAGAGCGTTGCGGATTCCGTGTTTCTCAATTGCGGATTTCACATCTTCGTCCATGTGGACAAGCGAACCGGACGCAAGGTACTTGTCCTTATCGAACAACGGGAACGATCCCCGCTCCTTCGCGAGGTCCACCGAGGCCAGATAGGCCGCCCGCGCAATCCGCTTCAAGACCGCACCGGTCCACGCCGCCGCATCCTCGGACCCGTAGCGCAAACCGACCATCATGAGCGCGTCCGCGAGACCCGTGACCCCCAGCCCGATGCGCCGTTTGGCCGCCGCCTCCTGTGCTTGCGCGTCGAGAGGAAACCGCGACGCATCCACCACGTTGTCCATCATCCGCACGGCGGTTGCGACAAGATCGTCCAGAGCGGCATCGTCGAGCGCGGCGTCCGTCCCGAACGGGTCGGTCACAAGCTTCGCGAGGTTCACCGACCCCAGGAGGCAGGCACCATAGGGTGGCAGGGGCTGCTCGCCACAGGGGTTTGTGGCGGCAATCGTCTCCACATAGGAGAGGTTGTTCATCGCGTTGATGCGGTCGATGAAGATCACACCGGGTTCGGCATATTCGTAAGTCGAGCGCATGATCGCATCCCAGAGGGTGCGGGCCTCAACGGTGCGGTGGGTCTTACCCTGAAAGACCAGATCCCACGCCTCATCAGCCTTTACGGCGGCCATGAAGTCATCGGTAACGAGCACCGACATATTGAACATCCGCAGGCGCGCGGGATCGGATTTGGCGGCGATGAAGTCTTCGATATCCGGATGGTCGCAGCGCATCGTCGCCATCATGGCGCCGCGGCGGGACCCTGCTGACATGATCGTCCGGCACATGGCGTCCCAGACATCCATGAAGCTGAGCGGACCCGACGCATCCGCCGCCACGCCTGCCACGGCGGCGCCCTTGGGACGAATGGTGGAGAAATCATACCCGATGCCGCCGCCCTGCTGCATCGTCAGCGCGGCCTCTTTCAATCCTTCGAAGATGCCCGCCATCGTGTCCGGGATCGTGCCCATCACGAAGCAGTTGAACAGCGTCACCGACCGGTCCGTCCCGGCGCCGGCAATGATCCGGCCTGCAGGAAGGTAGCGGAAATCCTCGAGGGCCGCATAGAACCTAGGCGCAAAGTAGTCGGGATCGTCCTCCACCTCGGCCAGGGCATCGGCGATCCTGGCCCAGGTATCTTCGACCGTCTCGTCGATCGGAGTGCCGTCGGCATCCTTCATCCGGTACTTCATGTCCCAGATCTGTTCGGCGATGGGGGCGGCGAAACGGCTCATGGGCGGCTCCGAGTCGGTTGGATGGCAGACGAGAAAAAGAACATATTGTGAACAATTTGTCCAGTCGTCATAGATATGGTGCCGATGCTCTTGCGGACCAAGGCAAACGGATTACCCTCCTAGCATGGCGAATCTTCACCTGCAAAAACTCTCGGTCGGCACCCATTCGGTTGACGGACTCTCCGAGTGGCAAGCGACCAAGAGAGCGCAGGCCCCGGATGGCAAACCGCGGCACATCACCAGGATGTGGCCGAAACGGCAGGAGGAACTTCTGGACGGCGGGTCGATATTCTGGGTCATCAAGGGGATGATCCTTTGCCGCCAGCCCATTGCGCGGCTGGACGAGTACTTTGGCGCCGACGGCATCCGCCGCTGCGCGATCGTGCTTGAGCCGGGCCTGATAAACGTCACCCCGACCCCACGCCGGGCGTTTCAGGGTTGGCGCTACCTGAATGGGGAAGACGCTCCACGGGATTTTTCCAAAGGCCGCGATGACGAAACGCCTTTGCCCCCTGAGCTATCGGCAGCCCTCGCGGAAATCGGTATCCTGTAGCGCGACTAGTGCGCCATTGCGAAGACGTCCTCGATCTGGACGGGAGTGAACAAGGCCTCCGTCGCGGTTGCGGTGTTCGGACCGCAGCAGCCCGTGTGCACTCCGTGACTGCCCATAATGACCACCGGGGCTCCATGGATGAAACGGGTCATTGATCCGGTCACAAAGACACCAAAGCAGTTGTGGGGGCAAACCACACAGCCGTGGGAACAGGCCGGAATGTTGTATTGCGTAAGACCGACTTGGGCAAAACTTTGACCATTCACGAAGGGAAGCGATCCGGATGACAGGACAATTCCGGTTCCGCCGCAGCCAATAACCTGCATTCCTGTCAGAATAGGAAATTCGCCGTCCTCGACCATGTCATTAACTGCTTTGACAAGCTCTTCCGGGTTGAGCTCCGCGAAATCCACAATCATTCAAAAACGTCCCATAGAAGTCTGAAATGCTGACAGCCTAGTGCGCGGGGGACCGCAGGGTCAACGGTCAGCCGATCCGCGCCCGGACCTCGGCAAGGGCAGCGCGGGCGGCATCCGACCAATCCGCGTTATGGGCGCGGAACAATGTCGCCTGACTTTGGTGGATCAACCCGTCCGACAGGATCTTCAACCCGTTGGCCCGGAGCGTATCGCCGGTGGAGGTAATGTCGATCACCGCCTCGGCGGTCTCGTGCCGCACGGTGCCTTCGGTCGCGCCCTGGCTGTCCACCAACTGGTAGTCGGCCACGCCAGCGTTGCGAAGGAATTCCCGGGCCAGCCGATGATACTTGGTTGCGATCCGCAGGCGCTCTCCATGAACCATTCGGAAGGCTGCCGCCACAGCGTCAAGATCGTCGAGCGTATCGACATCGATCCACCCTGCCGGCACCGCAATGACCAGATCGGCCGCACCGAACCCCATTCCGGTCAACGTCTCGACCTTCTGATCCCACCCCGCGAGCTTTTCCCGGATGAGGTCAGACCCGGTCACGCCCAGGTGGATGCGACCAGCGGAGAGTTCACGAGGAATCTCACCGGCCGAAAGCAGCATGAGGTCGACGCCGTCAATGCCTTCGACGACCCCGGCATAGTCGCGGTCATCTCCTGTGCGGCGGATCATGATGCCGCGGTCGGCAAACCAGGCCACGGTCTTGTCCATCAGGCGCCCCTTTGACGGCACTCCAAGCTTGAGGGTCATCGTGCGCCCTCCGCTGTGGCCAGGAGCTCCGGCCGCACCACGCCGCCCACCGCAGGCACACCGCGCCCGCGGCCAAGAACCTTTGTGAGCGCGTCGTAGCGTCCACCCGAGGCTACGGGCGGAAGGGTCGGGTCGGCGGATTGAAACCCGAACACGAACCCGTCGTAATACTCCATCGAGGTGCGGCCGAAGCTGGCCTCGAACCTCAGATTGTCGACGTCGACCCCGAGATCGGCCATTGCATCAGCCCGCGTGGCCAGCCCGTCTCTTGCGCGGGTCATCGCCGGATGTTCCACGCCGATATCACTGAGAACACCCAGTGCATCCGGCAGCGTTTCCTTCAGTGACAGGACGGTATTCAACAGATCAAGCTCCCCCGAAGAAATCGGGGGCAACGCGGCATCCTCCCTGAGGGCGGAAATGCGATCACTGATCTCAGTCCGCTGGCGACGCCCCTGAAGGTCCGGCAAGGTCGCCATCGGGTTATCTTGGCTCAACAGAGCCAGCCGGGCCGCCGGCACGGGGATACGGCCGCCGAAGCGGTCCAGCAACTGACGAAACCGCCCTGGTCGCCAGATGTGCCGCCGGAGCGCGGCCTTGCGCGCGTCCGAGGTCTGCAGCCCTTCGACCGCAGCCAGAAGAATGCCAATGTCGCCGATGATGGGTTGGACGTTGGCACCTTCCAAGGCACTGGACAAACGAAAGAAAACCTCGGCATCCGCGGCAGCGGCGGCTGCACTGCCCAGCACTTCGTAACCGACCTGCAGGTATTCGTTAGGGCGCGTTTCATCGACCTCCTGGCGCCGGAACACCGGGCCGGAATAGACATAACGCGCCTCACCCTTGGCACCTGAGGCCATGTGAGCCTGCACCACCGGAACGGTGAAATCGGGCCGCAGCATCAGTTCACCCCGGATTGGGTCGGTGGTCACATAGGCTCGGGCCCGGATGTCTTCTCCGTACAGGTCGAGCAGCGTTTCGGCTGGCTGGAGGATGTCGCACTCCACCGTCTCGGCACCGGCGGCTTCGAAATGCGCACGAAGACCAGCCGCGCGCTCAGCGACCGCCCGATTGATCCGGAACGGTGTCACCTGCCTTGCCCGTCCAGCATCTTTTGCAACGCTTCGACCATCTGGGACCGGGGCACTTCGATCTGCGACGGGCGGTCCTTCCATTCTTCGAGACTGGCGCTTTCGGCGATCTTGGCACCAAGGATGAGGTCCTTGATCTGCACCACATCCCGGGCGGCCTCCTCTGTGCCCTGGATCACCGCTGCGGGGGATCCGCGTCTGTCAGCGTATTTGAGCTGGTTGCCAAAGTTCTTGGGGTTGCCGAGGTACGCCTCAGCCCGGATGCCCGCGTTGCGCAGGTCCGCGACCATCTTCTGGTAGTCCGGCATCCGGTCACGATCCATGACAGTCACCACAACGGGGCCTGTCGCCTCTGCTCCGACCTGCCCCCTGGCCCGCAGAGCGGCCAGCAGCCTGTCGACGCCGATGGACACGCCCACGGCGGGAACCGCCTGCCCGGTGAAGCGCTTGACGAGGTCGTCATAGCGCCCGCCGCCCGCGACAGAGCCGAACTGCCTGGGCCGGCCCTTTTCATCCATCACCTCGAAGGTGAGTTCGGCTTCGAACACGGGACCGGTGTAGTACCCCAGGCCGCGCACCACGGAGGGGTCGATGTCGATGCGGTCCGCGCCGTAGCCAAGCGCATCGAGCAGGTCGCCAATCTGTCGGAGTTCCGCCACGCCTTCGGCGCCGATGCCGGATCCACCAACGGCGTCCTGCAAATTCCGAAGGGTCCTGGCCGGATCGGTGGCCTTTGACGTCAGAAATGCGAGGACCGGCTCCGCCTGATCCGGACTGAGGCCGACCCCATCGATATAGGCCCCCGATGCATCGAGCCGGCCCTCGCCAAGCAGCTCCCGCACACCGGTTTCGCCGACCTTGTCGAACTTGTCGATTGTCCGGAGCACATCGCCGCGCTGGGCCTCATCGGTGACACCCGTCGCCTCGAGCACGCCGTTCAGCACCTTGCGGTTGTTGACACGAACCACGGCATCCTGCGCGAGCCCGAGTTCCGCAAAGACGTCCGACAGCATCGCGCAGATTTCCGCGTCAGCGGCCATCGACGCGGTTCCGACTGTGTCAGCATCGCATTGATAAAATTGACGAAACCGGCCGGGCCCGGGCTTTTCGTTGCGCCAGACGGGTCCCATGGCATAGCGACGGTACGGCACTGGCAGGTCATTGCGGTACTGGGCATAGACCCGTGCCAACGGCGCCGTCAGATCGTAGCGCAGCGCGACCCAGCCGTCATCGTCGCTTTCCCATGCAAAAACACCTTCATTGGGCCGGTCCACATCGGGCAGAAACTTGCCCAGGGCGTCGACGGTCTCGACCGCCGCGCTTTCCAGCGCGTCAAACCCATAGCGATGATAAACCTCGGCAATGCGGCCAAGCATGGCCGCACGATCTGTCACGTCAGGACCAAAATAGTCGCGGAACCCCTTGGGCGCGATAGCCTTGGGCCGCGGGGTCTTTTTCTGTTTCGCCATGGGTCTGCCGGTATTGTCGGATCGGGGTCGCGCCAGCGTCTATCGGATGGACCTCAGCGGAGCAAGCAAGGGCGCGCGCCGGGATTTGCGACGGTTTGCCTGACTTGTTTTGCCTGGGCTGACCATCGATGCTTGACCGGAACCCGGCCCTGTCGCAAGTGGGGGCATGCCGGACCAACGCCGCCTCGAAGAACGTATCGCCCACCTGACCGCGCAGGCAGAGGACCTGTCTGACGTGATCGCGGATCAGGCCAAGCGCATCGACGTCCTGGAGCGCCGGGTGGCCATGCTTATGGAGCGGGAGGCCAGCCGCGAGGCGGACGGCGAAGGATCCATCCCTCTGGCCGACCAACGGCCTCCCCACTGGTAGGCCTTCAGGGTCGCTCCAAGGCGGCCGCGCGAACAGTTCCGTCGTAGAGCAGGATGTCGAACCATTCAGGTGCCGATCCGAAGGTTTCGTAAACGGTCACGAACGCTGTCTGCGCCCCAAGCTGCTCAAGCCGGTCACCGCAGGGCTGGCGCCGGTTGACCCGGCAGACCTGCCGCTTGATATCCTCATAGGCGTTGTCGACGTCCGACCAGGGCAGGTCGATATTCACCTCCGAGTAGCGCACGATTTCATGGGTGCCGACGTCCCCGAAGATCACCAGCGCCCCGCTGAACTGCCGCGCGCAGTTGTCGGAAAAGCCGGTGATGTAATGGGTGCGTGGCACGGTTGAGGCCGGGTCCGTGTCCCAGATTTCGAAGCCTGATTGCCGCGTCACACGGCGGCCAAGTTCGCGGCGCGTCACGTCGCAGTTGGTGGCCAGAGATCCAAAGGGGACCGCCTCGCCGGGCGCCACGCGCGCCGCATCCGGCCCCGTCGCGTTTGTCGGCGTATTCTCAACCCGTGCGGCGCGCAGGAAGTCAAATGGACTGCGTCTCGGGGGTTGCGCCGCGGACTCCGCGATCGTCGGACTGCCATCGCCCGTCAGACCCGGGTCCGCCAGGGTTCCGTCTTCGGTCGCTGGTTCCGGCCCCAGGGCCACCGCCGGATCGGACGCCTCTGCGCCGGGATCCGCCGCACCACCGGAGCGCCCACCGAATAGTCCGAGAAGCCCTCTGCGCTCTTGCGGCGCAGCGACCTGCATCGTGTTGGCGGCGGCGAGTTCGACACCAACTTCCGCACCGTTTTGCGTGGCAGACCGCGCGTCTGCCGGAACGTCCGCGATATCTGTGGCCTCCGTTGCCGGTGGGGTCATTCCCGCGTCCGGGGCACTTCGACCCAGCAATCGACCCCGAAAACCGGGGCCACCGGTCGCAGTTTCCGCGTCCGGGTCGACAGCGATATTGGCCGCCTCCGCAACAGTCATGTCAACGTCGCTCAATCGGTCGACATCCCGCAGAGGGTTACCGCACGCCGAAAGGACGATCAGCGATACCAAGCCAGGCGCGACGCGCCAGGGGCTGTGGATAAATCCTTCTCCCATGGCGGCGCACCCTATCTGGTTGGTTCGTCGCGGTAAACTTCGGAATCCGTCAGCGCCATTTGCGTGGCGGATATGGGCCCAGGTCCGGCGCGCCAGCGGCACGAGCCCCGCGCGCGCCCGTCCCCGACTTCTGCCGGTTTCGCCCCACCCGGCCGCGCTCAGCCCCATTTCGGGCAGGTGTGCGATCAGATCCGCGATGTCGTCTGTATCGAGGTCAAATTCGTGAATTCGACCCGGGTAGTCGGCCTTCGCTGATCGGACAGCCGCATGCTGTGCATCCCAGTCGGCGCGCCACTTCTCTGCCAATTCGGGTCCGTCGGACAGGCCCAGCGCCGTGAGCGACCTCTTGGCAAATTCACCATGCCCATGGTTGAACCGCGACGTGATCCAGTCCTCCCGATTGCGGGTGTTCAGAACAACATGGGCCTCCGGATAGGCGTCGAGGACCGCCCGAAAATGCCGATTGCCCTCACTGTAATGCGTCGGCGTGACATGGATGAGATCGGCATACATGGCCATGTGTTCGAAGCCCGCGAATGGCCTTCGGCCCGCTTCGATATTGGCATCGAGCAGCCGGCACGCGTTGGTGCTGGGACGAAGGGGGCGGCGCAACTTGTGATGAAGCGACGGCAAACCCGCCGCGTCGAAAAGATGCCCAAACGACCTTGTCCCGCATTTGTTGAACCCGGCCAGCATGACTTTTGGCCGGGTGCTCACAGGTCCTGCACCTCGATCACGCCGGGGAGAGACCGGAGCGCTGCCCTGATTTGCGGACTGACCGGCCAGGTCTCTTGCGTTTCCATGTCAACCTCGCCCAGTTCCGGGGTGTCAAAGGTCAATGTCACGGGACCCTGCGCGCCCCTGACCTGATCCGCGCGCGCCCGTTCCAATACGGATCTTACGGGATCGAGCGCTTCGACCCCTTCGATGAAGAC
>CAYMMT010000053.1:0-16798 GCA_964391555.1 uncultured Rhodobacterales bacterium
GGGCCGCCTCTCGATCAAACTCCAACGCCACGTTCGCCTCGGCGAAGTGGTAATGCGAGCCCACCTGCACCGGCCTGTCGCCGGTATTGGCCACCATCAGCGTGATCGCCTCGCGGCCCGCGTTCAGTTCGATTTCGCCCTCGGCGGCAATGATTTCTCCTGGGATCATGGCGGGCCTCCTCAGCGGATCGGGTTGTGAACGGTGACGAGTTTGGTGCCATCCGGGAACGTCGCCTCGACCTGCACTTCATGGATCATCTCGGGCACGCCATCCATGCATTGATCGCGGGTGATGACCTGCGCCCCAGCCTCCATCATGTCGGCGACCGACCGACCATCCCTGGCGCCCTCGACCACCGCGTCGGTGATCAGCGCAATCGCCTCCGGGTGGTTCAGCTTCACGCCGCGGGCCAGCCTCTTGCGGGCGACTTCCGCGGCCATGGCCACGAGCAGCTTGTCTTTCTCTCTCGGGGTCAGGTTCATCGTTCTACAGGCTCCAGCATCGGGGCAGGGGGTGTCGGTTCAGGCGTTCGAGCATCGGGATCAGGGATTTGCGCAAGGCATTGCTGTCCGGGGCAAGGGCGCGGAGGGTCAGGACATCCGGACCAATCAGACTCAGGCCGGCGGTCGGTGGCAGTGCGTGGCGCAACGGGTCGACGAAGCTTTCCGCGTCGGCACCGACATAGACCACCAACGCCATCGCACCGGCCCCCTTGGCAATCTGCGGTTTCGCGAGGTGACCGGTGATATCGCCGCGCAGGTCGGTTTGATCTGCGAAGAGGGGCACGCCACCGCGACGGATCATCGCCCTGTCGCGGAACCTCGCCTCCGACAGGACCTCGCCCATGGCGATGCGGCCAAAGATCAGCGGCTCGACCATCAGGAAGGTGCTGTTTTCCGCAAGATCCACCGTCAGCGATCGGCGCAACGCGCAATGCTCGAACAGGATCGTCTCTTGCGGCAGCCAATCGACCCGCGCCTGCGGGCCAACGGTCAGGTGGGTCTTGAGGTGCCCCCAGTTTTCACCGGCCACGGCATAGGCCCGTTCGGCCGCCTGTGTCGTCAGGGTCAGACGGGTATCGGCCCCGGCCGCCGCATGCAGGGCGAACGCGTCCCCGCCCGTGATGCCGCCCGCCGTATTGATCAGCATCGCTTCCAGACCCGGACCGTTCCCGCGCGGATAAAGGCACTTCAGCGATCCCGATTGGCGAAATTCGTCAAGCGCGCTGCCGCGCTGACCCCTCTTGGTCGAAAGCCGCACGGCGCCGCGTGCTCTCGGCGGCAGCGGGGCAGGTGTTGCAGAAACGATTGGGGCCGCGAGTGTGATGGTCTGAAGGTCCGGTTGATGTTTCGGCAGGATTGAGGCGGAAGCGGGCCGCAAAGACAATGTACCTCTGGTCGCGCCCCAACCCGGTGCGGCGCATTCGGGTGCATGTGCACAAAAAACAGGCGCCTTGGCCCTCGAAGGCTCCTGTCAGGGGGCTGGCGCGCCGTGCACATGCCGCCGGCAAGAGGGGTCTGGACCGGGTGAGATGCCGGATTTCCTGATCCGCCCGGCCAACGTTGGTGATTGCCGCGACGGTCACCCGGTACCAGCCAGACCTTGTGATCCCGTTTTGCAAAGTCGTTTCAATCTGTTGCTGACCGTGCAGGGCAATGCGTATCTGAGATCGACCTCGGGTTTGGTGCCGTCTTTTTCTTCACCTGAGCGGCGGTTTCTGGCAGTCTGCCGGCAAGGCCCGTTGACGGGTGGCGCGCCAATGGCACCTGCAAGATCGACCTGACTGGTTTGCGAAAGGCTCACAGACATGACCGCATATCCCGTGAACATGGATGTCATTCCCGAGGTTGACGCCTTCTTCGACGACGTCAGCAACACGATTTCCTACATCGTGACGGACCCCGGCACGAAGGCCTGCGCCATTGTCGATAGCGTCATGGACATCGACTATGCCGCGGGGCGGATCACATCCGAACATGCCGATCACCTGATCGACGTCATCAACGGGCGCGGTCTGTCGCTCGAATGGATCATCGAAACCCATGTTCATGCCGACCATCTGTCCGCCGCGCCATATATTCAGGAGAGGTTGGGCGGGCAGATCGGAGTTGGCGAAAAGATCATCGAAATACAGGACGTTTTTGGCAAAGTCTTCAACGAAGGCACAGAATTTCAGCGAGACGGGTCCCAGTTTGATCGCCTGTTCTCGGACGGGGACACCTACAACATCGGAGGGATGGCCGCCTTCGTCATCGCCACTCCGGGTCACACGCCGGCCTGCATGGTGCATGTCGTGGGCAACGCGGCCTTCGTGGGCGATACTCTGTTCATGCCGGATGGGGGGTCGGCGCGGGCCGATTTCCCGGGTGGCGACGCCGGCGAGCTTTACGACTCGATCATGAAGGTCCTCAGCTTGCCGGACGACATGCGGCTCTTCATGTGCCACGATTATGGTCCGGGCGGACGGGATATCCAATGGGAGACCACGGTCGCCGAAGAGAAGGCCAACAACATCCATGTCGGTGGCGGCAAGTCGCGGGAGGAGTTCATCCGGTTCCGGACCGAACGTGACGCCGAACTGTCCATGCCAAAGCTGATCATTCCGTCCTTGCAAGTGAATATGCGAGCGGGCGAAATCCCGACGGACGACGACGGTAACCCGATGCTCAAGGTGCCGGTCAACGGGCTTTGAACATGGCCGCGTTCGGCCGGGTGTGAACAATCCAGGCTCTGCCCCAAGCGGTATCATTCCCGCAATTCCACTTGCCGAGAGGTCGCTCCGGTGTTCGATCGCGAGTGTTCCCCTCCGCCCACGGGCGTCAAGAAAAGTCATACGACCGCTCCCCTCCACCGCGAACTCGTGCCAGAGGAGGGGCACACCATCGGATCGAACCCATGCTGATCGACATTATCAACGGACCGAACCTCAACCTTCTGGGCGAACGGGAGCCCGGCATCTACGGAGCCGGAACGCTGTCCGACGTGGAAAACGCCGCGCGCGCGCTTTGCGCAGAGGCCGGGATGGATCTCAGAATGCGCCAGTCGAACCACGAGGGGACTTTGGTGGACTGGATTCAGGACGCCCGTACCGACAGCGCTGCGATCGCAATCAATCCGGGCGCCTACACGCATACCTCCATCGCGATCCTCGATGCGCTCAACGCGTTTGCGGGCCTCGTCGTGGAAGTTCATGTCTCGGCCGTTCACAAGCGCGAGGCCTTCCGGCATCGGTCCTATGTCAGTCAAAGGGCGGATGCGGTCATCGCGGGCTGCGGCATCGGAGGCTACAGCCTGGCGGTTCGCCATATCCTCACGACGTTGACGGCATAGTGGGCGCGGGGGCCGACACGGCCCCAACCCGAAGCGCAGGGCAGGTCGTCGATTATCCGCGGATGTTGCCAATCGCGGGGCACGCGACATCTTGCGAATCGTTGCCGAACTGATAGTGCGCGCCGATGATTGCGCTAACAGTCGGCGCTGGTCGGGATGATGGAGGAGCAAGGCATGCGGGAATGGTGGCGGGACGCGGTGATCTACCAGGTCTATCCGCGCAGCTTTCAGGACACATCCGGCAACGGCGTGGGTGACCTTCAGGGCATCATCAAACGCCTGCCCCACATCGCGGCGCTGGGGGCAGATTGCGTCTGGCTTTCGCCCTTCCTGACGTCGCCACAGAAAGACATGGGATATGACGTCAGCGACTATTGCGACGTCGACCCACTCTTTGGCTCACTGGCGGACTTCGATGCCCTGATCGCCGCCGCCCATGACCTCGGGCTAAAGGTCATCATGGATCAGGTCATCTCCCATTCCTCCGACAAACATCCGTGGTTCGAGGAAAGCCGCAAGGACACCACCAATCCGAAGGCCGATTGGTACGTCTGGGCCGATCCGCTGCCCGATGGCTCCCCCCCGAACAACTGGGCCAGTGTTTTCGGCGGGCCGGCGTGGGAATACGAGCCGCGTCGCAAGCAATACTACATGCACAACTTCCTCATCGAGCAGCCGGACCTGAACATGCACAATGCAGAGGTGCAGGACGCAATGCTGAGCGCGCTGCGTTTCTGGCTCGACCGGGGTGTGGATGGCTTCCGGCTAGACACCGCCAACTACTTCTTCCACGACCCGCAATTGCGCGTGAACCCCCCCGCGACCGCCGCCGATTTTGCCATGGCAAGCGGTACCTACGGGATGCAGAAGCACCTCTATGACCGGACCCGACCGGAAAACCTGCCGTTTCTCGAACGCCTTCGGGCGCTGACGGACGAATACGACGACCGCATGATGGTGGGTGAAATCGGGGAGGACGGTCACCGCTCGATCGAGGTCATGGCGGAATACACGGAAGGCAATTCACGCCTTCACATGGCCTATTCCTTTGCCATGCTCGGGCCGCAGTATTCGGCCGGGCATTTCCGCCGCTGCATCGAGGGCTTTCGCGAGGGCGCGCCCAACGGCCATCCCAAATGGTCCTTTTCCAACCATGACGTGCCGCGCCACGCCGGGCGATGGGCGGATCATGCGGAAGGGGACACCGACGCGATCGCCCGTCAGGCCGCGATGATGCTGATGTCGTTTCCCGGCACGATCGGGATCTATCAGGGCGAGGAACTGGGTCAGATCGATACGGAGCTGTTCTTTGAAGAACTCACCGACCCCCCCGCTATCCGGTATTGGCCCGCTGAAAAGGGGCGCGACGGGTGTCGGACGCCGATGGTTTGGGAACGAAATGCGCCGAACGCCGGGTTTTCCGACAGCAAGCCGTGGCTCCCCGTCAAACCACCTCAGGCCGCGCGGGCGGTCGACGTGCAGGAGGCGTCAGATGGCAGTCTTCTCCATCATTACCGCGCAGTCATTGCCGCCAGACGGGCGTCACCCGTCCTGCGGGAAGGGGACATCGCCTTCCATGACCTGCCGGAACCGATGCTCGCCTTCACGCGCTCGATTGGGGAGGCCGGCATGACTTGTGTCTACAACCTCGGCCCGACCCCCGTTGCGCTGACGCTGGGCGGCCCGGCAGAGATCACCGGACCGTCTTTTGCGTCTCTGGACGGCAAGGCGCTTGGCCTGCCCGGCAACGGCTACGTCTGGCTGAGCCACAGCGGGGCGCTCCAGCTTTCGGTATAGGGCCAGCCGAGAACGGCCGCCCCTCAACCTCCGCTGTGGACACCCCCCATCGCGGCCCACTCGTATTGCGCCCCGGTCTCCACCGCGCAAGGGCGCACCTGTCGCAGCCGACGCAGGGCCGTGTCAGGCGGTTCGCCCAACTCCACCATGATCCGCAGCGCGGCCATGCCGGACCGGCCACAGCCGCCAAAGCAATGGCAGAGCACCTTTCCCCCGCCGGTCAGATGGGTCCTTGCCCGCCTCGATACCTCTGGCCAGTCCTCGGCTGACACCGGCACGCCAAAATCCTCGACGGGGACGTGGGCCCAGTCGATCCCGCAGGCCGCGCAGTCTTCGCCCAGCCCGCCGGACCCCTTGCGCTCAAGCTCGGCCAGGCTGCACATCGTGATGACCATGGCCGGCGCCCAATCCAGCAACCGGTTGAAATCGGTCGCGTAGTGGCGGCTCCGACCCGGCAGAGGCGAAATAGCGAGGATGCCGCCGCCTGCGTCCAGTTCATGTATCGTGAACTCAGCCAAGACCGTGTTCCACCACTTGGCCGGGATGCCGTGCGCCCCATTCGGCAAGAAATTCGGCAACCTCTGCGTCTCCGGCCATCTTTATGGCGCGCTTTGGCAGGGCGACACCTTCGGACAGCGCCAGTTCGAGGCAGGCCAAGTGGTCGCGCCCGTCCCGCTGGGGGTTGTTTTCCGACCCGTGAATGATGGTCGACAAGAGCGTCCCGCCATAGCCGTTGATATGGGACAGGTCCGGTTTGAGCGACAGGAAATACCCCATCACATCCGGCAGGCCCTCCCAGCCGGCGATTTGTACGGGCGTCAGCCCCTCGACCGGATCGGGTCGGTCGTATTCCACGCCGATTTCCACCAATCTTTGCATGTGTGGGAGCCTTCCCGGCAAATGCACGATGTTTCGCAGGATGTTGCGGAACTCATCGGCGAGTTTGTGAGGGTCGATGAACCTGTCGGCGGTGTCTTCCCCGCGCGCTGCCGCTGCCATGAGGCTTTCATCGGCCGAGAGCGTCGTGTCGGCCCCGATGTCTCTCAATCGGTTTGCGAGGGCCTCATTGCCATAGACCGCGGCATAGGCGAAGGCGGACTTGCCTTGCCATGTCACGGTTGGATCCGCACCGGCCTGAAGGAGCAGGTCGACGATCTCGGGCGACGACAGTCTGCGCGCGGCCTGATGCAGAGCGGGCACGACAAAAGGAGCGTCGCCACCAAAGTCGCCGGACGTGAACTCGTTGGGGTCGGCGCCAGCGTCCAGCAGGAGTTTGACCATGTCGGCATTGTCGAAGTCCATGGCCCGGGGCAGGGCATTGGTCCCGGCGGGATCGGCTCCAAACTCGAGGAGAAGCCGGACTCCGTCGAGATGACCAAGCTCCGTCGCGTGGTAGAGGCTTTCGGTGTCGTTCGGCGTCGCCCCCTGCGCGAGCAGCCAACGGGCGAGCGGCAGGTTTCCCGCATGTCCAAGCGCGAAGTAGAGCGGGGACAGCATGTGCCCGGGATCATCCGGCCAGGGCAGGCCCTCATTGACGTCGACGCCTTGGGCAAGGAACATCTCGGCAATGGCAAGCATATCCGCTTCTGCCTCCGGAAAGAGGCGCAGCATGCGCGAGCGGCAGAAGTGGATGAAAGGCGGCGCGCTCCCGACCTTGGCCGTCGCGGTGCCGGGACTGTCAGCCAGCATGCGGGTCACCGCCTCGCGCCGATAGAATCCGGCGGCGAGCGCAAGGGTGGCTTCGGCGAGGTCAGGCGTTTCGCTCAGGATCCCGCGGACAACGTGGTCCTGACCTTCTGCCATCGCGATGGTCAATCGCTGGATGTGTGCGGCACGGTCAAGTCCGTGCAGTTCCGCCGAAGCAACGAGCGCCGGCCATGACGCAAAACCCGATTGTCGTGCGACGATGTGCAAATAGTCGGCGTGTTTCAGTTGGTCTTTGTCCGCAGGCTGGACGAACGCGCGGACCGCAGCCCGGGCATCGGAATCGCCGGCTTGATGGGCGCGGCGCAATGTCTTTGCGTCCCGGCGCAATTGTTCGGTTGATTTCGTCATCGGCTTCCTCTTTGACGCGCCCGGTGATCCGCTGAATACGGGCATGAGAAAGACCGAAACTGGTCTGGTCTTTGCAGTTCTGACGGGTGCCGATGACAGCTTTCCGCGGACCGGGGCGCCTCCCGAAGGCACCGCAGTCATAGCCCGGCGCGGGGACCTTGGCCAGTGGTGGCGTCAGCCCTGCGGGTTACGCAACCGGCGAATGACCGTGTCCTTGCTGATCTCGCCAAGGATTTCGCCGTCACGAACCACGCCCACCGGACTGTCGGCGGTCAGGATGACGTCCATGACTTCGGTCACCGGCGCTTCGGCCGCGACGGTCACACGCGGTGAAGTATCGGCCCTGGTCATGACATCAATCGCGGTCAGCACGCCCAACGGGTTCATGTGCCGGACGAAGTCCGCGACATAACTGTCTGATGGATTTGAAAATATCTCGGGCGGACTGCCGCACTGAACGATCCGGCCGCCCTCCATGATGGCAATCCGGTTGCCAATCTTGAAGGCCTCGTCGAGGTCGTGAGACACGAATACGATGGTGCGGCCGAGGCGGGATTGAAGGTCCAGAAGTTCGTCTTGCAATCGGGTTCGGATCAGCGGGTCGAGGGCCGAAAATGGCTCGTCCATGAGCAGGATCGGCGCCTCGGTCGCAAATGCCCGGGCGAGGCCGACGCGCTGCTGCATGCCGCCGGACAATTCGCCGACCAGGGCATCGGCCCGGCTGGACAGGCCCACGAGGTCCAGTTGGTGCTCGACCTTTTCGCGCCGGTCGGCCCGATTGACCCCATCCAGTTCCAGTCCGAAAGCCACATTGTCGCGAACGGTCCGCCACGGCAGAAGGCCGAACTGCTGGAAAACCATTGCGACCCGTGTCCGCCGCAACCGCCGCAACGCTGCGGACTGGGCCCTGGTGACCGAAACCATCTGATCGCCGTCCCTGACGCGGACGTCGCCCCGCACCAGCGGATTGAGACCGTTGACCGCCCTCAGAAGCGTCGATTTGCCGGAGCCGGAGAGCCCCATCAGGACAACAATCTCGCCTTCGTTGACGGTCAGCGTGCAGTCGTGGACGCCCAGGATCTGTCCGCAAGCCGTTTGAACTTCGGCGCGGGTCTGGCCTTGGTCCATGAGCGGCAGCGCGGTTTTCGGCTTGTCGCCGAACACGATGGAGACGTTGTCGAATTCTACGGCGCTCATCGGTCTTTCAGCCTCAGCATCCGGTCGAGGATGATTGCCACGATGACGATCACCAACCCGCTTTCGAACCCCTTCGCGGTGTCCACGGTGTTCAGGGCACGAACCACCGGCACGCCCAGCCCGTCCGCTCCCACAAGCGCCGCGATGACAACCATGGACAGTGACAGCATGATCGTCTGGTTCAGGCCGGTCATGATCTGGGGCAGGGCGGACGGCAGCTCGACTTTCCAGAGCTTTTGCCAGCCCGTGGCACCAAACGCCTCGGCGGCCTCGACCAGCGCGTTCGGTGTGGAGGAAATGCCAAGATGGGTCAGCCGGATGGGCGCGGGCAGCACAAAGATCACCGTGGCGATCAGTCCCGGCACCATACCGATGCCAAAAAACACAATGGCGGGAATGAGATAGACGAAGGTGGGCAAGGTCTGCATGAGGTCGAGCACCGGCCGCATCCAGGCGTAGAGCCGGGGTCTGTGGGCCGCCGCAATGCCGATGGGCACGCCCAAGGCCATGCAGACCACGCAAGCCGACAACACAAGGGTCAGGCTCTCGGTGGTCTCCTCCCAGTAGTCCTGGTTGAGGATGAAGAGGAAGCCGATTGCCACAAGCAGGCAGGTCTTCCATGACCGCTGAATGCCCCATGTCATTGCGACAAAGACGGCGATGACGATCAGGGGATGGGGGGTTTGCAGGAGCCAGAGAATGGCGTCGATCAGCCATTCGAGACCATCGGAGATCGCGTCGAATACCTCGGCACCACGGTCGTCGAGCCAGTCGAACGCCGCCTCCGCCCAATCCCCCACCGGGATCTTGTTTTCTGTAAGCCAGTCCAGCAGGGCAAGGGCCTTTCAGGAAAAGGGCGGGCCAAAACCCGCCCCGTTTCATGGGATCATTCGGAAAGCGCGGACATCACGGCGACCTCGGCGTCGCCTCCGTCCATGGCTGTCACGCCGTCGAGCCAGCCGGTAACGACACCGGGGTTGGCGGCAAGCCACGCCTTGGCCGCGTCATCCGGGTCGGCCCCTTCATTCAGGATCGCGCCCATGATCTCGTTTTCCATGGCCAACGTGAACTCCAGATTGCCGAGGAGGGTGCCGAGATTCGGGCAGGCGTCTGCGAACCCGGCTGTCGTGTTGGTGAACACGGTCGCGCCGCCGAGGTTGGGGCCAAACCAGTCGTCGCCGCCTTCCAGATAGGTCAGCTCGAAATTCGCATTCATCGGATGGGGTTCCCAGCCAAGAAAGACAATGGGTTCATCCCGCTCGGACGCGCGGGCGACCTGTGCCAGCATGCCGGCCTCGGAGCTCTCGACCACTTCCATGTCGGCGCCCCCCAGACCGAAAGCATCGGCTTCGATCATGTCCATGATCAGACGGTTGCCGTCGTTGCCCGGCTCAATCCCGTAAATCTTGCCGTCGAGCGCTTCGGCGGCGGCGGCGATCGAGGCGAAATCCGTGATCCCCAGCGCTGCACCAGCGGCATTGGTCGCCAATGTATACTTTGCGCCTTCGAGGTTCGCGCGCACCGTGTCGACGGTTCCCGCTTCACGGTAGGGGGCAATGTCGGCCTCCATTGTGGGCATCCAGTTGCCAAGGAATATGTCCACGTCGCCTTCTGCCAGAGACGTGTAGGTCACCGGCACCGACAGCACCTTGATGTCGGTATCATAGCCGAGCGCCTCCAGAACCACGGTCGTGGCCGCGGTCGTGGCCGTGATGTCAGTCCAGCCGACATCCGAAAAAACCACGGTCGTGCAATCCGCGGCTGCCGTGCTTGCCGCCATTATGGCGAAGATGGACAGCGAGTATTTCATGGTGACCTCCCGTTCGGTCATGATTTTTGTTGATTGACCAGTCAATAAAAAACCGACTAGCGTCCCTTTGGCAAGCCCATAAGGAACCGGAAATGCCCAAGGTCGGGATGGAGCCTATACGCCGTGCCGCGCTGGTGGAAGCCACGATCGCAGAGATCGGGGCGGCAAGATCGTTGGATGTGACTGTCGGACGGATCGCGAAGCGGGCCGGGATGTCTTCGGCCCTGGCATTTCACTATTTCGGCGGGAAAGAGGACATGCTCCTGGCCGCGATGCGCCATATCATGCGGCTCTACGGTGCCGAGGTCCGCGGCGCCCTGTCGATGGCCCGTACACGACGCGACCGGGTCGAGGCAATCGTGCGGGCAGGGTTCACGGCGCAGAACTTTCGGCCGGAGGTCGTGGCGGCCTGGCTGAATTTCTATGTGCTGGCGATGACCTCAGACGGGGCGGCAAGACTGCTGTCAATCTACAGGCGCCGCCTGCGGTCCAACCTTGTTCACGCGTTGCGGGGAATGTCGGTTGACCCGGTGTTGGTCGCAGATCGGATCGCGGCGCTGATCGATGGGCTTTATCTTCGCTCCGCCCTGGGGGGCGAAACGGCAGAACAGGCGACGTGCCATGTTCTGGCCCTGATCGACAGGGAGGTGTGAGATGAGCCCCAACATCCTGATTTTCATGGTCGACCAGTTGAACGGGACGTTTTTTCCAGACGGTCCGGCACCGTGGCTTTCGACACCGAACCTGTCGCGCCTCGCCGAGCGCAGCACGCGGTTCGCCAACACCTACACGGCCTCTCCACTCTGCGCGCCGGGGCGCGCAAGTTTCATGTCCGGGCAGTTGCCGCACCGCACGCGGGTCTATGACAATGCTGCCGAATTCGCCTCGGACATTCCGACGTTCGCACATCACTTGCGCCGGGCAGGCTACCAGACCTGCCTGTCGGGCAAGATGCATTTTGTCGGGCCGGACCAGATGCACGGGTTCGAGCAGCGCCTGACGACCGACATCTACCCTGCCGACTTCGGCTGGACGCCCGATTGGCGCAAGCCCGGCGAGCGGATCGACTGGTGGTACCACAACATGGGGTCCGTGACCGGGGCAGGGGTGGCAGAGATCACCAACCAGCTTGAATACGACGATGACGTCGCGGACAGGGCGGCGGCCAAGCTCTATGACCTCGGACGTGGCCACGATGCGCGGCCATGGTGCCTGACGGTGAGCTTCACCCACCCCCATGATCCCTACGTGGCCCGGCGAAAATACTGGGACCTTTATGACAACTGCGCGCATTTGCAGCCCCTCGTACCGGCAATGGATTACAAGGATCACGATTCGCATTCGCAGCGCATCTTCGACGCGAACGACTGGCGCAACTACGTGATTTCGGATGAGGACATCGCGCGATCCCGGCGGGCCTATTTCGCCAATATCACTTACCTCGACGACCAGATCGGACGGCTGTTCGGGATTCTGGAGGACACGCGGCAGGAGGCGGTTGTCCTCTTTGTCTCCGACCACGGTGACATGCTGGGGGAGCGCGGGCTCTGGTTCAAGATGTCGTTCTTCGAGGGGTCGGCGCGGGTGCCCTTGATGATCGCGGCACCAGGCATGGAACCGGGACTGGTCGAGGCGCCGGTTTCGACGTTGGATGTCACGCCGACGCTTTGTGATCTGGCGGGACTCGACCTTGGCGACGTGGCGCCATGGACAGATGGAGAGAGCCTGATCCCGCTGGCAAACGGCGCCGAGCGAAGTGCGCCAGTGGCCATGGAATACGCCGCCGAAGGATCAGTCGCGCCGATGGTCTGCCTGCGCTACGGAAAGTGGAAATACACGATGTGCCCGGCGGATCCCGACCAGCTCTTTGACCTTGAGGCTGATCCGCACGAGTTGACGAACCTTGCCGAAACCCCGGCGCATCAGGGCACCCGGACCCAGTTGAAGGCCAAGGCCGAGGCGCGCTGGGACCTTGCACGCTACGACGCCGAGGTGCGCCAGTCCCAGGCCCGGCGGCACGTCGTCTACGACGCGCTCCGGAACGGCGCATACTATCCGTGGGACTATCAGCCGCTGCAAAAGGCGTCCGAACGCTTCATGCGCAACCACATGGATCTCAACGTGCTGGAAGAGGCCCAGCGATACCCGAGGGGGGAATGATGACCGAGAGCTACGACCCGCAACCCAAGGCCAGTCATTTCATCGACGGCGACTATGTCGAAGACAGCGCCGGGGCGGAGATGCCGGTGATCGATCCGGCAACCGGCGAAGTGATCGCAACGCTGCATCAGGCGACGGAGCCCCTGATCGAGCGGACGTTGGTGGCCGCGCAGCGGGCGCAAGACGCGTGGGCCGGGAAGAGTGGGACCGAAAGGGGCCGTGTCTTGACCGAAGCCGCGCGGATCATGCGGTCGCGCAATCGGGCGCTGTCGGAGCTTGAGACACGGGACACGGGCAAACCGCTGTCGGAAACACTGGTCGCGGACGCGACCTCCGCCGCCGATGCGCTGGAGTGGTTCGGCGGGCTCGCTGCCGGGCTGTCGGGCGAGCACATCCCGTTGCCCGGAGGAGACTTCGTCTATACCCGGCGAGAGCCATTGGGGGTCTGCGTTGGCCTGGGGGCATGGAATTACCCGACCCAGATCGCCTGTTGGAAAGGCGCACCGGCGCTCGCCTGCGGCAACTCGATGATCTTCAAGCCGTCCGAGACAACGCCGCTCAGCGCCTTGAAAGTGGCCGAGATCCTGATGGAGGCCGGCGCCCCGGCCGGGCTCTACAACGTCCTTCAGGGCGCGGGCGGCGTCGGGCGGGCGCTTGTCACCGACCCACGGGTCGCCAAAGTGTCCCTCACCGGCTCCGTGCCAACGGGGCGGCGGGTCTACGAGGCCGCCGCAGCCGGGTTGCGGAACGTCACGATGGAGTTGGGTGGCAAATCGCCGATCGTCATCTTCGACGACGCGGACCTCGAACAGGCGGTCGGTGGCGCGATCCTTGGCAATTTCTACTCGTCGGGGCAGGTCTGCTCCAACGGCACGCGGGTTTTCGTGCAAAAGGGTTTTGTGGAACCGTTCGTGGCGCGCCTCGCCGAACGGCTGAAAACCGCGGTCATCGGCGATCCGCTTGACGAGGCGACGAATTTCGGCCCGATGGTCAGCAACGAACAGCGTGAGATCGTTGAAGGGTTCATCGTCAAGGGCCTCGCCGAGGGCGCGACTCTCGTCCACGGCGGTCACCGCATGCCGGGTCCGGGTTTCTTTCTGCAGCCGGCCATTTTCACGGGTGTGACCGACGACATGACCATCGCCCGCGACGAGATCTTCGGGCCGGTACTGTCCGTTCTGGAGTTCGAGACCGAAGAGGAGGTTCTGGAGCGCGCAAACGCGACCGAATTCGGCCTCTCGGCAGGTGTTTTCACGCGCGACCTCGCCCGTGCGCATCGCATGGCCGCCGGGTTCAAGGCCGGGTCCTGCTTCATCAACACCTACAACCTCACCCCCGTCGAAGCCCCCTTTGGCGGCATGAAAGCCAGCGGCGTGGGTCGTGAGAACGGCAAGGTGGCGATTGAGCATTACAGCCAGATCAAATCGGTCTACGTCGGCATGGGGCCCGTGGACGCCCCGTACTAAAGGACTGAAATGGAAGCGGATTACGTCATCGTCGGTGCCGGCAGCGCGGGCTGCGCCATGGCCTTCCGGCTGGCTGAGGCCGGTCGGTCCGCGCTTGTGCTTGAGGCCGGCGGTTCCGATTGGGGACCGCTGATCAACATGCCGGGCGCGCTCAGCTATCCGATGAACATGAAACGGTACGATTGGGGCTTTGTCAGTGACCCGGAGCCGCATCTGGGCGGACGGAGGCTGGTCTGCCCGCGGGGGCGGGTGATCGGCGGGTCGTCCTCGATCAATGGCATGGCCTATGTGCGGGGTCATCCCCATGACTTCGATCACTGGGCCGAGGCGGGGGCCGACGGCTGGGCCTTTGCGGACGTCCAGCCCTATTTCCAGCGGATGGAGGCCTGGCACGGACCAAAAGACGACGGCTGGAGAGGCCGCGACGGTCCGCTCCATGTGACCCGTGGTCCCCGAAAGAACCCGCTCTATCACGCCTTCGTGGAGGCGGGGCAGGCGGCGGGCTACCCGGTGACCGAAGACTACAACGGGCGCTATCCCGAAGGATTTGGGCCCTTTGAGCAAACCGTGTGGAAGGGGGAGCGCTGGTCCGCGGCGAAGGCCTACCTGCGTCCCGCACAGGCGACCGGATTGGTCGACATCCACCGTGGTGAAGCCAAGCGCGTTGTGATCAAGGACGGCCGCGCGACAGGTGTTGAAACCATGGATGGCCGGGTCTTGCGTGCCCGGGCCGAGGTTATCCTGGCGGCCTCGGCGATCAATTCACCCAAACTCCTGATGTTGTCGGGGATCGGGCCTGCGGCGCATCTGGCTGAACACGGGATCGACGTTGTCGCGGACCGGCCCGGTGTGGGCGGCAACCTTCAGGATCACCTCGAGGTCTACGTGCAGTTCGCCGCGCGTCACCGGGATACGCTCTACAAGTACTGGAACTTGTTCGGGAAAGCCTGGGTCGGGGCGCAATGGCTCTTTGCCCGCACGGGCCCCGGCGCGTCGAACAATTTCGAATCGACGGGCTTCATCCGGTCGCAAGCCGGCGTGCGCTATCCCGACATCCAGTTCCACTTCCTCCCCATTGCGGTGCGGTACGATGGTCAGGCCGCGGCCGAAGGCCACGGGTTTCAGGCCCACGTCGGGCCGATGCGGTCACCCTCCCGGGGCCGGATCAGGCTCACCTCGGCTGACCCGAAGGCCGCGCCGTCGATCCTCTTCAACTACATGTCGACCGAGCAGGACTGGATCGATTTCCGCCGCTGCATCCGCCTGACCCGAGAGATTTTCGACCAATCGCCCATGGCTCCGCATGTGCGCCACGAAATCCAGCCCGGCGCGGCGGTCCAGAGCGACGCGGACATCGATGCCTTCATCCGCGAGCATTCGGAAAGTGCGTATCATCCATGCGGGACCTGCCGCATGGGGCGCGCCGATGATCGGGATGCGGTGGTCGATCCCGATGTGCGGGTCATTGGCGTCGACGGCCTGCGCGTGGCCGATTCTTCGATCTTTCCAAGGATCACCAATGGCAACCTGAACGGCCCATCCATTCTTGTCGGCGAAAAGGCGGCGGATCATGTGCTGGGTCGACCGATGCTGCCGCGGTCGAATGACGGCCCATGGGTTCATCCCGACTGGGAAACGGCGCAGAGATAAGGTGGCGGCTGCGTTTTCCGGCTGACGATCCGTCTGCGAGCGGCGGGGCGCCTTGGGCGGGTCAGCCTTCCGAACCCGCCATCTCCCAAACCGAGAACTCCTCGGGCCGCTTGCGCCTCAGCTTGTCTTCGACCTTCGACGAAAGCTGGACCTCGAACGTTGGGGAGACATTGGCACGCGAAAGCGTGATTCTGGTCTTCAGGCGATCTTCGAGAAAGGCGATGAGCCGCGGCTGATCTTCGTAGCGAAACAGGTGGTCCACCGCCAACTCGCCATTCCCATTGAGTACAAAGCGCGATTGGCTGCCGACCCGCGCGAATTCCGGTGGTTTTCCCTTGCAATAGGCGTCGACAAACCCGTCGAAGGTCATCTCGCGGGTCGAATTGGGCCTGCCAACCAGATCGTCGCGATTTCGGTAGCGGTACCAGGAGGAAAGCCAATCCACGGGGTGCCGGATGACAGCCATGGTTTCCATCTCCTGACCACCGGCTTTTTCGAAGAAGGGCTGCAGGAAACGGCGATACCGGTAGTAAGGCGAGTGCTTCAGATGCGGCGGATACCCTATGACCATATCCGCCCGTGGCGCGAGGGCCTCGTGCAGGGCGGTGGTCCCGGTCTTTGGTACGGCCAGGAACACCAGCTTTTCAGGCCAGAAAACAAGCATTTACCCGCCTCGTTCGGGGAAGAGTCCGCCGTAAACTACTCCTTAACCGATTCCACCGAAAGCTTGGATTGATAAGAATTTACTTGAAATGTTCTCTTTTTGATCTCATGACGGTGAGAACAAGAGGCGAACGAAGCAGCGATTGCCGCCCCCAGGGGCCTGTGGCAGAAGGAGCGAAACATTATGGCAACGGCAGAGCTTTTGACGATGGCAGACAAGGGTGGCGCGGACAAACAGAAGGCGCTTGATTCGGCTTTGGCGCAGATCGAGCGGCAGTTCGGCAAAGGCTCGATCATGAAGCTGGGCGGCGAAACCGCCATGCCCGAGATCGAGGCCACGTCCACCGGATCACTGGGCCTGGATATTGCGCTGGGCATCGGTGGCCTGCCGAAAGGCCGGATCGTGGAAATCTACGGCCCTGAATCGTCCGGCAAGACCACGCTGACGCTGCATTGCGTGGCCGAAGAGCAGAAGAAGGGCGGTGTGTGCGCCTTCGTCGACGCGGAGCACGCGCTGGACCCACAATACGCCCGGAAGCTGGGCGTCAATCTTGATGAGCTTCTGATTTCGCAGCCCGACACCGGCGAACAGGCCCTGGAGATCACGGATACGCTGGTGCGGTCCGGGGCCGTGAACATGGTGGTGGTCGACGCGGTCGCGGCCCTCAC
>CAYMMT010000054.1:0-1714 GCA_964391555.1 uncultured Rhodobacterales bacterium
GCAAGCTTGATCGCCGATGACAATGCCTCAATGGCCGGATCCTGGCCAAAGACCACGCGCTTGAGGGTTGCCTCGAGGTCTTTCAGCACTTCGGCATCGTCCTTCGAGACGTTCTTGGGCGGGATCCGCGCAATCTTGGCGACCACGGCCTCGATCTCCTTCGGGCCGATGGTCTTGCGCCGCTTGGATTCCGCGACGAGATGCTGGGCTGCGCCGGCTTCGTCAATCACGTCGATGGCCTTGTCGGGGAGCTTGCGGTCGTTGATGTAGCGCGCGCTCAACTCGACCGCGGACTTGATTGCGTCCGCGGTATATTTGATCGCGTGGTGGTCCTCGAAATAGGGCTTCAGACCTTTGAGAATCTTGACGCTGTCCTCGACCGACGGCTCGTTCACGTCGATTTTCTGGAACCGGCGGCTCAGCGCCCGGTCCTTTTCGAAATGCTGACGGAATTCCTTGTAGGTGGTGGAACCCATCGTCCGCAATTTGCCTCCCTGAAGCGGCGGCTTCAGCAGGTTGGACGCGTCCATCGCCCCGCCAGAGGTGGCACCGGCACCAATCACGGTATGAATTTCGTCGATGAAGAGTACCGCGTCGGGATGTTCTTCCAATTCCGAGACGACCGCCTTCAGCCGCTCCTCGAAGTCACCGCGATACCGGGTCCCGGCCAGAAGGGCGCCCATATCGAGGGAATAGATCGTCGCACCGGACAGAACCTCCGGGACCTCACCGCCGACAATCTTGCGGGCGAGTCCTTCGGCGATCGCGGTCTTGCCGACACCCGGATCACCCACCAGCAGCGGATTGTTCTTGCGCCGACGGCACAGCACCTGCACGCAGCGCTCCACCTCCAGTTCGCGTCCGATCAGCGGATCGACGTCCCCCTTGCGGGACTTGGCGTTCAGATCCACGCAGTATTTGGCGAGCGCGGATTCCTTGTCGTCCGCCTCGGTCGCGCTGGATGACAGTGTCTCTTCTTCGGCGTCGGTCGCTCCGGTCACCGGACGGCTCTCCCCGAAGGCGGGATCCTTGGCCACGCCATGGGCGATGAAATTGACGGCGTCGTACCGGGTCATGTCCTGGGACTGCAGGAAGTAGGCCGCGTTTGATTCCCGCTCCGCAAAGATGGCGACCAGCACGTTGGCGCCGGTCACTTCGGTTCGTCCGGACGACTGAACATGGATCGCCGCGCGCTGGATCACACGCTGGAAGGCTGCCGTGGGGACAGCTTCGGACCCGTCCACATCCGTCACGAGAGTCGACAGATCGTCGTCGATAAATTCCTCGAGGCTCTTGCGCAATTCATCAAGATCGACGGAACACGCCTTCATCACCCTTGCCGCATCCGGTTCGTCGATCAGGGCGAGCAGCAGATGCTCGAGCGTTGCAAGTTCGTGACGCCGCGCGTTGGCCAACGCCAATGCCGCGTGGATGGACTGCTCAAGAGTTGTCGAAAAAGACGGCACGTTGAAGTGCTCCTCTGGATCGGGGTCGGGGGGACTCTCTGGCCCCGCACCAACCGTGGCCTCGTATCATTAAAGTTCGCTTTCGAAGTCGAACCTTCAAGGGCTTTTTTTAACAAAAACGATCACGATGTAGTCCCGACCCTGTGTTTGCTGACTTGTTATGCGGTTCTGCGCGCCAACGATCGGCGATCTGTGGGCGCCTTTCCGTGGTTCAGACGGGCCATCGATCCTGAAAACTGACGCTTCCC
>CAYMMT010000054.1:1814-16728 GCA_964391555.1 uncultured Rhodobacterales bacterium
ACCCGGTATAGGTCCAGCGGTACGACGGCGGTGTCGGCCCCTTGTTGCGACCACCCTGTTCCACTTGTTCCAGGGCGTGCGCCGCAATCCCGACAGATCGAGAGAGACAGAAAAGCGCCCGTGCCTGCCCGGCGCCGAAACCCAGTTCGGCGTGGAGAACGGCGGTGGCGCCGTCGATATTCATCGGGATGGCCTTGCCTTTCCGCAGGGACAGCAGGGACTCGACCCCTTCGGCGATCTCGACGACGTTGCCGGCGATAATGCCCGCCGCAGCCGCCTCTCGTGCAAGGGCCATGAGGCGAGGAGCGCGGGGATCTGTGGGTTTGTGAAACCGATGCCCGAATCCCGGGATGTAGGGGGAAACCTCGGCCTGCCAGCGGTCTACCTCGCCCTCGATCTCGCCGCTTTCTGCGATCCGGGCGTAAAGCGTGACGGCCTGCTCCCCCGCGCCGCCGTGGACATCGTCCAGCAGGTTTACAGCAGAGGCCATCGCCTGATTAACGGTCGCGCCACAGGTGACCGCCATGCGTGCCGTCGCAATCGATGGCGCCTGCGGGCCATGATCGACCGCCGCAACAAGAGCCGCTTCAAGCAGCTTGGCTTGACCCTCGTTTGGCAGGTCACCCCGCAGCATCAGCCAGATCATCTGCGGAAAACTGACATTTCCGATGAGGTCCTGAATCGGCCTCCCCCGGATGTCGATGCGTCCGGGTTCCATGTCGATGATGGCGGTCGACCACCAGTCCGAGACGTCACTCATATCGCTTTGACCTCTCTGAGTTCGGCGATCTCGGCTGCCGAATAGCCAACTTCTTCAAGGATCTCGTCGGTATGCTGACCCAGAGTGGGCGGTCCGTCCGCGACGCAAGGGGACGTACCGTCGATGCGCAGCCCGGTGCGGAAGGTCCGGATGTCGCGCCCGTCCGGGAGTTTGTAGCGGGCGATCTGGTCGCGGCTTCGGAACTGTTCCGTTTCGAGCGCGTCTTCCAGGTCGAGAATTCGGCCAGCCGGAACGCCGAGCGCGTTCAACTCCTCCTCCCAGACAGCCGCCGGGCGCGTGGCGAGACTCTTGCCGATTTCGGTGTTGAGGACGTGCCTGTGGGCCTTGCGGCTGGCCCGGGTCGCAAACCGTGGGTCCGTCAGAAGGTCGGCCCGCCCGAGATGCCGCGCCAGCGCCTCCCATTGCTCTTGCTTGTTCGCCGCGATGTTCAGCGGGCCGTCGGAACAGACGTAGGCGGCAGACGGCGCGGAAGTCAGGTTTTCGTTGCCGGCGGGCTCTGGCCGCACCCCGGCGATGAGCCAGTTGGACACCGCCCAGCCCATGGTCGCCATCAGCGCGTCGGTCATCGCGACGTCGATGAAGCCCCCACGCGGTGTTTCGTTGAGGGCCGCGCAAATACCCATCGCAGCGGTCAGCCCGCCCACGGTGTCGGCCACGGGCCAGCCCGCCCGCATCGGGGTTTCGTCCGGGGAACCAGTGATCGACATGGCCCCCGAAAGCCCCTGCACGATCTGGTCATATGCCGGCCGCTTGGCCAATGGGCCGTCCTGGCCAAACCCGGATATCGCGGCATAAATGAGCTGCGGGTTGACTTTTTTCAACCTTGAGTAGTCCAATCCCAACCGTTTCATCACCCCGGGGCGGAAATTTTCGACGAGGACATCGGATCGCTCCACCAAACGCTCCAGAACCGACTGGCCCTGTTCGGACTTCATATTCACGGTCAGGGATTTCTTGCCCGGGTTCGGGGCAAGAAACGATACCCCCATGTTTTGGGCCGACAAGGTCTCATCCTGACCGAGCTGGCGGGCAAGATCACCTGTTCCGGGCAACTCGATCTTGATGACCTCCGCACCCAAATGCGCGAGTTGATGGCAGCAGAAGGGTCCCGCGAGCACGTTTGTCAGGTCGAGGACACGGATGCCCTTGAGGGGTTTGGCGGTCATTCGATCTCCACCGTTTGGCGCAATCCGCCCGTTTCGCGGTCGAAAATCAATATCCGGTCACTATCGGTCACCACGGCGATCCAGTCGGAACCGAGCGTAACAGCGCGTGCGGTCTCGCCGTCCGGCAGCGCCACTCTGTCCGGCAGGGGCGGGGGCGTCGCGCCGAAGCGGGTGACAAAGACCGACACGAGCACTATGAACCCCACGATCATCACCGCCATCAGGGCAAAGACCATGGCCCGGAGCAGCTTCAGGCTTGGCGGCAACTCGGTCGGTTCTTCCGGAGTATCCAATGCCCGCATCCCTCGTGAGCTTTGCCATAGCGGCGGACCCGCCGTCACGCCTTGATAAGGCACTGGCGCGGGACGTTCCAGCCGAGGCGGCGTTGTCTCGGTCCCGTCTCTCACGTCTGATTGGTCAAGGGGCCGTGACGGTCAACGGATCCGTGGTCACGGACGCGCGGGCGAAGGTCGCGGAAGCGGATGTGATTGAGATTTTGGTCGAAGAGGCGGCCGAATGGAACGTCGCGCCCGAGAATATTCCGCTCACCGTGGTGCATGAGGATGCCGACCTGATCGTCGTGGACAAGCCGGCGGGGATGGTCGTGCACCCCGCGCCAGGCTCGCCATCAGGCACGTTGGTAAATGCGCTGCTCCACCATTTCGGTGGCGACCTGTCCGGCGTTGGCGGTGAAAAGCGGCCCGGCATCGTGCACCGGATCGACAAGGATACCAGCGGGTTGCTGGTCGTGGCCAAGTCTGACGCGGCGCATCACGGGCTTGCCGCGCAATTTGCGGATCACTCGGCTGAAAGGACGTATCTGGCGGTCTGCCACGGTGTGCCGGATCCGGCGGACCCACGGCTGAGGGGGGTGCGGGGGGTCGGTTTCGAGGGGTCGGTGATGAAGATCACCAGCGGTCTCGCCCGCCACCGGACGGATCGGCAGAAGCAGGCCGTGGTTTGGGACGGAACGGGGCGTCATGCCGTAACCCGCGCCCGGTTGACAGAAAGGTTTGGCAAAGTCGCGGCCCTTGTAGACTGTCGGCTCGAGACCGGACGAACGCATCAGATCAGGGTTCATATGGCGCATACCGGGCATGGGCTTGTCGGTGATCCGGTCTATGGTGGCCGTCGCCTTCCACCGGCGCTCGATGTTTCATTCGACCGACAGGCCCTTCATGCCGCCACTTTGGGGTTCGTGCATCCGGTGACATCCGAAAAGCTGTTGTTTCAAAGCCCGGCGCCATCAGATTTGGCGCATCTCATCGAGGAATTGCGCGCGAAAACCTGAAATGCCTCTCCCATGTGCGTGAGTGCGCAGTAACCTGGCTCGTCTCGGCGCCATGACTTACCATATCGTATATCAGACTGGCGCGCGGTGAGCTCTTGAACCGGGCTGATAGCGCCACCATATGCATGTTAACCCCAATAACATGGGAGGGGACACAGACATGGCAACTTATGCGAATCTCCCGGCGCCATCGCCGGAGCAGGGACTGAACAGGTATCTGCAGGAAATCCGCCGCTTCCCGATGCTGGAGCCGGAAGAGGAATACATGCTGGCAAAGCGCTGGGTGGACCACGAAGACACCCAGGCCGCCCACAAGATGGTCACCTCGCATCTGCGCCTCGCCGCAAAGATCGCGATGGGCTATCGCGGGTACGGCTTGCCGCAGGCCGAGGTTATTTCGGAAGCCAACGTGGGTCTCATGCAGGCCGTGAAGCGGTTCGACCCGGAAAAGGGTTTTCGGCTGGCGACCTATGCGATGTGGTGGATCCGCGCCTCGATCCAGGAATATATCCTGCGATCCTGGAGTCTGGTGAAGCTGGGAACCACCTCGGCGCAGAAAAAACTGTTCTTCAACCTTCGTAAAGCCAAGGCCCGCATCGGGGCGCTCGAGGAAGGGGATCTGCGGCCGGAAAACGTGGCGCAGATCGCCAACGATCTCGGTGTGACCGAGGACGAAGTGATTTCGATGAACCGGCGCTTGTCGGGTGGCGATGCCTCTTTGAACGCCCAGGTTGGCGGCACCGACGGCGAGAGCGCGACGCAGTGGCAGGATTGGCTGGAAGACGAGGATGCCGACCAGGCCGCGGCCTACGAGGCGCAGGACGAGATGGACGCCCGCCGCGAGCTGTTGGCGGAAGCGATGGAGGTCCTCAATGACCGGGAACGGGATATCCTGACCCAGCGTCGGTTGGCCGAAGAGACGGTCACGCTCGAGGATTTGTCGGGCCGCTATGACGTGAGCCGGGAACGGATTCGCCAGATCGAGGTGCGTGCCTTCGAGAAACTGCAAAAGCGCATGCAGGAATTGGCCAGGAAGAAGGGCATGCTTGCAACCGCATGAACTGAGTCGGCCCCAGGTCCGTCGCGGAGTTGGGGCCGATGCTCGCGGCGCGGCCCGACAGCGTCGCAGGCGGAAGCATTGATCTCGTGTTCGGCATTGATCGCCCCAGACCTGCAGGTAGTGTTGCCGTCAGGGAGGACAGATCATGACGACACCGATCCGCTGGGGCATCTTGGGCGCCTCCAACTTTGCGGCGACCGAGATGGGCCCCGCGATCCATCGCGCGAAAGGCGCTGAGCTTTCCGCCCTCGCGACCTCGGACCCATCCAAGGCAGACAGATTTGATTTCGCGCCAGGGCTGTTTGTCCACCATGACTACGACGCGCTCTTGGCGGACCCCGGAATCGATGCGGTTTACATCCCGCTCCCCAACCATCTGCATGTGGAATGGACCCTGAAGGCGCTTGATGCGGGCAAGCATGTGCTCGTCGAAAAGCCGCTCGCCATGACCGCACCGGAGTTCGATGCGGTCATCGCCAAGCGGGACGCCAGCGGGCTCTTGGCCGCAGAGGCCTACATGATCGTTCATCATCCGCAGTTCATCCGCGCGCGGGAGCTCTATAACGAGGGTCATATCGGTTCGCTGGTGCGCGTTGATTGTGCCTTCAGCTATGACAACCGCGCGAAGCCGGACAACATCCGCAACAAGCCGGACACCGGGGGTGGGGGGCTCGCGGATATCGGGGTCTATGCCTTTGGCGCGGCCCGATATGTCACTGGTCAGGAACCGGTTGAGATCACCCACGCCGATATTCGGGAGCAGAATGGCGTCGACGTCTATGCCGAGGTGTGTGCCACCTTTGACACCTTCCTTTACACAGGGATGGTGTCGATGCGGATGTTCCCCCGGCAAGAGATCACATTTCACGGAGAAGAGGGCGCGATGCGCCTGACGTGCCCCTTCAACGCCAATGTCTTTGGGGAAGCGCGGCTTGAGATCACGGGACCGAACCCAATGCACGTGCGCACCGAACGATGGCCGGGCGTGAACCACTACGTGCTTCAGGTCGAGAATTTTGGTGCGGCATTGCGAGGCGATGCCGAATACCCTTGTCCGCTGGAATTCAGCCGTGGCACGCAGGTGATGATCGACCGTGTGCGGGCCAAGGCGGCGGGGTAGGGCGCGGGTCCCCCGCACCCGCGCGACGGAACCTGCCGGGTACCACTGGTGAATGCGGCAGCGATGGCGTCGACCCCGACTCCCAGAGATGCTCCAGCAGGGGGCTAGGCCACAGCCGGACGGGCCCCTATATTGGGATCGATGCAGGGGGGCGCGCGCGATGGAAGACGATCAGGTAGACGGCAGGATCAACGGACCGCAGGACGAACCGGATGCCAAGGAGAATCTTGGGATGCGACTTCTCTACATGATCCTGATCGCGATCATGATTTCGGTGGCCCAGACCGTGCTGGGTGTCGTGACCGTGATTCAGTTCGTGGTGATGCTGATCAACAAGGGCGAGCCGAATGAAAGGTTGGCCGAATTCGGCACCGATCTCGGGATATGGATAGCCAAGGCCGCCCGGTTCCAGACGGCGGCGAGCGAAGTGAAGCCCTGGCCCTGGACAGAACTCGATTGATCCCGTTCAGAGCGAAACTCTGCCGCCGGGATAGATCCGGTACGCGCCCGTGATATTCTGCCCGTTGTTGTTGCTGAGCTGGGCATAGAGCCTCCACGTGCCCCCCGTTCTGACCCCGAGAACGTGGGCGAACATGGGATAGTCGTTTTTGCCGAACGTCCCGACGGGGTTGTTGGGGTGACCCACAAACCGACCTTGCAGATGCAACCGATTATGAACGTCCAGGGGGCTCAACGGGCCCGTCGGCTGCACATGGGCGCAATGGAGCACGCCACCAATGGCGGCCCAGACAAAGGTGCAGGTCGTGAGCATGCCGGTGACCATGATCGCCGCGCCAGCGCCGCCGAGTGCCGTGGGCGGGATCGCGTTTGCCTGGCCTTGCATGTCCGCAACGCCGTTGACCTGGCCGTCGAAGTCCACCATCGGCACCGTTTGAACGGCGAATTGGTGATGGCCTGCCCCCGGAAAGCCGACAATCTGGAAGGATGACAGGTTTCGCGTGCCGAGGCCCATCGGACCCGGGCGGCTGGCGCCGTAATGGCCTTCCTTTCCGTCGACTGTCCCGGCGGTCACGCCCGGATCGCGTTTGCGCATGAAGGCGTTCGCGGCGCCCGCGATCCCGGCGATCGAAACCGGGTAGTACTTCATGAAATTGTCGGGATCGTTCTGTAGTGCGGCGACTGCGGCAGCGGCGTCCATTGTGGCCCCCAAGTGCTTTTTACCCATGGTCAGCCTAGGCGCATGCGCTTGAATTGTCATGGCCATTTTGATGGCGTTTGTGACAGGCCCGTGCTGCCCCTTTGCGACCCTCGTCCGATCGGCAATACCGACCGATTCCGCGGCAGGCGTGGTCTTGGGGCTAGCCAGTCAACCTTGCTGGGGGGCGGCCGCCTATTCCGACGCGTTCGCGCCGTCTTCGGCCGAGACCGCGTCGGTCGCCGGGTTGGCGGCGTTCTGGGTCACCAGCGCGCCGTCCTGCCAGTCGCCGGACGTGGTGTCGCCGCTGGCGTAGGTCATGGTTCCCTGACCCTGGCGTCGGCCATTCACGAACATACCGTTGTAAATGTCCCCATTCGCATAAGTTGCGGTGCCAAGCCCGGAGATCTCTCCGGCTTCCCACTGGCCTTCGTAGATGAACCCATCCGGCATCGTGATCTTGCCGGCGCCGTGGCGTTGGCCCGAAGCGAATTCACCTTCGTAGATTGTACCGTCAGCATAGGTGGCCGTGCCAAAGCCTTGCCGTTGGCCGGCGACCCACGAACCGTCGTAGGAATAGCCGTCCGCATAGGTCATCTTGCCCTGACCATGGTTCTTGGCATTGAGGAACTCGCCTTCGTAGACCAGGCCATTGGCGTAGGTGGCAATTCCTGAACCGTTGATGACCCCGTTGGACCACCCGCCTTCATAGGTTGAACCGTCCGGATAGGTGATCTTGCCCTGGCCTTCGGGGAGGTCGGCGATGAACTCGCCTTCGTAGACGGAGCCATCGGGATAGGTGACGCGACCGATGCCCTCGATCTGTCCACCGACCCACGATCCGACATAGGTATAGCCATCCGAGCCGCTGAAGCTGCCCTGTCCATGCCGACGGTCACCCTGGAACTGACCCTGGTATACGTCGCCATTGGCATAGGTCACGGTGCCGTCGCCTTCGCGTTTCCCCGCAACGAGCGTGCCTTCGTAGATATCCCCGTTTGGCTGGACAAGGCGGCCTTCACCTTCGATCTGGCCCGCGGTCCACATGCCGTCATAGGTCATGCCGTCTGGCATCGTCAGCGTTCCCTGGCCCTCGCGTTCGCCGTCGACCATCTCACCGGCGTAGACCGCGCCATCCGGGTAGGTGATCGTCCCTGTGCCCTCCTTCACGCCATTCACCCAGGCCCCGTCATAGACGTAGCCGGACGGCGCGCGCATCACACCTTGACCGTTGTGCATCGCGTTGCGGAACTGGCCCTCGTAGGTCACGCCGTTGGCATAGGTGGCCAGGCCGGTTCCCTCGATCTTACCGTCGACCCAGTCGCCTTCGTAGGTGCCGCCATCCGCAAAGGTGATCTTGCCGAAGCCATTCGGCTTGCCTGCCGCGAATTGGCCTTCGTACACGGACCCGTTGGGGAACCTCGCCACGCCCGTGCCACGAATTTCTCCCTCGAACCACTCACCGGTGTATTCGTAGCCGTTGGGGAGCCGGTAGCTGCCTTGCCCGTGCTGGCGTCCGTTCAGGAATGTCCCCTCGTAGATGCCTCCGTCGTCGTACTGCTTGGTTTCGACGGACTGGGCGAAAGTCGGGGCCGCAAAGGCGACCGAGGACAGGGCCAATGCAAGGATTGGCGCGCTCCGAGGTTTCATCTGACTGCTCTCCCTCCGCTCATTGCCGCAGAGATTAGTCGCTCCCGCATTCCGAGACAACGGGGTAGACGTCCAAAGACGCCCCGCCTTTCCCTCGGCATTCGTTCTGCTACATGGGGCAGGATCAGCGAATGAAAGCCCGTGCCAGATGTCAGACCGATACCGCATCACGCTCGCCCAACTGAATCCGACAGTGGGGGACATCGCATGCAATGCGCGCAAGGCGCGCGCCGCCTGGGAAGAGGGCCGCCTTGCCGGTGCGGACTTCGTGGCGTTGCCCGAGATGTTTCTGACGGGTTACCAGACCCAGGACCTCGTGCTGAAACCTGCCTTTGTCGAGGCTGCCGAGGCGGCGATGCGGCAGTTGGCGGCGGACTGTGCGGATGGGCCCTTGCTGGGAGTTGGCCTGCCCATCGCCGAAGGCGGCAAGCTGCACAACGCCTACGTTATCCTTGGCGCCGGATCCCTGCGGGCGACCACGCGCAAGTTCTTCCTGCCCAACTTCACGGTGTTCGACGAAGTTCGCCTGTTCTCGAGGTCGGACATGCAAGGTCCGTGGGATGCGGGGCCTCTTCGGATCGGTACGCCTGTCTGCGAAGATGTCTGGTATCCGGATGTTTGCGAAGCCATGGAAGAAAGCGGGGCAGACCTTTTTGTCGTGCCGAACGGCTCGCCTTATTTCCGGGATAAACACGAGGTGCGGTTGAACGAAGTCGTGGCCCGCGTCACCGAGACCGGCCTGCCGATGGCGTATCTGAATATGGTCAGCGGGCAGGACGATCAGGTTTTTGACGGTGGGTCTTTCGTGCTGAACCCAGGCGGCGCCCTCGCGGTCCAGTTGCCATGGTTTGAAGAGGCCATCGCACATGTCGACTTCGTTCAGGGCGCCGATGGCTGGCGGGCCGAGGCGGGCCAGAAGACCGTGCGCCCCGACAGTCTCGAGCAGGACTATCAGGCCATGGTTCTGGCGGTGCGGGATTATCTGCGAAAAACCGGGTTTTCGAAAGTGCTGCTCGGCCTCTCGGGTGGCATCGACAGCGCCCTCGTGGCGACCATCGCCGCGGACGCACTGGGTCCGGAAAACGTGCGGGGCGTGATGTTGCCGTCGGAATTCACCTCCGACGCTTCGCTTGACGACGCAAAAGCCCTCGCTGCGCTGCTGGGCGTCACCTACGACATCGTTCCGATCGCGGACGTCAGGGGTGCGGTCACCGACACTCTCGCGCCGCTTTTCGGTGACCGACCTGAAGATCTGACCGAGGAAAACATCCAGAGCCGTATTCGCGGCCTCCTGCTGATGGCGCAGTCCAACAAATTCGGGGAGATGCTGCTGACAACCGGCAACAAATCCGAAGTTGCGGTGGGCTACGCGACGATCTACGGCGACATGGCGGGCGGCTACAATCCGATCAAGGATCTCTACAAGACCCGCGTCTTTGCAGCCTGCCGCTGGCGCAACGCCAACCATCGGCCGTGGATGAAGGCTCCATCCGGCAAGGTGATCCCCGAGACGATTATCGAGAAACCTCCGTCGGCCGAACTTCGGCCCGACCAGAAGGACAGCGACAGCCTGCCGGATTACGACGTCCTCGACGGTATTCTCGAAATGCTCGTCGATGGCGAAGCCAGCGTCGCCGATTGCGTGGCCGCGGGGTTCGACCGGAAGACCGTGAAGAAGGTCGAGCATCTGCTCTACATCAGCGAATACAAGCGCTTCCAATCCGCGCCCGGGCCACGATTGTCGATGAAGGCGTTCTGGCTCGACCGCCGCTATCCGATCGTGAACCGGTTTCGGGACGAGACCTAGCGCGGCCGACTGTCTTGCCAGATCTGATCGGGACTTGCGCCGCGGCGCCCGACCGCCGCCGCGAACGACCTTCCGAGGTAGCGATGCGGCCCCTGACGCACCAAGCGCGGTCCGGCGTCACGGCAAACGGTGCCGCTGCCGGCACTCCCGTGCTTGCCTCTCGCGACCTTCTCGGGCCCGACAATCCTGTTGCGAACCGATTTGGTCGAGCTTGCCCGGAGCGAAAGCCCGAGGTCATCTGACCGGCTGACGTTTTGGTCGCGACGTGTTATTCATCGCCATGGCCAAATCCGAAGCAAAGACCAAACCCACCGAAATCTCTCCCTTCGAGTTCATCTCTGCGGTGGAGCATCCGACCCGCCGTGCGGATGCCGTGACGCTGGACACGTTGTTTCGGAAAATCACGGGCTGGGAGCCCGTGATGTGGGGCCCGACCCTCATCGGATACGGCTCCTATCACTACGTCTACGACAGTGGTCGCGAGGGCGACGCCTTGGCCACCGGGTTCTCGCCCCGCAAGGCCAATCAGGTGCTCTATATCATGCCCGGATACCTTGAGATGGGCGATCTTCTCGCCCGGCTGGGGAAGCACAGAAAGGGCAAGGCCTGTCTCTACATCAACAAGCTGGCGGACGTGGATCTGGGCGTTGTCGAAGAGATTATCCGCAGGGGTCTGGAGGATCTGGGCTCTCGCCATGAGATCCGGCCGAGCTGAAGCGTCTCCACAGGCGTTTTGACCCGACGACTACTTCAAACGGGCATTTGCCGCGCTCCGGGTCCGGGAATGCCTGCGCCGGCGTCCCCGACTATGCGCACGACTACACGGTCGGCTTGACCTGCATCAGCCGCATGACGTCTGCCATCTCGGGGCCGCGTTGGCGTCCCGTGACAGCAATCCGCAGCGGCATGAACAATGCTTTGCCTTTGCGGCCGGTCGCCTCTTTCACCGCACCTGTCCATTCAGACCAGGTTTCCGGTCCGTAGGGGGGATCCCCCAGCATCGCGAGGGCCTCCTGGGCGAACGACAGATCCTCGCCCTCCAGAGTCCGTTCCCCGCCGTTCCCGGTGGCAAACAGTGTCCACCACGCCGCCATGTCGTCCAACGTGTCGATATTTTCGCGAACGACGTCCCAGAATATCGGGGCAAGCGCGTCGGGGACACCGAGCGTCGCAACCTTGTCCGCGACGTCCGACGGGGGGCGGGCCGCGAGCCAGCGATGTGTGAGGGGCCTGAGATCCTCGGCATCGAATTTGGTGGGGGCCGACCCAAACGAAGACAGATCGAACCCGCCCACGACCTCGGCGACGGTTTCTCTCAATTCCACCGGGTCGGACGACCCCAGCCGCGCCATCAGGCTGAGGATCGCCATCGGCGCGATCCCGGTGGCCCGCAAATCCCGCAATGCCAAAGTACCGAGACGTTTGGACAGCGCCTCACCCTGCGGCCCGGTCAGAAGTGAATGATGGGCAAAGCGGGGTACAGCCCCGCCGAGGGCTTCGATGATCTGGATCTGCGTCGCGGTGTTCGTGACGTGGTCGGACCCCCGAACGACGTCGGTGATCGCCATCTCCGTATCATCGACGACAGACGCGATCGTGTAGAGAACCTGACCATCGCCGCGGATAAGAACGGGGTCCGAGACCGAAGCCGCGTCGATGGAGATGTCGCCAAGAATGCCGTCAGACCATTCGATCCGCTGGTGGTCGAGCTTGAAACGCCAGTGACCCTTGCGACCCTCGGCCCGGAAGGCGTCTTTCTCGGCCTCCGTCAGGTCGAGGGCGGCACGGTCGTAAACCGGCGGCTTGCCCATGTTGAGTTGCTTCTTGCGCTTGAGGTCGAGTTCGGTCGGTGTTTCGAAACACTCGTAGAGCCGCCCCATCTCGATGAGCCGTTCCTTTGCCGCGGCATAGCGATCCAGCCGCGTGGATTGCCGCTCTTCCCGGTCCCAGGTCAGGCCCAGCCATGTCAGATCCTCGCGGATCGCTTCGACATAGTCTTCCTTCGACCGTTCCGGATCGGTGTCGTCGATGCGCAGGATGAATTGCCCGCCAGCGGCCCGGGCAATCGCGAAGTTGAACAACGCCGCACGCAGGTTGCCGATATGCAAGTAGCCCGTGGGCGACGGGGCGAAACGGGTTGTGGTCATGGCGCTCTCCTGATCGGGCGCAGGCTCTTTCACAGGGCGCGGCGATTGTCCATATCAGGGGCATGGCTGGGCCGGGATTGGACATGATCGAAGAGATTGCGCGCGCAACGGTCGCGGACTTTCCCGCGCCGTTCTCGGGGTTGGCCGCTTCGGTGGCCATTAGAGTGGCCGAGACCGTCCCCGACCACCTGCTCGATCCGGACGATGATGCCGAGGCGCAGCGGTCCGAGATCACCGGCATGTACGATGGCGTGCCGATAACCGAGAAACGGATGGACGACATACCCTTCGGTCCGGACGTGGTGTGGCTGTTCCGGGAACCCATTCTGGCCGAACTGGCGGACCGCCCCGGAGAAACTCTGGAGCGACTGGTCGCCCACGTGACGGTGCACGAGTTTGCCCATCACTTCGGATGGTCGGATGCCGACATCGCCGCGATTGACCGGTGGTGGGAATGAAGGCCTGCGTTCTTCGCAGTCACGCGGCGCGGCGGACGGAACCGGGACTTGCCTCACGGACCCGACGTCCCCGATTCGAGCGGTCCGAATGGTTTGCGTCTTCGCGGTGTCCTCCAGTTTTGCGACCGACCGACCGGGTCGCACCTGAGCCGGTTCCCGTGCAAAGGGTCGACGGTTTCGGGGTGCGCGCTAGGTTCTCGGCGAAAGATGAGCCATTGACGGAGCGTTCGCATGACCCTGACCAGACGACAAACCCTGACCACCTTTGCCGCCTTGCCAGCATCGGCCGTGGCTGCCGGGCTTGTTCCCAGCAGGGCCGAAGCCCAGACCGGCGGGACCGCTCAGCAGACCGCGCAGAGCTTCACGCTCGGAGAGTTTCGTGTGACCACCCTGTTGGCCGGAACCACACCGAGAGATGATCCGCACGCCATCTTTGGTCTGAACGTCAGCGATGACGAATTTGCCGAGGTCAGCGCACGGAATTTCCTGCCGACTGACGTGGCGCAGTTCTTCTTCACGCCGACGCTGATTGATACGGGTAGCGACGTTGTTCTGTTCGACACCGGTTTGAACCCTGCCGGCATCACGGCGGCGCTGGCCGGAGCAGGCTATGCGCCGGGCGATATCACTCACGTGGTCCTGACCCATATGCACGGCGACCACATCGGTGGGTTGTCGGATGACAGCGGGGCGGAGACCTTCGCCGGCGCGGCCTACATTACCGGTCAGGCGGAATTCGATCATTGGGCCGGCGCCGGGAACGAGCGTTTTGACGGCAAGGTGCGTCCGCTCGCGGAAAGGATGTCCTTCATCGCGCCCGGCGACGACGTTCGGACGGGCATTACGGCCATAGACGGGGCGGGCCATACGCCGGGTCACATGTGTTATCGGATTGAAAGCGGCGGGGCGGGGCTCATGCTCATCGCGGATCTGGCCAACCACCCGGTTTATTCGCTGGCCAAGCCCGACTGGGAAGTCCGGTTCGACCAGGACAAGGCCGCCGCGGCGTCGGCGCGCCGCCGAATACTGGGAGAGATTGCGTCCGAGAAGATGCCCATGATCGGCTACCACATGCCGTTTCCGGCATTGGGCTACGTCGAGGCCGATGGAGACGGGTTCCGATACGTGCCCCACTCCTACCAACTGCTCTAGCAGTCAGCCGACGGCCTGCTGCTTCTGCGGGATCGCTTTCGGTGTGAGTCTTGAAGAGCAATCTCTTCTTGGAAACACCGTCGGGACATGGCACTGTTAGCGCAAACAAGCATAGGCCCTCCATGCGCGATATACTGACGGTCACGCTCAATCCCGCCCTCGACCTCGCGACTTCGGTCAACGAGGTCATTCCCGGTGTCAAACTGCGTTGCTCTCATCCCGATATTGACCCGGGTGGAGGCGGCATCAACGTTGCACGGGCGGTGACGCAGTTGGGAGGAAAAGCGCGCGCTTTCGTGGCCTTGGGCGGCGATACCGGGCAAGCCCTGTTGCACCTGCTTGAGAAGCGGGGGCTGACCCCGGTTGTCTATGAAGCGCCCGGAGAAACCCGCCAGAGCCTTGCCGTCACCGATATCAGCCAGTCCGAGCAGTTGCGCTTCATGCTGCCGGGCCCGGAGTGGGGAACCGAGGACATCTTGCTGGTCCGCAAGGCGATCCATGACGCGGCCCCCGACGATGGCTTCCTTGTGCTGTCCGGGTCTGGTCCCACGGGGGCGGCGCCGGATCTTTACGCCAGGATTTGCGAGGATTTTGCCGGAAGCTCGGTCAAGGTGATCCTCGATACGTCCGGGCCGTCCTTGTTTCACCTCGCCGCCGGGCAGAAGATGCCTCCGATGGTTCTGCGGATGGATCAGCACGAAGCCGAAGAACTGGCCCACCGACCGCTGCCCTCCCGCCGCGATTCGGCGCGGTTTGCCGCGTCGCTTGTGGATCGGGGCGCGGCGCAGTTGGTGATCGTTGCGCGTGGCCCGGACGGGTCGGTCATGGCCGATGGCAACCGGCACCTCCACGTGGCCGCGGCCAAGGTCGAGGTTCGCAGCCGCGTCGGAGCCGGGGACAGCTTTGTCGGAGGGTTCGTCAAGGCGCTGGCCGAGGAAAAGCCTGTCGAACTTGCCCTTCAACATGGCTCTGCCGCGGCATCCGCCGCTGTCATGACGGAGGGCACCCAGCTTTGTCATTCCGAAGATGCGGCCCGCCTGTTCAATGAAAGCCCGGTGACGGAAATCGAACTCTAGCACCGGGGCATCCGAGCCAGACCCGTTTTGGGGACAGGGTCCGCGGACGA
>CAYMMT010000055.1:0-16553 GCA_964391555.1 uncultured Rhodobacterales bacterium
AGCTCGAGGCCGCCGCCGCGACGGGGCGCCCGGCTGATCCCTCGGACCTCAACACCTGGCTAAGGGATATCACGACCGGCGGGACGCCCGCGGATCTGGCCCGGTTGTCGGCCATTTCGCCCGCGTTCCTCGCGCCCTCGGGCACCTCGCCGGCGCATCTCTTTCGCGCCATGGGCCGGTCGGAGGGCGCGACACGGTCCGCGCTGGAGACCCAGCGGCAGGAGGTCTTGCACCTTGCGTCCCAACGGACGTTGGAGCTGTGGCACCAGATCACCGCCGAGGGGTCGGCCGCGTTCGACCCCGGCGACGCGCGCCTCGAGAGGCTGACATCGCAGCAGGTCGAGGGTGTGCTGACCCCGGTGCTGGACGACCTTGCCGCGCGCGAGGCGGACCCGGCGTGGCGGGCCGTCAGGTTGCACCTGCTCGGGTCGCTGGAGGATTTTCACCCGGAACATCCCTCGGGCCCGGACATGATGCGCTGGCTGATGCAGGGCATCGGGTCCGAGCATGACGGCGAACGCCGCGCCGCCATCGAAGCCTTCCCGGCGGTGGCCGAAAGCCACCGCTATGATCCCTCCGCGGACGACGTCGAGGCGCTTTTCGACTGGGCGCTCCGGACGGCCCGTGGCCCCGAGGTCGCGGCTGACACATTCCTGGTCGAGGACTTTGCAGACGGCATGCGCCAGTTGCTCGAACTGGAGCCGGACCGGGAAAGCGCCGTTCAGGCCGTTGCCGAAGCCGAGATCGACGCCGCCGCGCGCCTGTCGCCCGCCGACGACACGGCGCTGTGGGATGCCGCGGGCAGGCTGGTCAACAACGGCGCGGCGATACTGGGGTATGACCGGTTCGCCACCGTCGCGGCGGAGCGCGGTCCGGCCCATGGCGTGGTCGCCGGCGCCGCGCTGATCGCCCTCGAACGCCGCATGGTCCGCTACCGTCACCTCGGCAGGCCCCAGTTCGGCGCCGAGTTGGTGACCCATGCCATTCTGCGCAGCGCGCCCCTGCCGGTTCTGGAGAGGTTGGTGAACCATCTGGACCGGGACCCCGACCTGACGCCCGACTGGTCCGCGCGCCCCGCCAATCTGGCGGCTCTGGCCGAGGCCGGGGCGCGGTCCGATCTGGACCCGGAGTTGGCGGCGCGTCTGTCCGCCCTCTCGACAAAGCTGGGCCGAGGGGGCAACGAGGGCGGCGATGACAGGTGATCCCCCCTCCCGGTCGCACGGTCGCAAATCGATCCGGGCCACCACGCAACCGCGCGCCCTGATGGACCCGGCGCCCCGGCTGGCCCGGGCCTGGCAGGCGCAGGTAATCACGCTCTTGCCGCAGGCCTTTCCCGGCGTGCTGGGCGAGAGCCTGACGGGAAAGGCGCTCAGGGACGGGCTCTGGCATCTGGAGGTCACGGATCTGCGGCGGTTTGGCGAGGGAAAGCACCGCAATGTCGACGATACCCCGGCCGGGGGGGGTGCGGGCATGGTCCTGCGGGCCGATATCCTTGGCCGCGCGATCGACGAGACCCGTCGCGGGGCGGACCCGATGGCGCCCCTGATCTACCTGTCCCCGCGCGGCACGCCGTTCACGCAGGCCATGGCCCAGGACCTGATCGCGGGACCCGGCGTGACGCTGCTGTCGGGGCGGTTCGAAGGGGTCGATGAACGGGTTCTGGAGGATTACGACATCGCCGAGGTGTCGCTGGGCGATTTCGTGATGACCGGCGGAGAGATCGCCGCGCAGGCCATCATCGACACCTGCGTGCGGCTGTTGCCCGGCGTGCTTGGCAATGCCGACAGCGCGCTGGAGGAAAGCCACTCGGACGGCCTCCTGGAACATCCGCAATATACCCGCCCCGCCGAGTGGCGTGGGCGGAGCATCCCGGAGGTCCTGACCTCGGGGGATCACGGAAAAATCGCCCGCTGGCGGCGCGAGATGTCCGAGCGCCTGACCGCGCAACGGCGTCCCGATCTCTGGAAGAACCGGCAGAAATAAGCCGGGGTCCGGCTGAGCCCCGCGCGAATTGACCCTACGTCAATTACGGACTTGACCGACACCGGCTGCCAAAAAACTGTGATCTTCAGGCCCTATCAAGAGGGCGACCAAAGTCGCAATGCCAACAGAATCGGAGCCCGTCATGACCAAGCCAGTTGACCCAAACCTGTCCGCAGACGACTGGGACGAAAAGAACTTTCCCCGCCCGGAGGTTCAGGAGTTCGACCGCGTGGTGGACCGCGCGATTTCGCGGCGCGGCTTCCTGGGCGGCGCGCTTGTGTTCGGGTCCGGCGCGGCGGTGATGGGCACCGGCATGCTGAAGGGCACGACCGCAATGGCCCAGCAGACCACGCGTTTCGCCTTTGACCAGTTGCCCCCGCAGACCGACGGCACCGTGCATGTGGCGGACGGCTACAACTGGAGCACGCTGATCCGCTGGGGCGACCCGCTGTTTTCCGACGCGCCCGAATTCGACCCCGTGAACGCGATCGGCCTTGACGGCTCGGACCGGGTGTTCGGGGAGAACACGGACGGCATGGAGCTCTTCAGCATCGGAGATACCGAACTTCTGGTGGTGAATTCCGAATATACGAACCGGTCGACGAACCTGCCGTGGGCGGACGACGGCACCCCCGGCAGCGCCGACGACGTGCGCATCCTGCAGAACTATCAGGGCGTGAGCGTCATGGAAGTGACCGAGGGCGAAACCGGCTGGGAGGTCGTCGTCGACAGCCCCTACAACCGCCGTATCCACCACAATACCGAGATGAGGATCGACGGCCCCGCCGCCGGGCACGACCTCCTCAGGACCGATGCCGACCCGACCGGCACCACCGCGCTTGGCACCCACAACAACTGCGGCTCGGGGCGGACGCCGTGGGGCACCTACCTGACCTGCGAAGAGAACTTCAACGGCTATTTCGGCAACACCACGGGCTCTCACGACGCGCTATCGGAGGTCCATCGGGCCGGGTTCAGGCGCTATGGCGTGGGCACCGATGGCTGGGGTTATGACTATCACAAATGGGACGCCCGTTATGAAGTGAGCCGGAACCCCAACGAGCCCCACCGCCACGGCTACATCGTCGAAATCGACCCGTGGAGCCCCGACGCGGCGCCGGTCAAGCACACCGCCCTGGGCCGGTTCAAGCACGAGAACGCCGCCACCACGCTGACGCCCGAGGGTCAGGTCGTGGTCTACATGGGCGACGACGAGCGTGGCGAGTACATGTACAAATGGGTCAGCCGCGACATCTATGTCCCCGGTGGGGATACCTCGACGCTGCTGTCCGAGGGGCAATTGTTCGTGGCGAAGTTCAACGACGATATGACCGGGTCGTGGATCGCCCTGACGCCCGAGGACACCGGCATGACCGCCGCGGACATCGCCGTCTTTACCCGGATCGCGGCGACCGAGGTCAGTGCCACGACCATGGACCGGCCCGAGTGGATCGCCGTGAACCCGACGGCGGTGGAAGCCTATTGCTGCCTGACCAACAATTCCCGCCGGGGGGCCGTGAACGACGACGGCTCCATCCGGACCAACGCGGCCGGAGAGCCGATGGTGGCCAACGCCCCGAACCCGCGCGACCTGAACCGCTATGGCCAGATCGTCCGCTGGCGTCCCCATAATGACGACCACGGGGCGGCGACCTTCGACTGGGACCTCTATGTCATGGTCGGCAACCCGACGGTGCATGCCGATGCCTATGCCGGGACGGCGAACATGAACGCGGGCAACCTGTTCAACTCGCCGGACGGGATGGCGATCGACTCCACCGGCCTGATCTGGATCCAGACGGACGGGAATGACGACAACGAAGGCGACTTCGAAGGCAACGGGAACAACCAGATGCTGGCCGGCGACCCGGTGACGGGCGAGATCCGCCGCTTCCTGACCGGCCCGAGGGGATGCGAGGTCACCGGCCTCTGCTGGTCCGCCGACCGCCGCACGATGTTCGTCGGCATCCAGCACCCCGGCGCGCCCTTCCCCGACGGCGACGGCAGCCTGCCCCGGTCCGCGATCGTGGCCGTGAAGCGGGATGACGGTGCTCTCGTGGGTTAGACGTGCTCGACACACAAAGACCATCGGGGCCCCGTCGCGGGCCCCGTTCGATTTGCGGGTCGGTCAGACGGTTCGGCGTTTGCTCCGAGCCCAGTTCCGCCGCTGGGGGTTTCGTCTCGTTCGGAGGGTTCCGGCCGGGGAGCCGACCTTGCCGCTGTCGTGCTGAGCCGCCCCATTGGCGGGCCGCGGTCCGGCGATCAGACGGCCGTCTCCGGGCACTGCATCGCGGCCAGATCCGAAGGCGCCCGGGACGAAACGCTGGCCCATCCAAATCGCCGGACCTCCGGGGCGGCCCGACGATGGGGCGGCGGGCCAAAGCCCTTGATTCCGCCCCCGAGGGTTGAGCGGCACCGAGCGCCATTGGCCATGAGCCGCCAGTGGCTGGTCCGCGATCGTGGCCGTGAAGCGGGATGACGGCGCCCTCGTGGGCCAAGCGCGCCGTTCGCATGACGACCAACGGAGCCCCATCGCGGGGCCCGTCTGCCATGCGCTTCAACCGGGAGGTTGGATGTCCACGTGGAGCCCAAAGCGGTCCCTTGCTCCCGATGCTACCTGTCTTCGAATAGCGCCTTCGCACGTTCCGGGTCCCAGCGGCGCTCGGTCAAGCCTTCGGCCTCCCATTCGAGGCGCTCCGCCTCGAAGAAGTCACCCCCATAGATATGGATGGCACCGGTGAACCTGGTTAGCGGGTTGATCACCGAGTGGATCACGTCCTTTCCCAACGGTGCCACATCGCCTGCGCTCAGCGCCTTTGCTCCAGCGGCCTCAATCCGCCCATCCTCGGACCCCCTGGAGCGCCGCCAGAAGATATTGTCTTCGCGCCCCGTGTAGATGCCGATCACGGCCCACATGTTGTGATCATGGGGCATGAGGACCATCTCGGGCCGCCAGACCACATTCAGGATTGTCAGTTCTGGCGATTTGTAGATCGTATTGAGGCCGCCCGATGCTGGCTTCCCCAGAGCGTTGGACACAGCACCGGGGTCGGACAAAGCGGACCTCAGGAGTTCGGCAATTGCGCCGTGGGTCGCGTCCTTCCGAATTGCGGTTTTGCAATCCACAACAAACGTCTCGAGATCAAACATGCTGGCACCTCCGGTAATCGGTTTCGGTCGATTTTGACGATCCGACCGATATGCGCTTGGAGAAGACCTTTAGAAGACGTTGGGATTTTGTTGATTTGTCACCTAATAGTGGAGGCAATCGCGAATGGATCAGATGAGGCTACACTCAGGTATGCGGTTCTTCTTTGCCAATTGCGTCCTCGACATCGCGAGCCACTCCTTCTCGCGTGACGGCAGTCCGGTACCAATCGAACCTCAAGTTTTTGATCTTCTTCATTTACTCGCTCAGCGTGCCGGTCAGCTCGTTACAAAGGACGACCTGGTCGATACCGTTTGGAACGGTCGCATCGTGTCCGACGTGACAATCGGTTCCCGCATTAGCGCGGCCCGCAAGGCCGCCGGCGATAACGGAACCGACCAGAATGTCATACGAACGATCCCGCGCCGTGGCTTCTCGTTGGTGGCTCAGGTTTCCAGCGACGCTGATGAAACCCGAAGTTCCGACATGACGGCCAGGCAGACCATTCGGTTCGCGACATCCAGAGACGGAACGCAGGTTGCATACGCTGACTCGGGAAAAGGCCCGCCTCTGCTACGTGCGGGACATTTTCTCACGCATTTAAAAAGAGATTGGGAGGGGTCGGTCTATCAACCGATGATAGAAACGCTCGGCGCGGCGCATTCCCTGGTCCGATACGATCAACGCGGCACAGGACTGTCACAGACCGATGTCGACGACCTATCCCTCGAGGCCTATGCGGATGACATGCGTGCGGTCGCGGACGCGGCCGGCCTCGACAGATTTCCGATATTCGCCACGTCGCAGGGCGTTCCGGTATCAATCCATTTCGCAGCGACGCACCCGGAGCGTGTCAGCAGGCTCGTGCTCTTCGGAGGTTTCGCGCAAGGCCGGATGGTCCGCGAAGACGACTTCTCCCGCGACGATGCAGCGGCTTTGATGACCCTTATCAACAAAGGGTGGGGCAAACCCGACAGCCCCTTCATGTCGGCCTTCGTGTCCCTTTTCTGTCCGGACGCATCACGGGAAGAGCGCGCGAGCATTGCCGAAAGCCAACTCGCATCAGCCACGCCCGGGATGGCCGCCCGGATCCGCAGGACAATTGACCAATTCGATGTGACCGACAGGCTCGGCGATGTTCGAGCGCCCACCCTCATCCTTCACGCCAGCGGGGACGCGATACACCCTTTGTCGCAGGGCCGTTTGTTGGCAGGGGGCATACGCGGCTCGCAGTTCCATGTGGTCGAGAGCAACAACCACATAATCCTGCGGTCATCGCCGGCGTGGGATGAGATCGTCAAGGCAACGTTGGAGTTCGTCGCCCAGGGCCCCAATGCGGGCCCCGTGTCCGTTGCGGACTGACGACAAAGGGGATGGCCGCCTCGGGCCCATCTTGCCTGATGCCGCGCTGTAGCATGGGACCTGCCGAGCAAGGCAATGATTAACCGAGACAGTCGCAAGAACTTTCGCTAGCCTGCCTCCGACCGGTGGGGGATGGATATGATGCAATTACAGGGTCTTCCGCAACAAGGCGGACAAGACATGGCCTGCGGCTGGGGCTTCGAGACATGGCTGCAATACAAGGACGGCTTCGAACTCCGCCACTTCTGTGCGTTCGAGCTCTTGAATGACAAGCGCGGCCTCGCCTGCCTCACCGACTATCACCGCAAGGTCGTTGAGGCGGCGGTTGAACATGGATTTGGCGTCATAAACGATGGCCTGCATTATCGCGCCAGTCGCGATTGGGGAGACTTGATCGGCTTCTCCCGAGACGCCCTCGCTGAGATCAATATTCGTGGGATCGAATTCTACAAGGACTTCGCCCGCGAATATCAGACCGACGAGACGCCGATGCTCGTCGGGGGCAACATCGGGCCACGCGGCGACGCCTATGACACCGGGCGGGTCGAGACCGCCGCCGAGGCCGAAGACTATCATTCCGAGCAGATCGTCACGCTCCGCGATGCCGGGGCCGACCTCGTGACCGCCGCGACGTTTTCGAACCTGGAGGAGGCGATCGGCTTTGCCCGTGCCGCGAAGGCTGCCGATGTTCCGTGCGTCATCTCGATGGTCGCGAAAGACGGGAAACTGAATGATGGCACGCCGCTTGCCGACGCGGTGACCCGCATCGATGCGGCCACGGCCAGTGCCCCGCTCTACTACATGGTCAACTGCACCCATCCCACCGAGTTCGAGGTCGGATTGACCGAAGGGGCCTGGACAGATCGTTTGGGAGGCTTTCTCCCGAACGCGGTCGCCATGGAGTTGCTGTCCCTGTGCAGCCTCGGTCACCTAGAGGACGGCGATCCGGAAGAACTGGGCGGACAGATGGCCGCGCTATCAAGGCGGTTCCCGCATGTTCACGTTTGGGGCGGATGTTGCGGTACGGATGGGCGTCACATCGGACAAATCGCGCGACAAGTCAGAGATGCGCGTCAATCCGTGGCATTGTAGGAAACCTTTGTGATGACTTTCAGAGATGCCCGGCCCACCGACGCGGATCGCTGTTTTGAAATCGAGACCTCTGCCTATGAAGGTGATGAGGCCGCGACCCACGCCAAGATCTCCAAACGGATCGAAACCTATCCTGAGGGCTTTCTGATCCTCGAAGTGGACGGGAGAGTTGTTGGCTTCATCAATTGCGGGTGCGCGCATGAGGTCGAGATGTCCGACGAGGACTTCAAGGAACTCGTCGGCCATGATCCCGATGCACCGAATGTTGTTATCATGTCCGTGGTCGTCGACCCTGCCGTACAAGGCAAGGGTTATTCTCGGGCGCTGATGGATGCGTTCGTCAGTCGCATGCGCCGGATGGACAAAGGAATGATCTATCTGATGTGTAAAGAGCATCACGTGCCGCTCTATGAGAAACTCGGTTATGAATATCTGAGACCGTCAGATTCAGACCACGGTGGGATGGTGTGGCATGAAATGAACATGCGGCTTTGAGCTTTGAATTAACTTTCAATGCGAAAGCCGACTTCCGAGCCGCTTCGGTCAACGGCAGCAAAATCCGCACGGCGGCCAGTCGTCGGCGGGTTGTCGGAAGAGTCCCAAGACCCCTTGATTTGCGCCTCCCCCCGGTGTAACGCCCGCAGGTCCCCGACGGGACACCCAACCAACAGCCGCGTCATGGACCCGCAACGTCAATCGGGGGCCCCTCTGGCAAGGACATCATCCGCGGGCCAAACCGCGTCGACATAAAGGAGAGGTCCCATGGACCTGATCGCAGAACTGGAGGCGGAACAGATCGCCTCCCTCGGGAAGGACATTCCCGACTTCAAGGCCGGTGACACCATTCGCGTCGGCTACAAGGTGACCGAAGGCACGCGGTCCCGTGTTCAGAACTACGAAGGCGTCTGTATTGCCCGCAAGAACGGCGATGGCATCGATGGCTCCTTCACCGTGCGCAAGATTTCCTTTGGTGAGGGTGTCGAACGGGTGTTCCCGCTCTACTCCACCAATATCGAGAGCATCACGGTTGTCCGCCGTGGCCGGGTCCGCCGGGCCAAGCTCTACTACCTGCGGTCGCGTCGCGGCAAATCGGCCCGGATCGCGGAACAGACCAACTACAAGCCGCTCACCAGCGGCGCCGACGCGTAAGGAGCAGAGACATGAAAAAAGACCTGCATCCCGACTACCACGTCATCGACGTCAAGATGACCGATGGCACCGTGGTTCAGATGAAATCCACCTGGGGTTCGGAGGGCGACACGCTGTCGCTCGACATCGACCCCTCCGTGCACCCGGCCTGGACCGGCGGCTCGTCCCGCCTGCTGGATACCGGCGGCCGCGTGTCGAAGTTCAAGAACAAGTACGCAGGCCTGGGTTTCTGACCCCAGCCACCGGAGCAAGAAACGGAAAACGCCGCCCAATCGGGCGGCGTTTCTGGTTCTGGCGCGGACAACAACTCGCGCGGAAGGACCGGACGGCTCAGGGCCGGCCACTGGCCGGTGCGAGGCGCAGAAGCGCAGCCCCGACCCAGAAGAACCAGACGATGAACCCGAGGCCGAAGATGGAGCCGAAGATGTCGGCCAGGCCGGGGATCACCGTCAGGAGGCCGGACACCCCGATGATGAGCGGCACGATCGACAGGGGCCGGGACAGGGCGCCGGTCGCGAGCCCGGCGAGGCCCGCCACGATGGCCCAGACGCCGCCGGCGATCTCGTTGCCGCCGCCGAGGCCGTTCTCCACAAGCTCGACGACCTGCCAGAGCAGCAGCGCATCGGGCGACCCCGCGTCGTGGAGCGGCAGGACACGGCCCAGTCCAACGTTCATCACCATGCCCGCGCCCAGAACCAGCGTGGCCCAGATGGTGCCGGTGACGATCGACAGGCGGCTGAGGCCCTCGGCCCCGGACCGGCGGAAATGCTCCGCGAGGGCCACGGCGAGGACGGCGAGAAACACGGCGTTGACCACGTAGATGACGAAGTACCAGAGCTGAACGAGGCCGCGATTGTCGGCGACGGCGGCCAGCGTCGCCTCCGCGCTCAGGCCCTCCGCGCCGAACCCGGCAGGCATCAGAAGCCCCACCAGCAGCGCGAAGCCAAAGACGTAGGTCGCGCCGCAGACGAGGGCGGCCACGCCGCCAGATTTGTTCAGGTCGGTCAACTCTTTTCTCCGGATTTCTTTTGGTCGGGGCGTAGCCAGTCAGGACTTTCGGGTCGATGCGGATATTCCGCAGCCGGCATCAACAATTCTGCATGGCGCGGTCGCGGCGTGATCCCGGCGCGACCGGAGGGTATGCGATGGGCGTCAGGCCGCGCGGCGGCGGGGCCTGCGGCGGCGGGAGCCCGCGGGTTTGGGCGCGGCGGGCTTGCCGGCACCCGGCTTCGCGGCGGAGCGGGGTTTGCCGCCCGCACGTTTGCGGCCACCGCCGTTGCGCGCCGGGCGTTTCTCTTCGACCTCCCACGGGGTGCCGCCGGCGACGGGGATGTCGCTGCCCATGGCCTTCTGGATGTCGCGGAGGTTGCTCATCTCGTCGGCGGCGCAGAACGCGACCGCCATGCCGTCGGCCCCGGCCCGCGCGGTGCGTCCGATGCGGTGGACGTAATTCTCGGGCACGTCGGGCAGGTCGTAGTTGTAGACATGCTTGACCTCCGGAATGTCGAGACCCCGGGCGGCGACATCGGTGGCGACCAGAACCTTGACCGTGCCCTCCTTGAAGGCACGCAGGGCGCGGTCGCGCTGACCCTGGCTCTTGTTGCCGTGGATCGAGGCGGCGGCGAACCCGGCCTTGTCCAGAATTCGGAACAGCTTTTCCGACCCGTGCTTGGTGCGGCCAAAGACGATGGCGCGTTCGTCGCGGTGAGAGTCGAGCAGATTGACGAGAAGGTCGACCTTGTCGGGCTTGGCGACGAAATGCAGGGTCTGCGCGATGCGGTCGGCGGCGCGGCCCGGAGGCGTCACCTCGACCCGCGCGGGGTCGGTGAGGTAGGCGCGGGACAGTTCCTCCATCTGCTTCGGCATCGTCGCCGAAAACAGCATTGTCTGACGGTCCGCGGGCAGAAGCGGTGCGATCTTGCGCAGGGCATGGATGAAGCCCAGATCGAGCATCTGGTCGGCCTCGTCGAGCACGAGGTAGCGCGTTTCATCGAGCTGCACCGCCCCTCTGTCCAGAAGGTCAATCAGCCGGCCCGGCGTGGCAACGAGCAGATGCGCCCCGCGTTCGAGGCGGCGCATCTGGCCGGTCAACCCGGCCCCGCCGACGATCAGTTGCACCCGCAGCCCGGTGCCGTCGGTATAGGCCGACAGGTTTTCGGCGATCTGCCTGGCCAGTTCGCGGGTCGGGGCGAGGATCAGACCCCTGGTGGATTTCCTCGGAGCCTTGCCCTCGGACCGCAGCAGGGCGTGGATCATCGGCAGGCCGAATGCGGCGGTCTTGCCGGTGCCGGTCTGGGCGAGGCCCATGACATCGCGGCCCTCCATGGCCAGCGGAATGGCCTGTGTCTGGATCGGGGTCGGGTCGGTGATGCCCTGTTCGGCCAGTCCGGCCACAAGGCGGGGCGCAAGGCCCATGTCAGTGAAGTTCATGTCTTTCCTTTTCGGGGCGCGGCGGAATCGATGCTCCGGGCCACGCAAGCAAAATATCCCCGGACCGGGTGGCCGGGGCGGCAAAGGGTGTGCGCCAATCCTGACCGGCGGCCGCATTGCCACCTTTGCCGTCTGGCGCGGGACCCTCGCGTGATGATGGGAACCGTATCGTCCCGACACCCTGCAACCGCGGTTTGGTGCGCGGCGCGCTGCTCACGCGGCAGCTGGTCGTCGGTCCGTGGGGGGCAGATGGCCTGCTGTGCCCTGCAAGTCAAGGTGCCGCGAAAAACGTGGCCGACAGTTGCGTCGTGCTTCCCACGCCCCGCTGCCCAACATATAGTGCCGACAAAACGACAAAGGGCCGGGGCAGTGGCACATATCATCGTTGTGGGGAACGAAAAGGGCGGCGCGGGGAAGTCCACCGTGTCGATGCATGTGGCGACCGCTCTGGCGCGGATGGGCCACAAGACCGGGACGCTCGACCTCGATCTCCGGCAGAAGTCGCTGGGCCGGTATCTGAGGAACCGGACCCGGTATCTGGAGCGCGAGGGCCTCGACCTGCCGACGCCGGAATACCACGACCTCCCCGAGGTGGATCAGTCCAGGTTGCGGCCCGGCGAGAATGTGCTCGACCAGCGGCTGAGCCTTGCGGTGGCGGGGCTGGAGCCGGACAATGACTTCATCCTGATCGACTGCCCGGGCTCCCATACGCGGCTGAGCCAGGTGGCGCATTCCCTCGCCGACACGCTCATCACGCCGTTGAACGACAGCTTCATCGACTTTGACCTGCTGGCCCATGTCGACCCGGAAGGCGACGAGATCGAGGGGCCGTCGATCTATTCCGAAATGGTCTGGAGCGCGCGGCAACTGCGGGCGCAGGCCGGGCTTGACCCCATCGACTGGGTCGTGGTGCGCAACCGGCTGGGCGCGCAGAACATGGTCAACAAGAAGAAGATGGAAAGGGCGCTGGACCGGCTGGCCAAGCGCATCGGCTTTCGCGTCGCGCCGGGGTTCAACGAGCGGGTGATCTTCCGCGAATTGTTCCCGCGCGGCCTGACCCTGCTGGACCTGCGCGATATCGGGGTGAAGGGGCTGAATATCTCAAACGTCGCGGCCCGGCAGGAGCTTCGCGAATTGATCCGCGCGCTGAACCTGCCCGGGGTCGAGGTCGACTTCTGAGGCGTCAGGCGGTGGCGACGGCGCCGTCTTCGAACGGATCGGCGTCGTCCGCGGCCTCCGCGCCACCGGCGGAGGTGTCCGAACGGTTCGGGCGGAAATGCACAGCCGACCGGAACAGCGCGTAAAGGCCCACGGCGCCGCCGAACCAGGCGAAGACCCCGAAGATCGACATTTCGAACGGCCAGGCCGGATCATAGGCCGCGGCGCGCTGGCCTTCGAAGCTGCGCAGCACCGGCAGGTCGGCGGGCATGTCGCGGAATTCGCCTGCAAAGATCTCTTCCACGGCGCCGTCAAAGCCGCCCAGATCGCCCACCATGCCGTTCAGCATCAGGATGGGTCCGAAAGCGCCCTCGCCCTCGGCCCGGGGACCGAAGTCGACCCCGGAGGACGGACCCATGGTCATCATGGCGTCGTCCATGAGCAGGACGGCAAAAACCTCGGCGGTGTCGGCACCGGTCGCGTCGGCCGAGACGAGCGGCACCATGTAGCCGTAACGTTCCGGACCGTCGCCGGTCAGGACGATGTCGTATTCCATGGACCGGTCGAGCTGCGCCTTGACCGAGACCTCGCCAAAGGGATGCGCGGCCGCGGCCGGGCCGATGTCCTTTGCCGCCACGACCGGCGGTGGCCCGTCGAGAAGCGCCTGAACCTTGGCCATGTTGGTGCGGTTCTGGTCGGCCTGCAGAACCGCGCCGGCGGCAAAGATCATTGCCGAAATCGCGCCCAGAAAGAATGGGTTAAGGCCAAGGAAGGCCAAGGTCGCCTTGAGGAAAGCCTGCATCACTCGTTTCGTCCCTGACTACGGATCGCAGGCAGGATGCTTGGTAAATATGGCGGGCGAAGGGCGGGATATGGCCAAATCCTTGCCGCCTGTTCCGCCGGTCCAGGTGGCGGGATACCCGCCGGTCGGTCCCGGTGAAACAAGGTAAATCCCGGGTCCCGTGCCCCCGATTGTCCACGAAACCCGCATAATGCGCCGGGATCGCGACGTCCGGCCCGATGCGCATGACGGTCGGCAGTGCGGCCCCCCGCCTACCGGCGAGGGCAGGATCAGGTCAGGATGTCACGGACCTTGTCCGCGACGGCATTGCCGAGGGTCCGGTGCGCCTCGGGTCCGAAATGCACCCCGTCCAGATCATCGACCTCGATATGCGCCCCGGCGTCGAGGACGGCCGCGCCCGCCTCTTCGGCGAAGCGCCGCATTTCGGCGGCAAGGCCGGTCATGCGGCGCTCTGCCCCGGCAAAAATGGCGGCGAGATCGCCCCGTTCCTTCACCGGTGGCGGGCAGATCACCAGCATCCGGTCGGCCACATCGAGGGCCGCCGCCTCCCCGAGCAGGCGGGCGAGGCCCAGCCCCACGTCCCGTGCGCCGAGACCGAAGCGCAGTTTGGCATCGTTGGTGCCGAGCATGACGATGAGCAGGTCGATGGGCCGGTGGGATTCGAGGATCGCCCGCAGGGGACGCAGCCCGTTGCGATAGGCGCCCTCGATCGGGTCGTCATGGACGGTGGTGCGCCCCGGCAGACCCTCGACGATGACCTCGACCCCGTCGCCAAGGGCCCGCGCCATGACCCCGGCCCAGCGCATATCGCGGGGCAGGACCGGATCATCGCTCAGGCGGGCCATGGGGCCGGTGCCGAAGGTGTTGCTGTCTCCGTAGATCAAAAGCCGCGTCGGCATCGTGGTCCCCTTCCCCGCTGGTCAGGAGGATAGGGGCGCGCGTTTGGTCAGGCCAAGGGTTTCCCGCACGGCGGCCGGTCCGATGACCGTCGCGCCGAGGCTTTCGATGATCGTGACCGCGCGGTCGACCAACTGGGCATTGGTGGCGAGCACACCCTTGTCGAGAAAGAGGTTGTCTTCGAGGCCCACCCGCACGTTTCCACCGGCGAGCACCGCCGCGGCGACGAAGGGCATCTGGTCCCTGCCGAGGCTGAAGCCGGACCACGTCCAGTCCCCGGGGACGTTATTGACCATGGCCAGGAAGGTGTTGAGGTCGTTGGGCGCGCCCCACGGCACCCCCATGCAAAGCTGCACGAGGGCGTTGGGCGCCAGGGTCCCGTCCCGGACCAGTTCCCGGGCGAACCAGAGGTGGCCGGTGTCGAAGGCCTCGATCTCGGGCTTCACGCCAAGGTCGGTCATCATCGCCCCCATGGCACGCAGCATGCCGGGCGTGTTGGTCATCACGTAGTCGGCTTCGGCGAAGTTCATCGTGCCGCAATCGAGGGTGCAGATCTCGGGGCGGCATGCGGCGACATGGGCCACGCGTTCGGCGGCTCCGATCATGTCGGTGGCCGCGTCGTTCAGCGGCAGGGGCGCCTGCGGGGGGCCGAACACCATGTCGCCGCCCATGCCGGCGGTGAGGTTGAGAACGACGTCGACCTCCGCGTCGCGGATGCGGTCGGTCACCTCGCGGTAGAGATCGAGCCGCCGCGAGGGGGCGCCGGTATCGGGGTCGCGCACGTGGCAATGGACCACCGCGGCGCCGGCCTTCGCCGCGTCGATGGCGCTGTCGGCGATCTCTTTCGGTGACCGGGGCACGTGCGGACTGCGGTCCTGGGTGCCGCCGGAACCGGTCACGGCGCAGGTGATGAAGACGGAGCGGTTCATGGTCAGCGGCATGGCGCATGTCCTTTGTTGGCGGCTGGAGGATGGGACGACGCTCGTCCTTGCGGACATCGCCCCGCCCACCCTCCCGGCATCAGCGGCCCTTCCAGACGGGGTCGCGTTTCTCGGCGAAGGCGCGGGCGCCTTCGAGTTGGTCCTCGGAGCGGTAGAGTTTTTCGACCGTTGCGAACTGGCTCTTGGTGATGCGGTTCATGGCGTCCTGAAACTTCATGTCCTCGGCCTCGCGCACGACTTCCTTGATCGCGGCGTGCACCAGAGGCGGGCCGGCGGCGAGAAGATCCGCCAGCTTGCGCGCCTCGGCCATGAGGGTATCGGCGGGATGGACGTGGTTGATCAGGCCCCAGCGCGCCGCCTCCTCGGCATCGAGCCAGCGGCCGGTCAGCAGCATCTCCATCGCGATGTGGTAGGGGATGCGCTTGGGGAGCTTGATGCTGGCCGCGTCGGCGACGGTTCCGGAGCGGATTTCCGGCAGGGCGAAGGTGGCGTGGTCGGCGGCGAGGATCAGGTCCGCCGACAGGGCGAGTTCGAGGCCGCCACCGCAGCAGATGCCGTTGACCGCGGCGATCACCGGCTTGTTGAGCCCGCGCAATTCCTGCAGGCCGCCGAAGCCGCCGACACCGTAGTCGCCGTCGACCGCGTCGCCATCGGCGGCGGCCTTCAGGTCCCAGCCGGGGCAGAAGAACTTCTCTCCCGCGGCGGTGACGATGGCCACGCGCAGGTCGGGGTCATCGCGGAACCCGGTGAACACCTCGCCCATGATCCGGCTGGTGGCGAGGTCGATCGCGTTGGCCTTGGGCCGGTCCAGTGTCACCTCCAGCACATGGCCGCGGCGGTGGGTCCTGATGGGGGGTTCGGTCATGTCACTCTCCGATTCGAATCAGCACATCCGCGGCCACGGCGCCGGTGGGGCCGCAGAGCAGCGGGTTGATTTCGACCTCCTGCGGGCGCGCCTTTGCCACATAGGACTGCACCGCCACCACCGTGTCGAGGATTGCGTCGATATCCGCCGCTGGTGCGCCCCGGAATCCCGACAGCAGGGGCGCGATGCGCAACCCGTCCAGCGCGCGGCGCAGGTCGTCGCGGGAGGCCGGGATCAGCAGCGAGGTGCTGTCGTCCACCAGTTCCGTGAGGGTTCCGCCGGCTGCGAGGGTCAGGACGTAGCCGTGGGCCGGGTCGGCGACGACGCCGATCAGGAGTTCGGCGGTCATGCCCGTCACCATCTCCTCGACCAGGAAGGAGGGCGCGGACATGGCCGAGGCCGCCGCATGAACCGCCCCGGCGTCCGGCAGGTTCAGAGCAACCGCCCCCGCCTCGGTCTTGTGGGCGAGGCCTTCACCCTTCAGGACCACGGGGAAGCCGAGGGAACGCGCCGCCGCGACGGCGTCCTCGACGGTTGGGGCCGGTTGTGCGGATGGGACGCGGACACCGGCCGCGGCGAGTTCCGCCTTCGCGCCCGCCTCGGTCAGCGTCGTCGCCGGACCGGTCGCGCCGGGCAGCAGGAGCGGTTCGGTCGGGGCGCGCGCCGTGCCGAGAAAGGCCGCCGTTTCGATTGCCGTCAGGGCGTCATCGAGACCGGACAGGGGCA
>CAYMMT010000056.1:0-11163 GCA_964391555.1 uncultured Rhodobacterales bacterium
TCGACTGCCCCCATGTTCTGGCCCAACTCGGCCGCGACGTCTTTGATGGCGAGGGCTGGGAGAGATTTGACCGGGGCGAGGCGATCGCGCCTCGGCCCGTGACCGAGGACACCGCGCCCCGGGCCTGATCCCGGGACGTCAATGATGGAGGCCCCGGATGAGCTCCGGGTTGGAGGAAACCAATGCCGATCGAGCACCTGAAGAAGTCGAAACCCGAGGCCGAGAAGGCCGAGGACGACGCCAAGGTCCGTGCCGTTGTCGAGAGCACGCTCAAAGATATCGAAACCCGTGGCGACGCCGCCATTGCCGATCTCAGCCAGAAGTTTGACGGCTTCACGCGTCCGTCCTTCCTGCTGACCGCCTCCGAGATCGAGGCGGCGATGCAGAAGGTCTCGACCCGCGACATGGAGGACATCAAGTTCGCCCAGGCCCAGGTCCGCCGCTTTGCCGAGGCGCAGCGCGCCTCGATGACGGATGTCGAAGTGGAAACGCTGCCCGGCGTGATCCTTGGTCACAAGAACATTCCCGTCCAATCGGTGGGCTGCTATGTCCCCGGCGGCAAGTTTCCGATGGTGGCGTCCGCGCACATGTCGGTGCTCACGGCCTCCGTCGCGGGTGTGCCGCGCATTGTGTCCTCGGCACCGCCCGTGAACGGCGAACCGCACCCGGCCATCGTCGCCGCCATGCACCTCGGCGGGGCGCACGAAATCTACGTGCTCGGCGGTATCCAGGCTGTCGGGGCCATGGCCATCGGAACCGGGACCATCGAGCCCGTCCACATGCTGGTTGGCCCGGGCAACGCTTTCGTGGCCGAGGCCAAGCGCCAGCTCTACGGGCGCGTCGGCATCGACCTTTTCGCCGGCCCGACCGAAACCATGGTGATCGCGGATGAAACCGTGGACGCCGAACTCTGCGCCACCGACCTCCTTGGTCAGGCCGAGCATGGCTACAACTCGCCCGCGTGCATGATCACCAACTCCCGCAAGCTGGCGGACGAAACCCTGGCCGAAATCGAGCGGATCCTCGACATCCTCCCGACACGTGAAACCGCCGAGGCCAGCTGGCGCGACTATGGCGACATGATCGTCTGTGACACGCACGAAGAAATGCTGCGGGTCGCCAATGACATGGCCTACGAGCACGTGCAGATCATGACCGACCGGGACGACTGGTACCTTGAGAACATGCATTCCTACGGCGCGCTGTTCCTCGGGCCGCGCACCAATGTGGCCAATGGCGACAAGGTGATCGGCACGAACCACACCCTGCCGACGAAGAAAGCGGGGCGCTATACCGGTGGTCTTTGGGTCGGCAAGTTCCTGAAAACCCACAGCTATCAGAAGGTGCTGACGGACGAGGCCGCAGCGCTGGTGGGGGAATACGGCTCGCGGCTCTGCATGCTCGAAGGTTTCGTTGGTCATGCCGAGCAGTGCAACATCCGCGTCCGGCGCTATGGCGGTCGAAACGTGCCTTACGGGACCGCCGCCGAATGAGCGAAGCCAACCAGCGCAACAAAGCTGCTGCCCGGTCATGGTGGGCGGCCGCTGACGACACGCCACTTTCGGGTATGCTCTCCATGTCGGAGGAGCATCTGTCGGAGGAGGTGTGTTGGAGGGGGTTTGCGCCGTTGTCGGACACGACCAGTCCGGCCGCCATCGTGGACCAATACCTCAGGCCACTGCGAAACGCGTTTCCCGATCTGCGCCGTGACATCCACATCGCCATGGGCGGCGCCTCGAATGGGCGGGTCGACGGCGGCAGCGACGGAAAGCACTGGGTCGGCGGCACCGGCTACCTGACCGGGACGCAGGTTCAGGACCTCTGGGGCATCCCGGCGCGGAACCAGCCTGTGCGCCTGCGCTGGGGCGAGTTTCTGGAATTCGACGAAAACGGCCAGATTGTCACGATCGAGGTCCTCATCGATTTGATCGACTGGCTCGAGCAGATCGGCCTGTCGCCCCTGCCAGCCCCACGCGGCGCCCCCTTCGTCTACCCCGGGCCTACCGGCATCCGTGGTGACCTGTGGGAGGATCAGGGCGACAACACCGAACTTATGGAGTACGCGCGCCGGTTCATTTTTGGCGGGCTCAACGCCTTCGACGAGGCGGACCTGACGTCCATGGGCATGGCCGACTACTTCCACGAGAACCTCAAATGGTACGGCCCCGGTGGCATTGGCGCCTGCCTGTCCTTCCGCGAGTTCCAGGACCTGCATCAGGGACCGTGGCTCACCGCCTTTCCCGACCGCAAGGTCGAAGACCTGACCAACCTTCTGGCCGAAGGCGATTTCGTCGGGGCCTCCAGCCTGCCGGGCGTCTACCTGACCCATACCGGGCCCTACCTTGGACACGCTCCGAGCGGCCGACGGGCGGGCGTCAACGGCATCGACTTCTGGCGCTACGAAAATGGCAAATTCACCGAGAACTGGGTCTTCGTCGACATGATCAATCTCTTCCAACAATTCGGCGTGGATCTGATGGCCCGCGTTCGCCACATGGCCGGAGCGCCCGCATGAGTTGCATCCACACAGAAAACAAGGCGACCCTCGCGCCGCTCCGCGCCGCCATGGTGGACTTTGACGAAGCGGGCGTTCGGGCCGCGCTGAAAGCCGTCATCGCGCCGGATGCCGTGGTCCATATGCCGTGCCCGCTGGACGACAGCACGGGGCCAAGCGAATTCTACGACACGTGTTATGCGCCGCTTCTGGACGCCATGCCTGACCTCGACCGCCGCGACTGGATCGTCATGGCCGGCCCCGACGAGCATGGCAATGACTGGGTCGGTTGCGGAGGGCACTATTTCGGCACCTTCGTCGGGCCGTGGCTCGACATTCCGCCGACAGGTCACCTGACCCACATGCGGTTCCACGAGTTCTATCGCTTCGTTGACGGCAAGGTCGTGGAGATCCAGACCCTCTGGGACATCCCCGAGGTCATGATGCAGGCGGGGGCCTGGCCGATGTCGCCGTCGCTGGGGCTCGAGTTCTGTATTCCGGGGCCCGCCACGCTCGACGGCCATGTGCCGGGACCATGGGACGAGGTCAGATCCCGCGCGTCTCAGCAGCGGATCGTCGACATGCTCGATCACATGAAACGCCACCCCACCCAGGGCGGGCCGGAGGTGATGGAGATGCCGCGCTTCTGGCATGAGCGGATGAACTGGTATGGCCCCGCGGGGATAGGCACGGGCCGGGGCATCGCGGGGTTCCGCAACTGGCACCAGATCCCGTTCCTGAACGGCATGCCCGACCGGGGGCAATATGTGGACGAGATCACCTACCACTTCTTCGGCGACGGCGATTATGCGGCGGTCACCGGTTGGCCCAACATGATCCAGACGGTGACACATGACGGCTGGCTGGGGATCGCCCCGTCCGGTCAACGCATCACGATGAAATCGCTGGACTTCTGGCGGATGGAGAATGGCCGGATCCGGGAAAACTGGGTCATGGTCGACATGCTCGACGCCTACCGCCAGCTCGGTGTCGACGTGCTCGCCCGGATGCGCGAGTTCAACAAGGTGCGCGTTCCCGGCCGGATATCCTACCCCGTGGGGGACGCCTGATGGACTTGCCACAGACACCCTCCTTCCGCCTTGACGGGCGCCGGGCTTTGATCGCAGGGGCGTCCTCGGGCATCGGGCTGGCCTGCGCCTCGGCACTGGCGGGTGCCGGGGCGGAGGTGACGCTTGTCGCGCGCCGGGCTGAGGCGCTCAAGGAGATTGCCGAGGCCATGGCGGGGCAGGGGTGGCAGGCGCGCACCAAGGCGCTCGACATCACGGATACAGACGCGACCGGGGCCGCCGTCGCCGATCTGGGACCGTTTGATATCATGGTCAATTCGGCGGGACTTGCGCGCCACGGTCCGGCGCTGGAAACCACCCTCGGCGACTACGATGCCGTGACCGACCTGAACGTCCGGGCCGCCTATTTCCTCACCCGCGCCGTGGCCAGGGGCCAGATCGCCGCCGGAATGCCCGGCAGCCTGATCAACATCTCCTCCCAGATGGCCCATGTCGGCGGCATCGACCGGGCTGTCTATTGCGCGACAAAACACGCCGTCGAGGGCTTTACCAAGGCGATGGCGATCGAGTTCGGCCCCCACAAGGTCCGCGTCAACACGATCTGCCCGACCTTCATCCTGACAGACCTCACCCGTTCGACTTTCGAGAACCCCGAGCGCCGAGCGTGGATCGAAAGCAAGATCAAGCTGGGCCGCGCGGGTGAGGTCGAGGACATCATGGGGGCCGTCGTGTTCCTCGCCTCCGATGCCTCGGCACTGGTGACCGGCACGTCGATCCTCGTTGACGGAGGCTGGACAGCGGAATGACCCAGACCAAGGTGACATCCGCCGAAGTGGCCGCCCTCGCGGGGGTGAGCCAGTCGGCCGTCAGCCGGGTTTTCACGCCCGGGGCCTCGGCCTCGGCGAAAACCGTGGAAAAGGTCAGGAAAGCCGCTGCCGAGCTGGGCTATCGTCCCAACGTGCTGGCGCGCGCCATGGTCTCGGGCAAGAGCCGGATCATCGGCCTCGTCGTCGCCTATCTGGAGAATTACTTCTACCCCGAGGCGCTGGAAAAGCTCTCCAACGCATTGCAGGCGCGCGGGTATCACGTGCTGGTCTTCATGGCCTCGCAGTCGGCTGGAAATCTCGAGGACGTGGTCGATGAAATCCTCGACTATCAGGTGGATGGTATCGTTGCGGCCTCGGTCGCATTGTCCTCCAACCTTACGGAACGCTGCCGGGCCGCCGGGGTGCCCGTGGTCCTGTTCAACCGGACGCAGGACGACACCGCGTTGTCGGCGGTCGCCTCCGACAACGTGGCGGGAGGGCGTGCGGCGGCAGAATTTCTGGTGGCCGGAGGTCATGAACGCATCGGCTATGTCGCGGGATGGGAAGGCGCGTCCACCCAACGGGACCGGGAGGCGGGATTCCGCGCGGGCCTTTGTGCGGCGGGCCTGACCCTGTATGCCCGCGAGGTCGGCAACTTCCGGCAGGATGAGGCCCAGTCTGCCGCCCGCGCCATGTTCTCGCGCCCCGATCACCCGGATGCAGTTTTTGTCGCCAATGATCACATGGCCTTCGCGGTCATGGACGTGCTGCGATCGGAAATGGGTCTCTCTGTCCCCGGCGACGTGAGCGTCATCGGATATGATGACGTCCCCATCGCCGCGTGGCCTGCCTATGGTCTGACAACAATTCGTCAGGACGCGATGGCGATGGTCGACGCCACGGTGGATATTCTCCTCGACCAGATCGACGGCATCTCATCGACACCGCGCCGGGCGCTCTTGCCCGCACCTCTCATCCTGCGCCAGTCCGCACGCATACCAAAAGGCTATCCCCATGCAGGGCTTTGACCCCAAATTCCACGATTTCCCCGACTACATCATCGGCATCACCAAGGAGATCTGGGAGGATCGCGGCATCCACACGCTGCATGAATACTACTCGGACGACATTGTCGTCCGCTCTCCGGCCTCTGTCGTGGTGGGCAATGCCGACGTGATCGGTGCAACCATGGCAACGCTCGCCGAATTCCCGGATCGCCAGCTCTTGGGCGAGGACGTGATCTGGTCCGGCACGCCCGAGGACGGCATGCTGTCGTCCCATCGCATCATTTCGACCGCCACGCACACCGGTGACGGCGTCTACGGCCGCGCCACGGGCAAGCGGCTGCAATACCGCATCCTCGCCGATTGCCACGCCCGGGCGAACACCATCGATGACGAATGGCTGATCCGGGACCAGGGCGCGATCGTTCGTCAGTTGGGATGGGAGCCGAAGGAGTATGCCGCCGATCTCATCACCCGCGAAGGCGGGCCGGAGGCCTGCGTGAAGCCGCTCACGCCCGAAACGGACCTGCCCGGTCCCTACAAGGGGACCGGGAACGACAATGCCCATGGCGCGCGGCTGGCCGATCTCCTGACCCGTCTGATGTCGGCCGAAATGTCCGCGGTTGGGGACACCTACGACCGGGCCTGCCATCTGGAATACCCCGGTGCCGTTACCGCCCATGGGCGCGAGGCGGCGGATCGGTTCTGGATGGGTCTCAGGGCCAGTTTCCCCAAGGCGGAGTTCACCATCCACCACCAGATCGGACGAGAGGATGACATGATGGCGCCGCGCGCTGCCGTGCGCTGGTCGCTCTGGGGCAGACACGCCGGCTGGGGCGCCTTCGGCGCGCCGACCGGCGCCATGGTCTATGTGCTCGGCGTGACCCATGCCGAATTCGGGCCATGGGGTCTGCGCCGCGAATATACGCTGTTTGATGAAACCGCTGTCTGGAAACAAATCCTGTTGCACGACAGCTAGGGCTCATCGGTCGGGACGACCGCCTCCCGAGGCGCTCGTCCACGACCATGGAGCCACCCGCGAAAGGAAAGACCTATGACGCCGCAAGACATGGCCCACCGAATTGTTCGCTATGGCGAGCTGGTGCCCTGCAAGACCGCCTTCATCGACGCCCACACACCGGGCTCAAACCAGAAGGAGAACTTCACCATCATCGGCGGCGGCGTGTCGGAAAGCCCCGACCAGCACGTGCACATTTCCATCCCCCATGGCTTCAATATCGGCGCCGCGGGCCAGCCGCCGAAGTGCCGCAATTCGCTGCACGATCACAATACCGCGGAGGTGTTTTTCGTCCTCTCCGGACGCTGGCGGTTCTTCTGGGGGCGCTGGGGGGACGCCGGCGAGGTGACGCTTGAAAAGGGCGACATTTTCAACATCCCCACCGGCGTCTTCCGCGGGTTCGAAAACATCGGAACCGATTACGGGATGATCATGGCCATCCTCGGAGGGGACGACGCTGGTGGCGGCGTGAACTGGGCGCCACAAGTCATTGAAGAGGCTCAGGCCCATGGGTTGATCCTCGCGGAAACTGGCAAGCTTTACGACACCAAGAAGGGCGAGACCCTGCCAGAAGGTGTCAAACCCATGCCCGTAATGGGCGACAATGAACTCGCCAAACGCGGCGAACCGACCACGGCCGAGGTCCTGCCCAATCACGTTGCCCGGTACTGGGACATGGTCGCGCTGGCCGACCGCACGCCCGTCAAGGTCATCGGCGAGACAGGCATGCTCAGGGACAAACCGGGATTTGAGGTCGACTTCATCACCCGGGCTTCGGCGAGCGCCACGCCGCACAAGCACGACCGGCCCTCGGTCCTGATGCCGGTCAAGGGCCATTGGCGCGTCACCTGGGACGGGGGCGCGGATATCCTCGCTCCGGGCGACACCATGTCCATCCCCGAAAACCTCGCACACGCCGCGGTGCCCTCCATGACCGGCGAGGCCGCCCTCTACCACATCGTCGCGACGGACGATCCAGCCGGACCGACATGGACGGGCTGAGCGTCCCTGGATGGCAAGAGGGCCTTGGCACGGAGATGATCCGGCGCGACATTGGGTGGATCAGCGTGGAGAGCGGGAGACCGGTCAGCGATGTTGCCCTTGATTGACCCGGCTGGCTCGCTGCGACGGATGTGTGGGGTCGCCGCGCATATTCACTGCCCGGCGCCTGCGAACCGGCGTCGTCATCGACCGTTGACAGCCAATCCAACATGCCCAGAGCGGGAGGTAGCATGACGATCAAGACAACGCACGTAGGGTCCTTGCCCCGAACCCAGGAGGTCGTGGATTTCATCTTTGCCAGGGAACACGGCAAGGACTACGTCGAAGCCGAATTCGACGCCTGCATGACCGCCGCGGTCTCGGAGACGGTTCGGAAGCAGCAGCAGGCCGGCATCGACATCGTCTCGGATGGCGAGACCTCGAAGATAAGCTACGCCACCTACGTCAAGGACCGCTACACCGGCTTCGACGGCGATAGCCCGCGTAACGCGCCCGCCGACCTCAAGATGTTCCCGAGTTTTCTCCAGCGGCTGGCCAACGACGGCGGGACCCCGCAATATGCGCGGCCGATGTGCGTCGGCGAGGTGAGGTCAAAAGGGCAGGGTGAGCTGCGGAAGGACATTTCGAACCTGACGGCGGCCATGGCGGAACACGGCGTCGAACGGGGCTTCATGAATGCCGCGTCGCCCGGGGTTATTTCGCTGTTTTTGCAGAATGATTTCTATCCGACGCGGGACGCCTACCTGGCCGCGCTGGCCGATGCGATGAAGGAGGAGTACGAGACCATCGTGGCCTCCGGACTCGATTTGCAGCTCGACTGCCCGGACCTCGCCCTCAGTCGACATATGCTCTTCGCCGACCTGTCCGACGAGGAATTCCTGAAGGTTGCCGCGTCCCATGTGGAGGCGTTGAACCACGCACTTGCGGATGTGCCCGCCGAAAAGGTGCGGGTTCATATTTGCTGGGGCAACTACGAGGGTCCCCATGTCTGTGACATCCCGATGTCGAAGATGTTCGATACCCTGATGGCCACGAAGTCCCGCTATGTCCTGTTTGAGACGTCCAACCCCCGCCACGGCCATGAGTGGGCCGTGTTTCGGGACCGCAAGGCGGACATTCCCGACGACAAGGTGCTGGTCCCCGGAGTGGTGGATACGACGACGAACTTCGTCGAACACCCCGACCTTGTCGCGGAGCGCATCGCCCGTTTCGTCGATATCGTGGGGGCGGATCGCGTCATCGCCGGCTCGGATTGCGGGTTCGGGACCTTTGCAGGCTTCGGGGCGGTCGATCCAGACATCGCCTATGCCAAGTTGGCCGCGCTGGCAGAGGGCGCCCGCCGGGTTTAGTGGATCCCGGGTGACAGCGCGCCGCCGCTTCTCGCCTTCGTTGGTTCAAGATCATCCCGGGAACTGGGGGGACTGCTCCCCCCAGACCATTCGGGGCGCCGGGATGCGGCGCACTCCGGGGTCTACTTCGACCGGTTCATGCGGTTCTCGATCAACTCATCGACAACCGCGGGCTCGGCCAGGGTCGACGTATCCCCAAGCGAGCCGTAGTCGTTCTCCGCGATCTTGCGCAGGATGCGGCGCATGATCTTGCCGGAGCGGGTCTTGGGCAGACCCGGGGCCCACTGGATGAGATCCGGTTTTGCAATTGGCCCGATCTCCGAGCGGACCCAGTCCGACAGCTCCTTGCGCAACTCCTCGGACGGCTCCTGGCCGTTCATCAACGTCACATAGGCATAGATGCCCTGGCCCTTGATATCGTGGGGATACCCGACCACCGCGGCCTCGGCGACCTTGGCATGCGCGACCAGCGCGCTTTCCACCTCGGCGGTTCCCATCCGGTGGCCCGAGACGTTGATCACGTCATCCACCCGACCGGTGATCCAGTAGTCGCCGTCGGCGTCACGACGGCAGCCGTCACCGGCAAAGTAGTAGCCCTTGTAGTCGCTGAAGTAGGTCTTCATGAAGCGCTCGTGATCACCCCAGACCGTCCGCATCTGGCTGGGCCAGCTGTCGGCGATACACAGGACGCCTTCCACGCCATTGCCCGCGACCACGGTCCCGGACTGAGGGTCGAGCACAACGGGTTTCACGCCGAAGAACGGCTTCATCGCGCTGCCGCGTTTGGTTGCGTGCGCGCCGGTCAGGGGGGTCATCATGTGGCCGCCGGTTTCGGTCTGCCACCACGTGTCGACGATGGGACATTTCCCCTTGCCGACCACGTCATTGTACCAGTTCCAGGCTTCCGGGTTGATGGGCTCCCCGACCGTCCCGAGGATCTTGAGGTCCGACAGGTCGTATCGCTCGACGAACTCATCGCCCTGTCCCATGAGGGCCCGGATTGCCGTCGGCGCGGTGTAGAACTGGTTGACCTTGTGCTTTTCGCACACGGCCCAGAACCGGCCCGCGTCCGGGTAGGTCGGCACCCCCTCGAACATCAGCGTCGTCGCGCCATTGGCGAGGGGGCCATAGACGATATAGCTGTGGCCCGTCACCCAGCCCACATCCGCGGTGCACCAGAAGATGTCCCCGTCGTGGTAATCGAACGTGTACTGGTGGGTCATGGAGGCGTAGACGAGATACCCGCCAGAGGTATGAACGACCCCCTTCGGCATGCCCGTGGAGCCGGAGGTGTAGAGGATGAAAAGCGGGTCCTCGGCGCTCATCTCCGTGGGCGTGCAATAGTCGGAGGCGCCTTCGGCCAGCGCGTTGTAGTCGAAGTCACGGCCGTCGATCCATGTCGTCTGGCCACCGGTCCGCTTGACAACCAACACCTTGCAGTCATGTGCCACGTGCAGAAGCGCGGCATCGGTGTTCGACTTGAGCGGCGTCTTGCGCCCGCCCCTCGGGGCCTCGTCCGCGGTAATGACGACCTTGGCATCGCAGCCGTTGATCCGCGCGCCCAGAGCATCCGGGGAAAAGCCCGCAAACACGATCGAATGAATGGCACCGATCCGGGCACAGGCCAGCATTGCGTAGGCCGCTTCGGGAACCATCGGCATGTAGAGCACGACGCGGTCGCCCTTTCCGATGCCGAGGTCCTTGAGGACGTTGGCCATTCGGTTCACGTGCTCGAAAAGCTCGAGATAGGTGATGTGCTGAGCCGGCTCGGTCGGGTCGTCGGGCTCCCAGATGATGGCGGTCTGGCCTGACCGCGTCGCAAGGTGCCGGTCGATACAATTGGCGGCGACGTTCAGGGTGCCGTCCTCGAACCACTTGATGTCGACGTTGCCGAACTCGAAGCTGGTGTTCTTGACCTTGGTGAAAGGTTTGACCCAGTCAATTCGTTTCCCGTGCTCGGCCCAGAAAGCCTCGGGATCGGCGATGGAGGCGTCGTACATTGCAGTGTAGGTGGCCGCATCCGCGTGGGCTGTGGCGGCAAACTCCGGTGACGGCGCATACGTGGCGGTGGTTTCGGGCATGGCTCCCCCTCTTGGTCGGGTCGTGACCTTGCTGGTGTGCAGCGTCCCGAAGTCTCCTCTCCCCCGGGCAGCGGTCAGACACTGATTATCTTTGGGCGAAATATCATTTCGCGCGTTCGGATGTATAGGGTGCAGCCATGCTTTGGGGCTCCTGCGGCAGAATGCCCCCACGATGCGAGAGGTGTCCTCTTTTTGGAACGACGCGGCCTCGGCGTTTCCGTCTCTACCGCGGTGCCATCCGCAACGCACCGTCAAGCCGGATGACAGAGCCGTTGAGGTATCCGTTCTCCACACAGAAACGCACGGTCTTTGCAAATTCCTCCGGCTCGCCCAGGCGCGCAGGGTAGGGCACCGTCGCGCTGAGCGACGCCTGAACTTCGG
>CAYMMT010000056.1:11263-13389 GCA_964391555.1 uncultured Rhodobacterales bacterium
GCGTCATCCTGTACGGAGAGCAGAGCGGAGCCGTAGAATGCCCACCCGCCGGTATTTGTTGACCAGTATGGCCGCCTTGGCTGCCTGTGGCCCGGTGGCCGGTATCCCCCCGTCCGCGCCGGCGCGTTCGGCGGAGGACTGGCCGAGCGCCCCCAATGCGGCATTTGACGTCTGGCTGTCGGGCTTCGCCGCGCGCGCAAGGGCGGCAGGGATTTCCGGCCCTGTTCTGGAGCCTGCACTGGCGCGGGCCGGCTATATCCCCAAAGTTGTCGAACGGGACCGCAACCAGACCGAATTTCGCCGCTCGGTTGAGGACTACCTCGCGATCGCGGCTTCGGACGAGCGAGTGACCAAAGGGCGCGCGGCGCTTGCGCGGCACCGGAATACGCTGGAGGCGATTGCGGCCCGATTTGGTGTCCAGCCCGAGGTGGTGACCGCGATCTGGGGTCTGGAGAGCATGTATGGCGAGCGGCGGGGCGCCGTTCCGGTGGTCTCGGCACTGGCGACGCTGGCCTTTGACGGGCGGCGCGGAGTTTTCTTTGAACGGCAGCTCGTCGCGGCCCTCCGTATCCTGCAGGCCGGTGATGTGCCGCTGTCGCGGCTGACCGGAAGTTGGGCCGGCGCGATGGGACACACGCAGTTCATCCCGACATCCTATCTCGAATATGCGGTGGATTTTGCCGGGGACGGTCGGCGCGACATCTGGGCGGATGATCCGACGGACGCGCTGGCCTCTGCCGCGGCCTATCTGAGCCGGTTCGGCTGGCGAGCCGGGCGGCCCTGGGGGACCGAAGTGACATTGGGCAGCTATGACGGGCCGTTTGGGCGCGGCAGCACCGTGTCGTCATCTGCGCTGTCCGCGGCCGGCATCCGACCGGCGCGGGGCGGGAGATTGCCCGATCACGGCGCCGCGTCGGTGCTGAGGCCTGCGGGCAGCGGCGGTCCGGCCTTCGTTGTCTGGCGGAATTTCGGCACGATCCTTCGGTACAACAACGCGGAAAGCTATGCTCTCGGGGTCGGACACCTGAGCGACCGGATCGCCGGGGGCGGCCCGATCCTCACGGCCTTCCCGCCTGATGCCAATGGGTTGACTCAAGAGGATCGCAAAAGGCTGCAGACGCGGCTGACCGCGCTCGGATTTGACACAAACGGGGTTGATGGTGTCGTGGGGCCCGGGACGGAAAGCGCGATCAGGGCCTATCAGGCCTCCCGCGGACTGCCGGTGACCGGAGTGCCATCTCGGCAACTCATTTCCAGCCTTGGCGGGTAGCGAATTTCTTCGTGATCAGTCGTGCAGATGAACGGGCACATCTGCGACAGGCGCAGATCTTCCCCGGTCGGGCTGGGAATCAGAAGGCGTGTCAGACGAAACCGATCCGTTTCAGCGCGGTCTGAGCCGCGTCACTGCGTGCGGGGTCGCCGCAGAGCACCTCTCGGTTCAGTGCCGTCACGATTTTGGTGAGTTTCTTTTCGCGAATGGTCGTCCGCAGGAAATGCGGCACGTCCTCGGGCGCAACGGAATTGACGGTTGCCGCCGGGTTCGTGTCGAGGTTCGACATATCCACCATAGAGATTGTCCCCAGTCCCAAGTGATTCTCCCCGCCGGTACCTTAGCGCGGGCAATGGAGGAGTCTTTGGCTTTTTCGGTCTGGCCAGATGGCGAGAGTTTATGTCCCTGAAATTACGCAATTATTTGTCGAAATTTGATTCAACCTATGCTTGAAAGTGCTTCCGCGCTCCGATGACCATGCGTGCCTTGGCAAAGCGGACCCCGGATCAGGAACACGACGCTTGATGCGGTGTCCGAAGGAGCCCAATACTCCCCCGGCAACCGAAAGCGCCAAGATGCCCAAATTCGAAACACCCGCACCCCTGGTTCACCCCAGTGCACAGATCGAGGCGAGCACATTGGGGCGCTACGTCGAAATCGGCCGGGAGAGCGGAGTCTTCAATTCCGAGATCGGAGATTATTCCTACTGCACGGAGCGCTGCGACATTGCCAATGCCACCATCGGCAAATTTTCAAACATCGCGTCGAACGTGCGGATCGGGGCGACGGATCACCCTCTGAATACCGCGGCGCTGCACCACTTTCTGTATCGGTCGAACGATTATTGGGCGGATGC
>CAYMMT010000056.1:13489-16240 GCA_964391555.1 uncultured Rhodobacterales bacterium
TGGGACCACGCCCGACTGCGCGCCGCGCTCGAAGATTTCCGGGCGCTCGACGCGGTGGAGTTCCTCAAAAAGTACGGCGGCTAGGCCGCTCTGGCGTTACAGCGGCGCAAACAGGTCCACGCGATAGCCGTCCGGATCGGCCACGGTCGCGTAACGCTGCCCCCAAAAGGCGTCCCAGGGGGCGGTCGACACGGTGAACCCCGCATCCGCAACAGCCTTGGCCGCAGCGTCCACCTTGGCCGGTGACTCGAACAGGAGCGCAAAGACGGAGTGGTTCGACGGGCGTGGCGCCGCGCCGGTCAGTTTCGTCATCAATTCCGCCGTGTCGATCATCAACCTGACCCCGCCGGGCGCGGTCTCGGCCTCGATATGGTCGTCGCTGTCGCCAACATCGGGAAAGGCGAAGCCCAGACACCGGTAAAAGGCCAGCGTTCGCTGCATGTTGCTGGTGCTGACGGCAACGGCGTCGATCACGGGTCTGGGCATGGGTTACCTCCTGCGGCGGACTGTGGGGATGCGGCTGTCGTTCAGCACGTAGTGTGTCTCGGGATGGGGCGCGTGGCCGTGGTTGCGATCCCAGTAGGCCATTCCGCCCCGGCGCAGCCACAGCACAAGGGTCAGGAGCACGCCGACGATAAATCCGCCAAGATGCGCCCAGTAGGCCACGCCGCCGCCGTCCAAAGGTGTCGAAAACCCGCCCACAATCTGCATTCCCAGCCAGAGACCCAGCACGATCCATGCCGGGATCGGGAAGATCCGGAAGAAGATGACGAGGAAGAACAGGATGTCGATCCGGGCCTTGGGAAACATCAGGAGATATCCGCCCATGACCCCTGCAATCGCCCCAGAGGCCCCGACCATGGGCACGTTGCTGTACGGTTCGGCCGCATATTGGGCCAATGCCGCGCCCAACCCGCTGGCGAGGTAGAAGGCCAGAAACGGGAGATGCCCCATCTCGTCCTCCATGTTGTCGCCATAGATCCACAAGAACAGCATGTTGCCAGCCAGATGAAGGAAGCCAGCATGCAGGAACATGTAGGTGAAGAGGCCCTGGTAGCCCTCGCCGGAGCTGATGAAGATCGGGACCATCGCATATTCGGTGTAAAACCAGTTCAGCAGACCCTGAGGCTGAACCACTGCGACGTCGTAGAGATAGACGAGGATGTTTATCGCCAAGAGAGCGAACACCACGTAGGGCGCGCGGCGCGATGGATTGTGATCTCGGATCGGGAACAGCATGCGCCGACAATGACCCGCTGCCGGGAGAGGTCAAGCGCCGCTCTGCGCCGCCTCCGCAAGAAGCGTTGCATTTCCGCCCGCAGCGGTCGTGTCAATGCAGACGTGGCGCTCGTGAAGCACATGAGCCGCGTCCGGCTTGGCGGTGATCAAGGGCACGATGGCACCGGCCCGGCGCGACAGCGCCTGCTCATAGGCTTTGCCCGCGTGGTCATCGCCCCACCAGAGCACGGCGGAGAGTGGCCCGAGTGTCTCGAGCGCCGAGGGGTCGAGGTGCCCATCCGACGCCACGGCCAGGCCACCATGGTTTTCGACGGATTTCACCTGGGCCTGCGCGGTGGCGTCCGACGGGCCGAGGCACAGCACCGGTCCTCGGGGCGACATGCTGAGCCGGTTTGCTTCACCCGTGGGACCGGGGAGGTCCACCGGCGGGGGCAAAGGGGCCCCGGTCCTCGCGTTTGCAAGCCTTCGCGACAGCGCTTGGGTGTCGGCGTCGTGGGGCCACTGGGTCCCTCGCGGCGCGGCTGCCACCTTGGAAAATCGCGGCAGGTAATGCGGCCCGCCCGCCTTTGGCCCGGTCCCGGAAAGCCCCTCGCCACCAAAGGGTTGGCTGCCGACGACGGCACCGATCTGGTTTCTGTTCACGTAGGTATTGCCGGCATGAACGCGGTCGAGGACGTGCTGCACCCGGTCGTCGATCCGGGTGTGGAGACCGAAGGTCAGGCCATACCCGGTGGCGTTGATCGCGGCGATAACCTCGTCGATCTCGTCCGCCTTGTAGGTGGCGATGTGCAGGACGGGTCCGAAGACCTCGCGCTCGAGATCCGCAATTCCGTCAACGGCGATCAGCGTTGGTGCGATGAAGGTGCCTTGCATCGGAGGTGTCAACTCGTGCAGGACGCGGCCTTTGGCGCGCGCCGTGTCGATGTGCGCGGCAATCGTGTCGCGGGCGGCGCCGTCGATGACGGGGCCGATGTCGGTGGACAGATGCCACGGATCGCCGATCTGCAATTCGTCCATCGCGCCGCTGAGCATGTTGGTCAGCCGGTCCGCGATGTCCTCTTGGACATAGAGGCAGCGCAGGGCCGAACAGCGTTGACCGGCGGATTGGAAGGCGGAGGCCACGATGTCCCGCACGGCATGTTCCGGCAGCGCGGTCGAGTCGACGATCATGGCATTCAGACCACCTGTTTCCGCAATGAGCGGCGTGCCCGGCGCGGCGTGATCGGCAAGGCTTTGACGGATCGCTTTCGCCGTCGCGGTGGACCCCGTGAAAACGACGCCGCAGAGGTCCGGCCGGGCGGTCAATGCGGCACCGACCTCCGCCCCGCCTGGAACCAGCGCCAATGCGGTTCGAGGCACGCCGGCGTTGTGCAACATTTCAACGGCGAACGCTGCGATGAGCGGCGTTTGCGGGGCCGGCTTGGCAACCACACCGTTGCCAGCCGCGAGCGCCGCCGCGACCTGCCCGGTGAAGATGGCCAGTGGAAAATTCCACGGGCTGATCGCGGCCCA
>CAYMMT010000057.1:0-15910 GCA_964391555.1 uncultured Rhodobacterales bacterium
TGATGCCCACGCGTTCGTTGCCTTCCTCGAATATCCCGCGCGGCTCTCCGAAATAGACGCCAGACGTCAATTCGCGCACGATCATGATATCGAGTCCTGCAACAACGTCCTTCTTCAGCGACGAGAAATCGGCGAGCGCGTCAAAACACTGGGCAGGCCGCAAGTTGGAGAAAAGGTCCATCTCCTTGCGCAGGCGCAGCAGTCCGCGTTCGGGCTTTGCCGAGAAATCCAGATCGTCATATTTCGGGCCGCCCACGGCGCCCAGCAGGACTGCGTCGACCTCTTGTGCCCTGGCCATGGTGTCATCATGCAGCGGCGTGCCGTGGGCATCGTAGGCCGAACCACCAACGAGATCTTCGCTGACCTCGAAGGGCATGCCGTTCGCACCGAACCAGTCGATCACCTTGCGCACTTCGGCCATGACCTCGGGGCCGATGCCGTCACCGGGCAGGATGAGAAGGGTTGGGCTGGTCATGTCGGCATCCTCGATCTGTCGTCCACGTCGCCGGACGCCCTAGCCCGCGCCGACGCCGGGTTCAAGCCATCAAGGGGGTCAGCCCGTCGGCCAGCATGTCCCAGACCCGCGCGATGCGTGGCACATGGCGGATCGCTTCGGGTGCGGCGAGCCAGACCGGCAGGTTCGGGATCTCGACCGGAAGCTCGATTCGCGCCAAATCGGGCATTCGCTCGGCGACACAGACCTGCCCGAAACCAAGCCCCAGCCCCGCCTCCACCAGTGCCCAATAGGTCAGGTTGTTATCACACCGCGTCCCGAAGAAATGCCGGTCGACCGGAAAGCCGGCATCTTTCATTCCCTCGACGATGGCGGGGTTGGTGTCATACCCAACCCAGTCGAGGTTGATCAGATCTTCCGGGCGCTCGACCGGCGGCTTGTCGGCCAAATAGGCCTTCGTCGCATACAGCCCGAGTTCAAGGTCGCCGAGGTAACGGGTCACAAGATCAAGCTGCGTCGGTCGGAGCATCCGCACGGCAATATCGGCCTCGCGATACAGCAGGTTCGTGCTCTCATCGCTTGGCACGACTTCGAGTTCGATGCGTGGCTCCGCGCGCCGGATCTCGGCGAGGATCGCGGGCAGGTGCCAAAACGACGTCGCCTCGCTCGCCGTGATCCGCACGCTGCCGTCCAGCCCGGCCCTGCGCCCGTCGGCGGCCCGGTGAAGCTGGGCCGCGGCGTCGCCCATGGCCCGCGCCGCGGCGATTAACGCCTCCCCGGCCTCCGACAGCTCCAACCCACGCGGCCTGCGCAGGAAGAGCTCGGACCCCAAAGCCCGTTCGAGGCTGCGGATCTGGCGGCCAAGCGTGGGCTGTGACGCCCCCAACTTGCGGGCCGCCGCAGAGAGCGAGCCCTCGTCTGCGACGGTCAGAAATGACTGGATCAGGGACCAATCGAGGCGATCTAGTGGTGTACCCATTCATTATTGAATACATGATCGAGATTTTCAGGCAATATACCGTGCCCCGGGTAACCTCTATTTCGATGTCAGTCACGACCGACAGGAGACCGGACCGATGCCCAAGACAGCCCTCATCCTCGGCGCCAACGGAAAGATCGGCGCTCATGCTGCCACCGCGTTCCGGAATGCCGGTTGGGAGGTGCGTCGCTACGCCCGGGGCACCGACATGACCGAGGCCGCCAAGGGCTGCGATGTCATCGTGAACGGCCTGAACCCTCCGAATTACCACAACTGGGCAAAGTTGATCCCCGAGATCACTGCGCAGGTCATCGCCGCCGCCAAAGCCAGCGGTGCGACGGTCATCCTCCCCGGAAACGTCTACAACTTTGGCACGGCCGCCGGTCCGTGGGACGAATCCACGCCGCAGGAACCCGTTTCACGCAAGGGGCGGATTCGCGTCGACATGGAGGCCGGCTACCGCGCCTCGGGCGTGCGCACGATCGTGTTGCGGGCCGGAGATTTCATCGATCCCGACCGAAACGGCTGTGCGATGACCCTGATCTTCCTGCGCGAAATCCGGAAGGGGCGCGTCACAGCCATCGGCGACCCCGATGTGCCCCGCACCTATTGCTACCTTCCCGACTGGGCCCGCGCCGCGGTCCTGCTGGCCGAAAACCGCGCCCGACTTGCGATCTTTGAGGACGTACCTTTTCCCGGCCATGTCTTCACCACGATGGAGTTGAAAGACCATCTCGAGGCCCGCCTCGGCCGCGACCTCAAGCTTGTGCGGTTTCCTTGGCTGGTGATGGCACTCGCGGCCCCTTTTTTTGGGAACTGGCGCGGGAGATGCGGGAAATGCGATACCTCTACAACCTGCCCCATTCCCTGAGCCCGAAGAAGTTCAACCATCTTCTGCCGGACTTCGACCACGCCAGCGTGGCGCAGGTGATGGAGGCCGCGCTACCGCCGGATATCCACCCAGACAAGCCTGTGGGCTCCGAGGTGCTCGCTTAGGTCCGTCCACGCGGGGTTGTCCGGCCCCGGCCAGACGACGCCGGCCCCCGATACCGTGAGGCGCGCATCGGGCAGAACGTAGCTGACCCGCAGGTTGCCCGGCGCGCCATCCGGCCAATCGACGGTATCAAGCGCCGGGTCACCCGTGTGGTCGGGGTCATTGATCAAGGCCCCGCCCACGCTGCGCGGCGCGGCATCCTGCAGGCGCGGGTCGGCCAGCAGCGCCGCAATCGCGTCTTTCCGGCCATCCCCGTCAAACGGGTCGAGGTTCGCGTTGCCCATGACGGCAACGGGCCCCTCGGGCACCTCGCCCAACGCGCCGTCCAGCCACAGCTGCCAGAACCGGATTTCGTCCGCATTGCGGCGCCCGTTGCGATCTTCCGGGCCGTCAAAGACTGGTGGCGAGGCCCCGAAGGCGAGCACGTTCAGTGCCCCGCCGTCCGGCAATCTGACCGGAACGACCCAATGGGCTTTGGTCGACAGGCGCTGGAACGACAGGGCAATCGTGGCTTCCGGGTCGTCCAGGTCCGGCAATTGCGCGTCGGGCAGTTTCTGCCACAACAGATCGGAATAATCCTGCACCCGGTCCACCTCGATCGGCAGGGTCGACAGGATCGCCAAGCCACCATCACCGGAAAACCACCCGTACCCCTGGGCGTCCTCGGGCTCACGACCGCGCCCATCTCCATCGAAATCCTGACCACTGTCGAGGCCCGAATTCGGCTCCGCTGCAAAGGCATACGGCATGTCATGGCCCTGCCCCGACAGCACCTCGGCGAAGGCGGTCAGGGCAACGCCGTCAAAATCGTAGTCAAACTCGCCCAGCAGCAGGACGTCCGGCCGCGCTGACGCGATCACGCGGGCAATTGCCAGAACTTCGGGTTTCCCATCCCGGATGTCACGCAACAGCAGCCCCGGTCCGCGCCGTGACAAATCGGCGTTGTAAACCGCCAGCCGGATGTCTCCGGGCACCTTGTCAGGAATGTCGAGGTCGTTCTCCGCCGCCGCCGCCGTTGCGAGCGTCAGGAGCGCTGCGCATGCGCGGATCACGCGGGGGCCAAGGCCTCGTCGGTCTGCCCCTGGGCCTCGGCATAGGCCCGCCGACGCTGGTTCGAGATCATCTCGGCCACACGCCCGATGGCGATGCCACGCATGAGAAGGGAGGCGGGGATCAGGGCCCATGCGGTCATCATCCAGATCAGCGTATGCGGGTTCTCAAGGCTGATGGGATTGAAGATGGTTCCAGTCGCTTTGACAATCGCCGGAATGAGAAACGGCAGAAGAAACCCGAATATCAGGTTCAGGTTCGCATCCCGCTCCAGCCGCTGCACGACGTCGCCCCCCGCTGTCGGGTCAAAGGTCGGCATGTTGGTCCAGACGTTGAACGCGCCCAGGTTGCTCGGCCAACGGCGGTACCGTAACAGCAGCACAAAGATCGCCAGGGCCACGATGGAGACGAAATAGCTGATCCCAGCGGCGGTCCGCACTGCATTCTGCAGCGAGGCGCTGGCGTTGTCCGGCAGCATCAGGACCATCAGCCGGACCGGCGAATAGGGAAAGTCGATCAGGTGGCCGAGGTCATTGCCGATAGCAGAAACCGCAAGGGTCAAGGTCGATGGATCCGTCGCGCCCCGGGCAATGACGCTGAGTGCAAAGACACTGATGAACAGTGACAGAAAGCGGATCCGATTGAACGGCGGCGCGTCCCGGAACTCCACGAAGCTGGGGTAGGCGGAGTTGTATTCCACGAAGGTGAAGACCGCGGCGACCAAGGCCACGAGGGCCACTACAATGGTGGTGTCGCTGTTGGCCGAGGTGAGGAACAACGACGGCATGCCGATCAACAAGAGGACGAACAAAGCCCGCCCCAGGGCGCCGGTAAGCCGCGTCATCACTGCCCTTTTCCTTCAAACTGGCCGAAGGCGATGCGATGCCGCCCCCTTGTCCCGGTCTGAACCCCGCCAATTGTGGCAGGATGCCTCATCTTTGCCATAATCTTGCCCAGTTCCCAAAACGCCATCAAGTGACTGTTCGAATAGGGAAAACAATCCGGGCCGATTTGCGGCACCAGTGGTGCGGCTTTGCAACCATTTCCGGGCCAAGACATGACAGTGTGAAAATTGCCGCCCAGAACAGGTAAGGTTAACGGTTTTCAACCCCAACATGTTGTTGTGGCGCCAAGATGCTGAAAGTTAACGACCGTTAATGACTATCGCGCTTTGCGGTCGCTTTGTGTCCAGATCGTCACCTATGCGGAGTCAACCTTTGGTCGAAACAGAAGAACGGTCCGCGCCTGCCTGGCACACAGATAGACCTGCTTCGAGGCAACCCGATTGCGGGATGCGTCCTATTGGACCTCGCTCATGATGTCAGCGGCGGTGCCGGGGGGGAGGTGGCTGTCCTCCATGAACTGGTCGAGCATGGTCTGTAACGGCGCAAAGAACGTCGTCCCGATCAGGACCGCGCTGGACCGGCTGGCAAAGAAGTTTGGCGACCGCAGGATCAACCCGCGCCGCGGGTCCGGGTCCATTACGGCAAAGCCACCCGGCCCGGCGCGGTAAATGACAACCGCGTGGCCATGCAGGCGCCCCCCCGCGGGCCAGTATTAGGCGCAGTAGATGTACCCCTGACTGGCCAGTATGCTGCGGGCAAGCGCAGGGTTGAAGGCTGCCGAGGGATGGGCCTGCCACCGGATATTCCCGTACAGGCCCACGCGATCCATGCCACGCGCGGTGGCCCGTCCGTTGGCATCGACGGACACGCCGTCAGGATCCAGCATATCCTGAATCGATTGCATCGAATGGCGCTGCTGATAGCCAAGGATACGCCCTGTCGCGGTATCCCAGCTTTCGAATGCCGCCGACCAGCAGCGGGCCGGAGGTTGTTGGACGACGGGCGGTATGGGAAGCGGATTTGGAAATGCCATGGGATAGGTCCCCCGATTGGAAACCATCCGAGTCTAGCACATTTTCGAGCGTCCCGCGCCTCCCGTGGATCAGACCCAGGGACGTGCCTGATCGGCCTGGGCTTCGAACGTATCGATTGCCCCGACCTTTTCCATCGTCAACCCGATGTCGTCGAGCCCGTTGAGCAGGCAATGCTTCTTGAAGGCGTCGACCTCGAACGAGATCGTGCCGCCGTCGGGGCCGGTGATCGTCTGTGCTTCGAGTTCAACCGTCAGGACGGCATTCGCGCCACGCTCAGCGTCGTCCATAAGCTTGTCCACGTCCTCTTGCGGCAGGACGATGGGCAGGATGCCGTTCTTGAAACAGTTATTGTAGAAGATGTCGGCAAAGCTCGTTGAGATGACGCAGCGGATTCCGAAGTCCAAGAGCGCCCACGGTGCGTGCTCACGCGAGGACCCGCAGCCAAAGTTGTCGCCGGCGACAAGGATCTTCGCATCGCGGTAGGCGGCCTGGTTCAGCACGAAATCGGAAATCTCGTTGCCGTCCTGATCGTAGCGCATCTCGTCGAACAGGTTCACCCCGAGGCCCGACCGCTTGATCGTCTTCAGGAACTGCTTGGGAATGATCATGTCGGTATCGATATTCACCAGCGGCATTGGCGCCGCGACCCCGGTCAGTGTGTCGAACTTGTCCATGAAGACCTCCGTTGATCATCCGATCGGTCTTTTGCAGGAAGGCCATGGGACGCGCAAGGTGCCGACCACCCCCGCCAAGGAAAAAGGGGGGCAAATCGCCCCCCTTGCACCAAATAACAGGGCGCTCCTACGTCAGCACTCGTGCGGACGTACCAGCGGGAGCTCCCTTCTACACACTGTCACCAACGGTTCCGATGCAGGCATCGAAACCGCAATCACCGCTTAAACCGTTTGACCCGTCGACCGGTTCACCGCGAAGAAACTCCGCCGCCGCGCTGAGGTCGGGTACAGGTCCCGTCAATGTCGCAAGTTGGGTACCGATAAGGTCGGCAGAAAAACTCATTCAGGTTCTCCAATGACGAACTGAAAAATCTTAGAGAAATTTTCAAAATCAATATGGACACAGGTTAGCGACAGGACGTGCGTCCCGCCAAGCAAAAATGGCAGCCGTGATCAAAAAGATCGGGCTGGCCTTCAATTTTTGGGCGAGACCGGTCGACGTCTCGACGCGGAATGAGAAACAATTCCGGCACTTGTCAGATATTGTCCTAGCGCGGTCGACAATCGCCACAGGCGACTCCGATGCCAAAGACGCCCATCGCGCCAGCGCCAGGCCGCGTTTCCGGCGCATGGGGACGGTTTCCAACGACGCGCCGGACCACTATCGCTGGGCGTTCGGAGTTTGCGTCCTGCTCGTGGGGGGCCTGCCCCGGCAGGTCACATCATCTCGCGCACATCTGTCAGTTTACCCGTGACCGCCGCCGCCGCCGCCATGGCCGGCGACATCAGATGGGTCCGGCCGCCGCGGCCCTGACGCCCTTCGAAGTTGCGGTTGGACGTTGCAGCGCACCGCTCTTCTGGCTGCAACTGATCGGGGTTCATCGCCAGGCACATCGAACAGCCAGCAAGGCGCCACTCGAAACCGGCGTCCTTGAAGATATCGGCCAGCCCTTCTTCCTCGGCCTGCATCCGGACAAGGCCGGACCCCGGTACAACCATCGCCCGCTTCACGGCGATCTTCTTGCCTTTGAGGATCGCGGCGGCGGCACGCAGGTCCTCGATCCGGCCATTGGTGCAGGAGCCGATAAAGACCGTGTCGATCGCGATGTCGCTCAGTGGCGTGCCGGGCGTCAGGCCCATATAGTCGAGCGACCGGGCCGCGGCCCCGACCTTGCCACCTTCGAAGCTGTCGGCCGCCGGGACCACGCCGGTGATCGGCAGAACGTCCTCGGGCGAGGTGCCCCATGTCACAACCGGCGCGATATCTTCGCCCCGGATCGTGATGACCTCGTCCCAATGGGCATCATCATCGGAATAGAGCGTCTTCCACCACGCCAGCGCGGCCTCCCACTGGGCGCCTTTCGGGGCATGGGGACGGCCCTGCACGTAGTCGAAGGTCTTTTGGTCCGGCGCAATCAGCCCGGCTCGCGCGCCGCCCTCAATGGCCATGTTGCAGACGGTCATGCGGCCTTCCATCGACAGATCGCGAATGGCCTCGCCGCAGTATTCGATCACGTAGCCCGTACCGCCGGCCGTGCCGGTGGCCCCGATGACGGAAAGCGTGATGTCCTTGGCGGTCACCCCGGGCGCAAGCTTGCCGGTGATCTCCACCTTCATGTTCCTGGACTTCTTCTGGATCAGGGTCTGGGTGGCCAGCACATGTTCGACCTCGGACGTGCCAATCCCGTGGGCCAGCGCCCCGAACGCGCCGTGGGTGGCCGTATGCGAGTCGCCACAAACCACGGTCATCCCCGGCAGGGTCCAGCCCTGTTCGGGTCCGACGATATGCACGATCCCCTGCCGGATATCCGTCACGGGGTAATAATGGATGCCGAAATCCTTGGCGTTCTTGTCGAGCGCGGCCACCTGGATGCGGCTGTCTTCGGGCATCGCTTCCGGGTTATCCCGGCCCTCGGTCGTGGGCACGTTGTGGTCCGGAACGGCGATGGTTTTCTCCGGCGCACGCACCTTGCGGCCGGCCATGCGCAGACCTTCGAACGCCTGAGGCGACGTTACCTCATGAACGAGGTGGCGGTCGATATAGAGCAGGCAGGTGCCGTCTTCGGCCTCATGGGCCACATGGGCATCCCAGATTTTATCGTAGAGCGTCTTGCCGGACATGGGTGTTCTCTCGGGTGTGAAATGCAGATCAGGGGCGACAGGAGATGGACCGGCTCAGGCCCGGGCCAAAACGCTGCGGCTGGCGCCGTAGAAACGCCAGGGCAGGCGCGCCCGGTCGTCCATGTCGAGGATCATTGTCATGGCGCACCTGATACGCCCGGTCGCGGGCGCTTTCAAGGACACTGCGCCCTCCTGTTCGGAGACAGGGAAACGGGACCAGCTTACGCGGCTCAGTCTGACCGACCCCGCGCCGCGAACGGGTCGCGCGACTCAGGCCTCGTTGTAGGCGCGGGCAAGGATCGCGGCGGGGTCGGCATCGGCCAGCCCGGCGTCAATCGCCTCAATTGCCATCTTCCTCGACTGCGCCAGCGTCGGCGCATCCACGCCATAGCTTTCCGCTACCCGCAAAAACACGTCCCTGTCCTTTTGCGCGCCAGCGATGGTGAAACCGATAGTGCTGTCCTGACCCAACACCTTCGGGATCCGATCGCGGACCATGGGCACCCCGGCAGGGCCGTTGCAGAGGATGGTGAGCGCCGTTTCAAGCGGCAGACCGGCCCGCTTGGCGATGCGCAACTGCTCGGTCAGACCAGAGAAATAAACCTGTAGCATCGAATTGTTGATGGTCTTCATCACCATGCCAGTGCCCAACGGCCCGACATGGAAAATCCGGCCGGACAGCGGCGCCAGTGCGGCCTGGGCGCGGTCCGCCGCCTCTGCCGTGCCGCCGATGAAGACGCCGCATTGCCCGGCCGCGACAAGCTCGGGTCCGCCCGAAATGGGCGCATCGACGATTTCGGCACCCTTTGCGGCGAATGCAGCGGCCCGCGCCGTCACAAGCCCGGGCAGAACCGTGCTTGTCTCCACGATGAGCTTGCCCGCAAGGTCCAGTTCGAGAAGCGCCTCAAGCGTCTGCTCGACAGCTTCGTCGTCAAAAAGGCTGGTGACAATCACGTCAGACGCCCCGGCCAAGGCTGCGAGGTCCGGGGCGGAGGCGACGCCGTCAATGTGCCGCCCGCTCCGTGTCCAGCCGGTGACCGGAACGTCCATTTCGGCAAACCGCCCCGCCATGGCCGCCCCCATGCGGCCCAACCCAACGACCCCGATCCTGTCCATGATCCTACCTTCCGCGATTTGGTGATCTGACTGTCTCACCACTTCGGAGAACAGGCAATCGCAGACCCGGGCCGGTGTTGTCATTCCCGCCAGGTGCTCACGGCCTGTCCCCTGACCATGGGACATCACAGCGGTCCAAGGTCTGACAGACTGATGACCATCAGGAACGGAGATGAACATGGACTTTTTCGAACACACAATGGCCCGCCGATTGGTCAACGACCCGCCCCCCGAAACCCGCCGACAAGAGGAAGACAGGTTCTACAACGGCTTCGACGACACCATCGCTGTTCTTGGTTGGTGGCGCAGTTTTCGGCTATTCTGGCGGCAGGTGTCCGCCTTCGGACCGCGCGAATCGTTCCGACCGGTCCCCAGAAAGGAAATTGGATGAAGGACGTCGCCGCCCAACCCGACCTGATCGAGCGTCAACTCACAGATGACGAACGGGCTGTCGACGCCGTCATCAGTCAGGAGATCGACGCCTTCTTCTCCAAGGACTTCGAAGCATGGAGCGCGTGCTATCTGCACAGCCCGCGCCTGCGCTCGACCATGATGAGCCACGACCTCGGGCTGGATGTTCGCGAAGGCTGGGAGGCGCATGTTGACGGCACTCGGCTGCATTTTGAGAGTGAGCCCGTAGAAGACGCGCGCTGGAGCAAAACCGTCGACCAGATCACCGTCAGGGGGGACATGGCGTGGCTGACCTGCCGGGCCCGCACCGACACGTCGCTGTGCATGATGGGCGAAAGCTTTGAGACCTGGGTGCTGGAACGCCATGGCGGCGACTGGAAAGTGGTTTGCGTCAACGTCATGGCCGTTCATGCGCATGGCGGGGAGAGCTTCAGGATCGCACTTGATGCCGAGGGGCGGATCGTCGGACTTGGCGCAAATGCAAAACGCCATGTCGACCGGCACCCCGGTTTCGTGATCCGTGACGGGCGGCTGCACGCAGTCGACCGGGACGTGGACCGCAACCTCAGGGAGGCGATCGGCCGGGCCAGCGCCCTGCATGGCTATTTCGAACAGGCAGCCTACGCGGAGATGGAGGGTCAGCGATTTGCCTATCCTCTCATTCTCGAGCGGGAGGACGGAGAAGGGCACGAGGTTATCCTCATCACCGTGCAGGACCGGCACACCTACGTGAATTTCGGTATCTCGGACGAAGCCATGGCCAACCTCGATGCCAGCGCTGCGATCTTCGATTTGTCCGAGAACCAGCACCGCATTGCGCTCGGCGTCTTTCGGGGTCAGAGCCTGCCCGAGATCGCTGCCTCCATGGGCATCAGCCCGGCCACGGCAAAAACCCACCTTCAACGGGCCTATCAGAAGACCGGCACGGCCTCGCAGACTGCGCTGGTGCGATGCCTGCCATCCGTGGGCTGACCTGCGTCATCGCGCCGGCCCGGTAGACGGCTCAAATCCGGAGCATTCGCGAAGCGCGGCCGGGGTAGGGTGCCGGGCGATCCCGACACTGAAGAGTTGCGACCTTTCGACTGGCCGGGCCCCGCGTGCAGCCGGTCGCGACGCGCGATGGCTTTGCAGTGACTTGCCCAAACGCCGGCGGCAGGACATCATGCCCGAAAGAAGAGGGCACAACCCATATGGAAGGGGATGAAGAGCAAACCCCCGATCTGGTGGAGCAGACCGCAGATCTGATCCAGACAGGACAGGGCCTGCTGTCGGATGCACAGACATTCGCCGAAGGCTTGCTGAGGCCCTGGAACGCCTATCAGATCGGCATTGCGCTTGCCCTTGCCATAACCGCCTCGATCCTTGGCCGGGTGATTGCGCCGCGGCTTCACGAATGGCTCCGGACCCGTGAAGGCTGGGCAAAATGGCGGCTCAGGGTCCTGCTCGTGGCGCACAAACGGCTCCGCGGCATCCTCTTCGTGGTCCTGATCTGGACCACCATCCTGATCATGCGCGAGGTGACCTGGCCGTCTCGATCCTACCTTCTGACTATTATCGCAAACCTCGCCACGGCCTGGCTATTCGTCACCTTCGCGACCCGCCTGATCAGCAATTCCTTCCTGCGCGGCATCGTGCGCTACGGCGCCTGGACGCTGGTGACGCTGAACATCCTCGGCATCACCGAAGAGGCGGTGAAAATCCTCGACAGCATCGCCCTGACCATGGGCGATACCCGCCTGTCCCTCTGGCTGGTTTTGCAGGGCGTGGGCATCCTCGCACTTTGCATTTTCGGTGCCCGGTTCCTGACGCGCGTCGCCACAACTCAGGTCCACCGCGTCGACGACATCAGCCCATCGATGCAGGTCCTCATCGTGAAGTTCCTGCAGATCGTCCTTTATGCGGTGGCCTTCGTCCTTGCCCTCAACCTCGTCGGATTTGACCTGACCGGTCTGGCCGTCCTGTCCGGCGCGATCGGCGTCGGCATCGGCTTTGGCCTGCAGAAGGTCGTCTCGAACCTCGTTTCCGGCGTCATCATCCTGATGGACAAGTCCATCAAGCCCGGCGACGTAATCTCGGTGGGTGAGACCTTTGGCTGGATCAACGCGCTGGGCGCGCGATACGTGTCGATCACCACCCGGGACGGGCGCGAATACCTGATCCCGAACGAAGACCTGATCACCACACAGGTTGTGAACTGGTCCCATTCCAACGACTTCGTCCGCCTCGACATCCACTTCGGGACCGCCTACGGCGACAGCCCGCACGACGTGCGCCGCATCGCGGTCGGGGCCGCCGCCTCCGTCGACCGGGTGCTGAGCGACCGGCCACCGGTCTGCCATGTGGTGGGGTTCGGGGACTCGAGTGTCGACTACATCCTGCGGTTCTGGATCGAGGATCCGACCGGCGGCCTGACCAACATTCGCGGTCAGGTCTACCTCGCATTGTGGGATGCGTTCGAGGAAAACGGCATCTCCATCCCCTTCCCGCAGCGGGAGGTGCGGTTGCTGGGAGACAAGGCCAGACCGGCCGTTGTGGACTAGGCCGAGATCCGGTCGCCCCGTGTCAACACGGGCCGGACCGGACCCATCATGCCGAGACCGGAGAGGACCTCAGCCCTCTTCGGTCGGCCCGCCCGCCTCTTTCCACGCGGCAAATCCGCCAACGTTAGAGACGTTCTGGAAACCCATGTCCTTGAGCGTCTTGCCCGCCAAAGCGGCCTGCCCTCCGGCGCCGCAGATCAGCACGATATCGGCCTCCGGCGTCAACTTGTCGTTGTGAAACGGCGTGTCTGGGTCGGCGGCGAACTCCATCATGCCCCGCGACACCCGTTGGGCGCCGGCGATCGTCCCGCTTTGGGCGATGGCACCGCTGTCGCGCACATCGACGAAAACCGATCCGCCGGTGGCATGCTTCGCGATCCCCTCGTTCGGGGTGATCTTCGGCACGACGGCATTGGCTTCGTCGAGGAAATCCTTGGCGCTTTTCATCTGTCTCTCCCAGTTGGCTGAGGGTTCGGCAGATGAAACTAGGGGCGCGGCGCTACCTCGGCAAGGGCGCGGAGCCCGGCTCCGGTCCGACGTCAATTGGGACGACAGTCAACGGAATTGCCGTCTTTCGGACCTCATCCGGCCCGATTTGCCCTCCATAGGCAACAATGGCCCCTGCTGCCAAAGACTGTTTATCAAGGCCCCGCCACACCATGCCGACCACATTTGATGTCATTTCCCTCGGCAACTTTGCCGATATCGATACCGTGGAGGGGAACACCACGGCCGAGAATGCCTCGGCCCTCGTGGGCGTGACCTTCGGCGGACCCGGCAACGCCCTGTCCGGCAACATCCAGACCCTGAGCCCCGGATCAAGCGGCTTTGGCGCGGACGGCAATACCTACTACGACATGGACGACCCAACGCCCGAGACCTTCAGCATCGACGGCGGACCAGATCAGGGATTCGACGCCACCTCGGTCTACAACGCGACCATCACCTATTTCGATGGCAGTACCGCGACGATCACCGCGGTGATCTTTCAGGACACGGCGGGCAACACCTATTGGGCGCCGGAATTCAGCGCCAACGCGGACCAGACGGCGATAGATGCTGGCCCCGTTCTGTCGTTGACGCTCGACAGCCTCAGCGGCAGCACCTTCTCCGGCATGACAGGCAATCGGCAGGACGGATTTGTCCCCTGCTTCACGCCGGGGGCCATGATCGCGACAACCTCGGGCGCCCGCCCGGTCGAAGACCTTTGCCCCGGGGACCTCGTCGTGACCCGCGACAACGGGTTGGAGCCGCTGCGCTGGGTTGGACGCGTGGAGCGTCCGGTTGAACCGCCCCTCGTCCCGGTCCGCATCGCCGCCGGGTCCCTCGGACCGGGGATGCCGTCGGCGGACCTCGTGGTTTCGCCCCAGCACCGGATGCTGGTGCGCTCGCGCATTGCGGCGCGAATGTTCGGCACCGCCGAGGTCCTGATCCCGGCCAAACGCCTCCTTGGTTTTCCCGGCGTGACCGAAGACCACGATCGGTCCGAGGTCACCTATATCCACCTGCTTTTTGACGGTCATCAGGTGATATTCGCCAATGGCGCCCCGACCGAAAGCCTCTACCTCGGGCCCGGTACGCGCGCCGCGTTGAGCGTCGAGGCCCGGTCCGAAATCCGCGCACTTTTTCCCGATATGCCCGCGGACGATGTCCCCGCCCCGGCCCGCATCCTGCCGCCCGGTCGCATGATCCGCCGCCTGCTCGACCGGCACATCAGGAACGCAAAGCCGCTGCTGGCTGGCGCCTGACGTTCAGGGCCTGCGACCCGGATAGCATCTGCGCGGAGCATCTGGTCCGCGTTAGAAACCAATACTCGTGCGCTCGCTCAACTGCGTCGCCAGTGGACCTCTGTGACACTATGACTTCGTTTCTCGCCCACGGCCTATTGCCGGGACCGACAAGCTTGCATCATTCTCGTCTCAGACGAAAAAACCGCAGGTGAGAAGCTATGCGCATTGGCTGCCCCACTGAAATCAAGCCACAGGAGTTTCGGGTCGGCCTGACACCAAACTCGGTCCGTGAATGCATCGCTCACGGTCATGAGGTCGTCGTGCAAGAAGGTGCGGGCGAAGGTTCGGGTTTTACCGATGACGACTACAGCATGGCAGGAGCAAAGCTTTTGGGCACGGCGGAGCAAGTCTTCGAGACCTCCGACCTCGTCGTCAAAGTCAAGGAACCCCAACGAGAGGAACGGCTTCGCCTGCGGTCCGGGCAAATCCTGTTTACCTACCTCCACCTCGCGCCGGACCCGGAGCAAACGCGGGATCTGATGGACTCGGGCGTCACCGCGATCGCCTACGAAACCGTGACCGATTCCGACGGCGGCCTGCCTCTCCTTGCGCCGATGTCCGAAGTCGCGGGTCGCCTTGCTCCGCAAGTCGGCGCCTATACGTTGCAACGGGCGAATGGCGGGCGCGGGGTTTTGATGGGTGGCGTCCCGGGGGTCGGTCCGGCAGAGGTCCTCGTGATCGGCGGCGGCGTCGTGGGGACCAACGCCGCAAGGATTGCTGCGGGCATGGGAGCACGCGTCACGGTGCTCGATCGTTCGATTACCCGCATGCGCTACCTTGACGATACGTTCTCCGGACTGTTCGAGACGCGAATGTCGTCGCGCGGCGCCCTTCAGGATCTGGTTTCCAATGCCGACCTGGTGATTGGAGCGGTGCTTATTCCGGGGGCTGCGGCACCAAAACTGGTCTCCAGATCGGATCTGGGGCAAATGAAGCCCGGATCGGTACTCGTCGATGTCGCGATCGACCAAGGCGGCTGCTTCGAGACCTCGCGGCCGACGACGCACGAGCAACCGGTCTACGAAGTCGACGGTATCGTGCACTATTGTGTGGCAAACATGCCCGGCGCGGTCCCCCGCACCGCGACGATAGCGCTGGGCAACGCGACCATGCCATATATTTTGAGCTTGGCAGACCACGGGTGGCAGACTGCCCTGGAAACGGACCCGAACTTTCTGGCCGGTCTCAATGTGCATGCAGGCAACCTGACCAACCACGCGGTGGGCGTCGCCCTGGAGATGGATGTCCTGTCACCGAGGCTCGCCCTGAAACGATAGCGTCGATAGCGTTCGGCGACCGCGGGCCAGAGCCTCAGATCGAAACTGGTGCATGTGTCAGATCACGGGCAAAGACGGGCCCGGGCCAGCCGGTCAGCCTCAGACCTCGCAATTTCGCGGCACCGCGGCCATTCGGGCGAGGCGCGGCAATTGAGAACACGGGGTTAGCGTCGACACGCGCCTCAGCTACAAGACCCCTTCACAAACGCAAGCGACGCCTCTAAACGCTGCCGTGCACACGTACGCTCGATTCGTCGGGTGGTGCATTCGTCCGAGACGGTGGGTGGCGCCAGAAGACCCGGGGCCATAATTCCTGCCCGAGACGGGAAAGACCGGAAACTCCACGGATGGCCTTCACGGGCTCTCCGCAGGTACTCTTGGCTCGACCCCCGTACATCACGGACTTCTACGTTCGGCCCGAAAGGGTCGGGCAGACTTGAGCCGGCCCGGGCATGAACCGGGCCAAACTTGGAGTGAACTGTGGATAGAGCCCAGAAAGAAAAAGTGGTCGAGGAACTCGGCCAAATCTTCGAAAGCTCTGGCGTCGTGGTGGTGTCCCACTACGAAGGCATGACAGTTGCCGAAATGCAGGACCTGCGCGCGCAAATGCGTGAAGCGGGCGGGT
>CAYMMT010000058.1:0-15897 GCA_964391555.1 uncultured Rhodobacterales bacterium
TGCAGGTAGTATTGCTCGCGCCGCGCGTCCCAGTGCCACGCGGAACCGCCAAAGATCGACAGCCAGTTGTTCGGCGGCGTGCCGTCGGGTTTCGGGTCCGACCAGACGTACCAGCTGGATTTGGGATTATCGCGGCTCTGGCGACTCTCGGCAAACCACGGGTGCTGATCCGACGTGTGGCTCAGCACAAGGTCGATCATCACCTTGATCCCGTGGTCGTGAGCCGCCTCCACCACCGAGTCGAAATCCGCCAGCGTGCCGAACATCGGATCGACATCGCAATAATCGCTGACGTCGTAGCCAAAATCCTTCATCGGCGAGGTGAAGAACGGACTGATCCAGATCGCATCCACGCCGAGCGACGCGATATAGGGCATTCGGTTGACGATGCCGAGCAGGTCGCCGACCCCGTCCCCGTTACTGTCCTGAAAGCTGCGCGGATAAATCTGGTAGATCACCGCGCCACGCCACCAATCGGCGTCCGCCTGGCTGGCCGGAGCGGGCCGGGATTGAAGGGCTGCTGCCGTCACTTGACCGACCCCGCCAACAGACCACGCACAAGGTAGCGCTGCATCGCAAAGAACACGCCCAACGGCACCGCGATGGAGACAAAGGCCGAGGTCGCAAGGATCTCCCAATCTCCGCCGCGCGTGCCCAGCATCTCGACCAGTTGCTTGGTCATCACGGTGGTTTCGCCGGAGGCGTCGATCAGGAACACAAGCGCCACGAGAAGGTCGTTCCACGTCCAGAGAAACTGGAAGATCGCGAAAGAGGCGAGCGCCGGGAAGCTAAGCGGCAGGATGATCTTCACGAAGATCTGGAAATCCGTGGCTCCATCGACCTTGGCATTCTCGATGATGTCGCGGGGCAGGCCGACCATGTAGTTCCGCAGCAGGTAGATCGCGAGCGGTAGGCCAAACCCGGTATGGGCCAGCCAGACGCCGAGATAACCCTTCCCGATCCCGATCGCATTATGCAGCGACAGCAGCGGGATCAGCGCGAGTTGCAGCGGCACCACCAGGAGCCCGACAACCGCCGCGATCAGCAGGGCGCGGCCCGGAAAGTCCATCCAAGCCAGGGCATAGGCCGCAAAGGCCGCGATCAGGATCGGAATGATCGTTGCCGGGATCACCACCGTGAGCGTGTTGAAGAACGCCTTGGCCATGCCCTCGGAGTTTTCCTCGTCAAAGAGCACGAAGCGATAATTGTTCAGCGTGAAGCTCGGCGGGACCGTCGCGTCGATGAACACACGCTGCGCCCGCCCGGAGATCTGGTCATCGGTCCCGCGCCATTCGTAGGAGCCGTCGGAATTCAGCGTGAAGGTCTCCCCATCTCCCAGATCGTAGGTGCTATCGGGCGCGTTTTCGCCCAGGCGACGGGACGACGTCGACCAGGACCCGATCTCACCATCCAGTTCACCAGTTTCGAAAAAGTTGCCCGTGACGGCAAACATGCCATCCCCGAGATCAACCCGGTTCTCTCCCGGATCCGCCGCACGGATCTGGATCGTCTGTTCGGCAGGGAACATCGACGACCACCAGCCCGACGCGGTAATCTGATCCCCGGTCCGGAACGAGGACACGAACAGACCCATTGTCGGAAAGATCCACAGGAAGACCAGCAGTACGACCGAGATATTCAGCGCCCAGACGACGGCGGGTTTGTTGCCGGCGATGTTGTCCATCAGCGCATCTCCTTGCGGGCGTTGTAGACGTTCCAGATCAGGATCGGTGTCACCATCAGCATGATGACCATCGCGCTGGCAGAGCCCACGCCCCAATCGTTCGCGCGGAACAGCTTGTCATACATGTAATTGGCGAGGACCTGCGTCTCCCACTGTCCGTTGGTCATGGCGAACACGATATCGAACACTTTCAGTGTGGCGATGGTGATCGTCGTCCAGACCACAACGATTGTGCCCATGATTTGCGGCACCTTGATCTTGAAGAAGATCTGGAACGGATTTGCGCCGTCCACGATCGCCGCCTCCACCGTTTCTTCGGGGATGCCGCGCAGGGCGGCCGACAGGATCACCATGGCAAAACCGGTCTGGATCCAGATCAGGACCAGCATCAGGAAGAAGTTGTTCCAGAACGGCACCTGCAGCCATTGCTGCACCTGCCCGCCGAAATACTCCACATTGATGTGGTTCAGGATACCGATCTGGGCCACGTCCTCGGGGCGGGCCTCGTAGACCAGCTTGAAGATCACCGAGGCGCCCACGAGGCTGATGGCCATGGGCATGAAGATGATCGACTTCGCGATATTGCCCCACGACAAGCGGTCGGTCAGCTGGGCGGCGAGCAGACCGAACCCGGTCGAGGCCGCGGGCACCACGATCAGCCACAGGATGTTGTTACGGACCGCTTCCCAGAACTTGTCCTCGCCCAGCATGAAGGCGTAGTTTTCGAAGCCGACGAACTGGCTTCGCCCTCCCGGTAGCCTCTCTGACAGGCTCAGCCGGATCGTCTCGAAAACCGGGTAGGCAAGATACAGACCAAGGGCAAGAAGCGCGGGAAACAGAAACACCCAGGGCCGGATCATGTTGGCGCGGTTGATGTTGCGCCCGGCTTTCGGCCCCCTGGCAGGGAACAGAACCTTATCAAGGAACAGGTTCGCGCCGTAGAAATACCCGACGCAGGCCCCAACCCCGATGACGATGGTCACAAGACCCAGTAGCGCTGGATGCATGGCCCCCTCCCAGATTTTCTTGGAAACTTAGGACGGCCCCAGGCATGGGACCGTCCGTTTCGCGCGTGCGACTTACTTGATCGCGTCCCAGCTTTCCTGGATCGCGTTGGCAACCTCCTCGGCCGACGCGCCGCCGACATAGTCGACCATACCGGTCCAGAACGTACCGGCACCGATGGCCCCGGGCATCAGGTCAGACCCATCGAACCGGAAGGTGGTGGCGTTCAGCAGGATCTCACCCTGACCGCGCAGGCTCGGCTCGCCATAGGCATCGAGGTTCACGCCGGAATGAGGCGTGAGGAAGCCGGTCTGCGCCATCATCACCTCGTGGGCGATGGGCTGCTCAAGGAACTCCATCAGAGCCATGGTGGCGTCCGACGGATCGGTCACGGCCAGCAGGGTGCCGCCGCCCAGAACCGGGTTGCCCAGATCCTTGTCGGCGAACGACGGGAAGTAGAAGAAGTCGGCGTCCACGCCGATTTCGACACCTTCGGGCATGAAGGCCGGGATGAATGACGCCTGACGGTGCATGTAGCACTGCGGCGGCGAGGTGAACATGCCGCCCGGGCTGTCGCGGAAGTCCGTGGAACCGACGGCAGCGGCGCCACCGGCGACCATGTCGTCGTTCTTGGCGAACATGCCGAAGGTTTCGATCGCTGCGATCACCTTGGGATCGTTGAACGGCAGGTCGTTGGTGACCCAGGCGTCATAATCCTCGGGCGACTGGGTGCGCAGCATGATGTCCTCGACCCAGTCCGTGGCGGGCCAGCCGGTCGCCGGGCCAGAGCCCAGACCGATGCACCACGGCGTCTCACCATCGGCGATCATCTGCTCGGACAGAGCAATCAGGTCTTCCATGGTTTCGGGGATTTCGTAGCCGGCATCCTCGAAGTTCTCGGGCACGTACCAGACGAGCGACTTCACGTTCACATTGTAGAAGAAGCCGTAGAACTGGTCATTGCCATCCGCATCCGCATAGGTGCCAAGGTCAACCCAGGACGGGCCGGCGGCATAGTTTTCGGCGACCCAGTTGGCCATGTCGTCGCCAAGCGGCGCAAGCAGCCCCTGAGAGGCCAGGTTCGCGGCCAGACCGGGCTGCGGGAACACGGCGATGTTCGGCGGCGAACCGGCTTCGGCATCGATGACAATCTGCTGCTCGAACCCGTCAGAGCCGGTGTAGGTCACTTCGGCGCCGGTGGCCGCTTCGAAGTAGGCCATGGCAGAGCGGAAGATGTCGTCTTCCGGGGCCAGCCAGGGGCCGAACACGGTGACGGACTGACCCGTGAGATCTGGCGCGTTGGCGCTGTATTCTGCATAGGCGTCCCAGCTGAACGGGCCTTCGCCCGGCGTGAAAACAAGGTGACCGTCGGCTTGGGCCATGCCTGCAACAAGGGCAATCGCCGCCGCGGAAGCGAGGTACGTGGTCTTCATGGATTTCCTCCCAGTGCGTCTTGATATCGTGAGACGCGGTTGCATCGCTCGCGCCATGGCAGAATCACGCCAAAGCGCTTTGGATGTCGAGCAAAATTGCTGATTTCGGCTCACCTGTCAATGGATCATCCAACAAATACCCGTATTTCTTGGTCTTTTTGCGGCTGCAGAAAACATGCGGCAAGCACTGACCTTTTGACGAAAGGCTTGCTCATGGTTAGGTTTCACTGCAATTTGAAAGCGCTTTGAGTATTCGAACCCGTGAAAGATCGATGAATTTAAAGGAACTTTCCCAGCAACTTGGGTTGAGCCAGACAACCGTCAGCCGCGCGCTGAACGGCTATCCGGAGGTGTCGGAGGCCACGCGCGCGCGGGTCGCGGAAGCCGCCCGGGCGCACAACTACCGCCCCAACACGCGCGCTCAGAGCCTTGCCACCGGCCGGTCGATGACCATTGGTCACGTGATTCCGATGTCGCGCAACCACGAGATGGTGAACCCGATCTTCGGCGATTTCATGGCCGGCGCCGGAGAGACCTACGCCAAGCACGGATATGAAATGCTCCTGTCCGTGGCGAATGACACGCGCACCGAGGAAGATATCTACCGCTCCTTCCGGGCACGCGGCAGTGTCGACGGCGTGGTGGTCCACGGTCCGAGCCGGCTGGACAGCCGCCTGCCACTGCTCGAGGAACTCGGCATTCCGTTTGTGGTGCATGGCCGTGCCACGGGCCATGACGCCCCCTACCCATGGCTGGACGTCAACAACCGCCGCGCCTTCAATCGCGCGACGGCGTTCCTCTTGGATCTCGGCCATCGCCGCATTGCCCTCATCAACGGGCTTGAGCACATGGATTTCGCACACCGCCGCCGCCAAGGTTACGAAGACGCGCTGCAAGATCGTGACATAAGGCCTGATCCCGCGCTGATGGTCGCCGACGAGATGACCGAGAACTTCGGCCATGACACCGCGCAATCGATGATGGGTCTGCCGGACCCGCCCACGGCATTTGTCGTGTCATCCGTGATTTCGGCGCTGGGCGTCCGCCGCGCCATTGAGTCGCGCGGCCTCACCATGGGCCACCATGTCAGCGTCGTCACCCATGACGACGCCCTGTCCTACATGCGAAATGACGGCGCAGAGCCGGTCTTTACGGCGGTCAGGTCTTCCGTGAGGGACGCGGGACGTCGTCTTGCGCAGGTCCTGATCGACCGAATCGTGGACCCCGACGCGCCGGTGGTGCAGGAGTTGCTCGACGCCGAACTCACGGTGGGCCTGTCTACCGGCCCTGCCCCGGACCGATCCTCGAAAGGGTTCTATGGACTTCAAACGCTCTGATTTTCCCGACGGTTTCCTGTTTGGGGCGGCGACGGCCGCCTACCAGATCGAAGGCGCATCGTTCGGCGGCGCAGGCCCCTGCCATTGGGACACCTTCGCGGCGACCCCCGGCAACGTGGTCCGAGCCGAGGATGGCGCGACAGCCTGCGACCACTACCACATGTGGGAAGCCGACCTCGATCTCATGCAGGCGGCAGGGTTCGATGCCTACCGTTTCTCCACCTCGTGGGCGCGGATCATGCCGGCGGGCCGCGGCGCGGTGAACGAGGAGGGACTTGATTTCTACGACCGCCTCGTCGACGGCATGCTCGAACGCGGCCTGAAACCGTTTCAGACGCTTTACCATTGGGAACTGCCTTCGGCGCTCGCCGATCTGGGCGGTTGGACCAACCCTGATGTGGCGTCCTGGCTCGCGGATTTCACGCAGGTCATCACCCGTCGCATCGGCGACCGCGTCGCCGCGGTGGCGACGATCAATGAACCCTGGTGCGTGTCCTTCCTTTCGCACTTCATCGGACATCACGCGCCCGGACTGAGGGACATCCGAGCCACGGCTCGCGCCATGCACCACGTCCTGACCGGCCATGCCGCCGCGCTCTCCGTGTTGCGGGCCGAAGGGCAGGAAAATTGCGGCATCGTGATCAATTTCGATCACACCCGCCCCTTTGACCAATCCCCGGAAAACATCGCTGCTTCAGAGACTTGGGACGCGATCATGAACCAATGGTTCATCAAGGCCATTGCCCACCGCGCGTATCCCGAGGCAGCGCTCGCCGGCCTTGAACCTCACCTGCCGGCCGGTTGGCAAGATGACCTGACCCGCATTGGCGCCCCGATCGATTGGCTCGGTGTGAACTACTACACACGCCACTTTGCCAAGGCCGCCCCCGGGCAGCCATGGCCCGCCGTGGCCCCGGTCGAAGGGGAGTTGCCCAAGACCCAGATGGGATGGGAAATCTATCCCGATGGCCTTTCGGACTTCCTGATCGGCCTCTCGAGGGATTACGTCGGCGACCTTCCCATCTTCGTCACGGAGAACGGTATGGCCTGGGACGACCGGATCGAGAACGGCGCGGTCTACGATCCGGAGCGAAGCCAGTTCGTTTCGGACCACATCCTCGCGACCAAGCAGGCTCTGGACGCCGGCGCCAATGTGCAGGGCTTCTTCTACTGGTCGCTTCTCGACAACTACGAATGGGCATTCGGGTACGAGAAACGCTTCGGCATCATTCACGTGGACTTCGATACCTTGCAGCGCACGCCCAAGGCGTCCTATCACGCGCTTGCCGCTGCCCTCGCCAAGTAAACCGCCATGACCTATCCTCCGAACACTCTCTCCGTCGTCGCCGACATTGGCGGCACCAATACCCGTGTCGCTCTGGCCGACGGCCCCCGGGTGCTGCCCCAATCCATTCGTCGCTATGCAAACAAGGATTTTCCGGGTCTCGAAACCGTGCTGCGGCAGTTCATGGACGACGAAGGGGGCATCGATGCCGCCGCGGCCTGTGTCGCCGTCGCAGGCCCTGTTCGCGATGGCCGGGCGCATATGACGAACCTCGACTGGTCGATCGATGCCGCCACCGTCCAGCGGGCGACCCAAGCCGAAACCGTTTCAATTCTCAATGACTTGCAGGCACAGGGCCATGCCCTTGGACATCTGGAAGCCGAGAACCTGCACACCATTATCGAGGCCACGGGCGAGCCTCCGAGCCCGCAGGCGGCCCGGCTTGTTGTCGGCGTCGGCACAGGCTTCAACGCGGCGCCGGTCTACGAGACGGCCTCAGGTCGCCTGGTTCCGCCGTCGGAATGCGGCCACGCCAACCTGCCGATCCGGACCGAACGAGAGATGCGGCTGTGCCATTTCGTATCGACGGCGCACGGCTTTCCCGCGGTCGAGGATGTGTTGTCGGGACGCGGGCTCGAGCGCGTCTATGCGTTCATCGGCAACGAGGCCGGAGAGCCGCGCGAGGTCGCGGCGGCGGAGATCATGGCGGCCTGCTCCGATGGGAGCGACCCGATCGCCCGGGACGCGGTGGAGCTTTTCTCGCGTATGCTGGGCACCGTTTGCGGGAACCTGTCCCTCATCCAACTGCCCTTCGGTGGCGTCTACCTTGTCGGTGGGGTTGCGCGGGCCTTTGCGCCGTATCTTGCCCAATTCGGGTTTGCCGACGCGTTCCGCGACAAGGGCCGGTTTGCTGGGTTCATGGGGAACTTTGCCGTGTCGGTGGTGACCGACGACTACGCCGCGCTCACCGGGTCCGCCGCCCACCTGGCAGCGCTTACGGGCTTGGTCGAACGCCCCGCCACCTAGCGCGGGTCTCGATCAGACCAATTGCTGAACCGTTGTCGTAAGGTCGGTCAACGAGAAGGGCTTGGGCAGAAACAACGCATCGGCCACCCCGCTATCGCCGGCACTGAAAGCCTCTTCCGCGTAGCCCGACATGAACACGACCCGCGTCTCGGGCCGATTGACCAAGGCCTTTCGAACCCATGTCGGCCCATCAAGTCCCGGCATCACGACGTCGGTGACGAACAGATCGACCTGAAGATCATCATCGTCGAGCAGATCCAGCGCCGCTTCGCCGCAATCGGCTTCGAGCACGGTGTAGCCCTTCAGGCGCAAGGCGCGGGACGCGAACGCGCGGACCGGGGCCTCGTCTTCCACCAGCAGAACAACGCCGTCGCCGTTGATTGGCGCGCGCCCGACGGGCGGATGCGTGGCGACCGCGACCGGTCTCGTGTCTGGTGAATCGGGCACCCCGTCGTGGATCGGGAAATAGATCAGGAAGGTGCTGCCCCGCCCCATTTCGCTTTCGACAAAGATGAACCCGCCGGTCTGCTTGACGATCCCGTAGGCCGTCGACAACCCCAAGCCCGTTCCTTCGCCCTGACGTTTGCTGGTGTAGAATGGGTCAAAGATCTGCGGCAGACGTTCCGGAGAAATACCGGTGCCCTCGTCAATGACCCGGACGAGCACATAGTCCCCCGCGGGGATCGTCGCCTGGTCCCGGTCGAGCGGCTGCCGAAGGGTGACATTCTCCGTTTCGATCAGGATTTCGCCGCCATCGGGCATGGCGTCCCGGGCATTCACAACGAGATTCATCACCACCTGCTCAAGCTGGCGCTTGTCCGCCCGGATCGGCATCAGCGCCGGGTCGTGGTTCAACGTCAGCGTGACCTTTTCCCCCACCAGCCGGTTCAGCAGGTGGGCAAGGTCCGCCAGAGTATTGCGCAGATCGAGGCTTTCGGGCCGCATGTTCTGCTTGCGAGAAAACGCCAGAAGCTGCCCGACAAGCGAGGCCGCCCGGTTGGCGTTCTGATGGATCTGGATCAGGTCGCTGTAGTCCTCATCCCCCTGATCATGGCGCAGCAGAAGAAGGTCGCAATGGCCGGAAATTGCGGTCAGCAAGTTGTTGAAATCATGCGCGACGCCACCCGCCAGCTGGCCGATGGCCTGCATCTTCTGGCTTTGGACGAATTGCAACTCGAGCGTTTTGATCGCGGTAACATCGTTGAGGACCGCCACAAGCTGATCGGCGCCCGGCGTGTCGCCCACGGGGTTGAGCATCACCTGAACAAAGGTGTCCTGCCGCTCTCCGGTTCCACGCAGAAACTGCGGTGCGCGCCCCCCGGTTCCGGAGGCCGCTTCGCGCAGCCAGTCCGTGATCGGGCGCCCCAGCCCGTCCAAGAGATCAAAGATCTTGGTCCCGGCGGCCAAATCGTGCTGCAACAACTCCCGCGCGCCCCGGTTCGAAGACAGGATTTCTCCGCTCACCGCGAGTTTCATCAGCGGGACCGGCAAATCTTCCACCGCGTCCCAACCGGTCTTCGTCTCTGCCTGCACCGCGTCGCCGGGCAACAGGTAGATTTCGCGGCGCCCCCCCTGCCCTGTTATCTCGGCCACGAGAGACGCGACCGGGCCATCAATGCCTCTGACGCTGTGCACCTTGCCGCTCACCAGCGGCAAATCCTCAAACACCTGTTCGAGCCGTTTCTGCCGCCCGCCGAGGACCCGCCGGAACGCCTCGTTCATGTAGAGGATTGTCCCCGAGGGGCCCGCGGTCATCATCGGCAGATCCAGCGCATCGGCGCTGCGCCCCGACCCCGGCCGGCCCAGATCCTCAAGCCGCCAGAGGAACAGGTCGTCGCCGAGCCGCGTCACCGAGAGCCGCAGATGCCCGCGTCGGGTGATGATGTCCTCGGTCGCAAATCCCAGCGCCTGGGCCTTGGCCTGGCCGCGAAACAGCACGGCCCCCGGATTGGCGAACAGGTCGGTAAAGAGATAGCTCAGAGTGTCAGCATCGTTGTCCTGGAACCGGGCAGACGCCTGCGCGTTGCGCGACAACACGTTGCCATCGCTGTCGGTGACAAAGGCGCTGGCCTGGTCGTGGTCCGCCAGGGCGCGCGCGGTGTCGATCCGCATGGCCTGCCGCTGCCTGCGCCGTCGCGCCAATATCGCAACGGCAACCGACGCGACGCCGAAGGCGGCCGCGGCGGCCTGCAATCCGAGAACAACCCTCGGATCGGGAAAGATGAAACTGCTGCCGCCAAACAGAAGCGCAAGGGCGAATATCACCCCGGGACGCGGGATCAGGCGGTCCGGCCCGGTCGCTTCGGTCGGTTGCAGCAGGTCGGCCTGCGTCACGAAGGCACCCCTTTTGATTCACACCTCGGGCCATAGAGCAGAAAAATGATTAACACCGACTTAATTTCCACCCTGCCAAAGCCTGCCCGGCTTGGCGAGGGTACACAACCTCGGGTTGTCTGTAAACGAGCGCTAGCGGCTTTCCGTGTCACGGGCAAAGATGGCACGAAAGAAGCCATCGCCGCCGTCTCCCATCGGCCACCGTTGGCTTTTCACCATGGACCACCCCGCTGTGCGCTGCAGGAATGCCTCGGCCCGCGCTTCATTCTCCACACCCAGGACAGAACAGGTGACGTAAACAAGCACTCCACCGTCCGAAACCAATGTAGCGGACCGGTCCAGAACCTCATCCTGAATCCACGTCAACTGACCAAGCCGTTCCCGCGATAGCGTCCACTTGGCCATCGGGTCCCGCCGCCAGGTTCCGCTGCCGGAACAGGGCGCATCGCAGAGCACCATATCGAAGCGTTGGGCGGCCTCGAGTTCCTCGGGCTGACACAAGGCCACTTTGGCACCCAAGCGCGCCGCGCGCGACGGCAGATCGGTCATCCGTTCCGGCGCCACATCGTGGGCGACCACACCACCCGATTGCAGGTGCGGCAACGCGGCGAGGGCGAGGCTTTTGCCGCCGGCCCCGGCGCAGTAGTCCAGCACCCTTGCTGGCGCTGGCAGTCGATCGCCCAGATCGACCACGACGGCCTGGGAATGGGCATCCTGCAGGTCAACGAGACCCCCTTGATACGCCGCGCTACCAGCCACCCGGCGCGCGTTCCGCGTCACGGTCAGGGCCGTCGTGACCTCGGCGTGCACCTGTGCCTCGATGCCATCTTTGGCCAGGGCCGCGATGGCGCCATCCCGGTCGCCCCTCAATGGATTGACCCGCAGTTGGATCGGCGCGCGGGACTGGGCCGCCTTCAGGTGAGCCTCCGCCTCCGGCCCAAGGTCCGCTCGCAGCATGGGCCAGAGCCAATCCGGGCAATCCAGCGCCTCTTGCGGGCTCAGTTGCCTCATCGGACCCATCTCGGCCGCCGCAAGCGCCGGGGGCGCATGACCACCCGCACCAAAGACCCGGCTGGGATCGACGCCCGCGACACGCAGCGCGCCGATCATCAAACCACGTCCGGTGTCCGCCCCGCCAATCCCCGCAAAACTCCGCCGACAGCGGATGGCGTCGAAGACATGATCGCGGATCGCGGCCCGGTCACCCGACCCGGCAAAGCGATGCCCGCGCCCCCACGCCCTAAGTGCCGCATCCGGCCCGACCCCGCCCAACCAGGCGTCAAGGACCTCGATGGACGCCGCAATACGTGCCGCCGGCGTCACGTGAAGATCGCCCCGTAATCCATTTACATGACACGATAGTTTGGGCTTTCCCGTGTGATCTGAACATCGTGAACGTGGCTTTCCTTCAAACCCGCACCGGTGATCCTCACGAACCGGGAATTGCGCCGCATCTCGTCAACCGTCGCGTTGCCGGTGTAGCCCATTGCAGCCCGCAGTCCCCCTACGAGCTGGTGGATCACGGTTCCGGCGGCGCCCTTGTATGGCACCTGGCCCTCGATGCCTTCCGGCACCAGCTTGTCACTGGCCGCGTCCTTCTGGAAGTAGCGATCAGCCGAGCCGCGCGCCATCGCACCAAGGCTGCCCATGCCGCGATAAGCCTTGAACGACCGCCCCTGATAAAGGATCACCTCGCCGGGGCTCTCGTCCGTTCCGGCGATCATCGATCCAACCATCGCGCAGGAGGCACCGGCGGCAATCGCCTTGGCGAAATCGCCGGAGTACTTGATCCCTCCATCAGCGATGACGGGCACATCACCCGCGGCGGCGGCGCAGTCCATGATCGCGGTAAGCTGCGGCACCCCCACACCGGCGACCATCCGCGTGGTACAGATCGACCCCGGCCCGATCCCGACTTTCACCGCATCGGCCCCCGCATCGATGAGGGCGCGGGCGGCCTCTGCCGTGGCCACGTTCCCGGCAATCACCTGAACGGCATTCGACAGGCGCTTGGCCCGGGTCACCGCTTCGAGCACGCCCTTGGAATGTCCGTGCGCCGTGTCCACGACAACGATATCGACCTGCGCATCAACCAGCGCTTCGGAGCGTTCGTAGCCCGAGTCGCCCACGCCGGTGGCCGCGGCAACCCGCAACCGTCCCAGTTCGTCCTTGCATGCGGTCGGGTTCAGCACCGACTGTTCCGTGTCCTTCAGGGTCAACAGCCCGGTCAGCTTGCCCTCCCGGTCGGTCACGAGAAGCTTTTCGATCCGCCGGGCCTTCATCAGGCTTATCGCTTCCTCCCGGTCCGCGGGCTCCTGGAGAATCGCGAGGTTCTCTGTCGTCATCATGGCGTGGACCGGCGTGTCATCCGAACTGGCGAACCGCATGTCCCTGTTCGTGACGATGCCCATCACCCGGTGCTGCGCATCGACGACCGGAAACCCTGAAAATCCGTAGCGATCCGTCAGAGCCCTTGCATCGGCCAGCGTTTGCTGAGGCGTGAGCGTGATGGGATTGTAGACGATCCCGCTCTCGAACCGCTTGACCCGCCGCACCTCTCGCGCCTGTTCCTCAACGCTCAGGTTCTTGTGGATCACGCCCATGCCGCCGGCCTGCGCCATGGTGATCGCCATTCGCGCCTCGGTCACGGTGTCCATGGCGGAACTCAAAAGCGGGATGTTGAGAGAGATCGCCTTCGTGACCCGGGTGCGCGTATCTGCGGTCGATGGCAGGACCGAAGAGGCGCCAGGAACAAGCAACACGTCATCGAAGGTCAGGGCCTCGCGAATCTCCATCGGGTCTCTCCTTGGGAGGGGTCGGTTGGCGGTTTCCTATTTCACGGATGCGGCGCCTTGCCAAGGTTGCACCCGACACTGCAACCAGGGGCGCCGCCCCCACCTTCTCTGGCTCGAAAATATCCCGGGGGTCCGGGGGCGGCGCCCCCGGCCGGTCGCCGTGCAAAGGCACGGCGAAATAATTTCCGAAGCTCATGACGGTCCTGAACAAAAAGACGGCGGAATGCAGCTTTCCTCCGGTCGCATACCGGCTACCTTGCCCGGACAATCGCGCGGAACCAGATCCAGATGTCCCAAGACCCTCTTGTCATCTTCACTCCCTCCGGCAAACGCGGCCGCTTCCCCGTCGGCACCCCGGTCCTGACCGCCGCCCGGCAACTGGGCGTCGACCTCGACAGCGTTTGCGGCGGTCGCGGCATCTGTTCCAAATGCCAGATCACGCCGTCTTTCGGAGATTTCCCAAAACACGGGGTGACCGTGTCTGAGCATGCGCTCAGCAACTGGAATTCGGTTGAAGAACGCTACGACCAGAAACGCGGTCTCACGAAGGGCCGGCGCCTGGGATGCCAGGCCCAGATTCAGGGCGACATCGTCATCGACGTACCCCCGGAAAGCCAGGTTCACCGGCAGGTTGTCCGCAAGGACGCGGGCACCCGTGTCATGGAAATGGCCCCCGCCATCCGCCGTGTGCTTGTCTCGGTCGAAGAGCCCGACATGCACGAGCCCACGGGCGATTTCGAACGCCTCGCCACCAGCCTCGAAAATCAATGGAAAATCCGAAATGTAAAGTCCGATCTTCGTGTTTTGCGTCAACTTCAGACCCGCCTGCGAAAGGGCAGTTGGGAGGTAACCGTTACCCTTCACCAGCCCCACGATGGCCCGACGCGCATTCTCGACGTCGCGCCGGGCTACGACGACGCGCCACTCTACGGGTTGGCCATCGATCTGGGGTCCACCACGATCGCGGCCCATCTGACGTCCCTCACCGATGGCTCTGTCGCTGCCTCTGCCGGAACCATGAACCCACAGATCCGGTTCGGTGAGGATCTCATGAGCCGGGTTTCCTACGCGATGATGAACCCGGGCGGCGATCGGGAAATGACCGACGCCGTGCGGGAAGCGATCCGCGCCCTCGCCTTGGACCTCGCCACCGAGGCGGAGATCGGCCCCGCGCAGATCGTCGAGGCGGTCTTTGTCTGCAACCCGGTGATGCACCATCTTCTTCTGGGCATCGACCCCGTCGAGCTCGGCCAGGCCCCCTTCGCGCTTGCGACCTCCGGCAGCATGGAGATACCGGCAAGCGACATCGGCCTCAGCACGATCCACCCGGGCGCCCGGGTCTACATCCTGCCCTGCATCGCGGGTCATGTCGGGGCCGACGCCGCCGCTGTGGCGTTGTCCGAAGCGCCCAACAAGTCCGAAGACCTCGTCCTTGTCGTTGATGTCGGCACCAATGCGGAGATCCTGCTCGGGAACAAGACCCGCGTTTTGGCCTGCTCGTCGCCCACCGGCCCCGCCTTCGAGGGCGCGCAGATCAGCTCCGGCCAGCGCGCCGCGCCCGGCGCCATCGAACGGGTCGAAATCGATCCGGTCACCAAGGCCCCGCGCTTCCGCATCATCGGCGTTGACCTCTGGTCGGACGAGGACGGCTTTGCCGAAGCCTCTGCCGTCACGGGCATCACCGGCATCTGCGGGTCCGGTATCATCGAAGCGGTGGCCGAGATGCGCCTTGCGGGTCTTCTCGACCCCTCCGGCCTCATCGGCTCGGCCGAGCAAACCGGCACGTCCCGATCCATCCCCGAGGGCCGCACCCATGCCTATGTCCTGCACGACGGCACGGCCGACGGCGGACCGCTTATCACCGTGACACAGGGCGACATCCGGGCGATTCAACTCGCCAAATCGGCGCTCTATGCCGGGGCGCGGCTCCTGATGGACGAGATGGGAGTTGAAACCGTCGACCGCGTGACCCTTGCCGGAGCTTTCGGGGCGCACATTTCGCCCGAACACGCGATGATCCTCGGCATGATCCCCGATGTCGCCCTCGACAAGGTCACCTCTGCCGGCAATGCCGCGGGGACTGGCGCGCGCATGGCGCTCTGCTCCACCCGCGCCCGGGCCGAGATCGAGGCCACCGTGGGCCAGATCACCAAGGTCGAAACCGCCATCGAGCCAAGGTTTCAGGAGCATTTCGTGAACGCCAACGCCATCCCGCACGCCACCGACCCCTTTCCCCACCTGCCGGACCTGCCCAGGGTCAGTTTCAACACTGGCGGCGGTGACGCTGGCGGGGGTCGGCGCCGGAGGCGACGGGCATGAAACGGCTGATCCCGTCGCTCCCCGAGAATCCCGTCCTCGGCGACGTGTTCAAGGCCTTCCCGGAGGGCGTGGCGCCGCTACTGGAATTCCACGACATCCTGCTGCGCGGTCCCTCGGACCTGAGCGTGGCCGAGCGCGAGTTGATCGCGGCCTATGTCTCGGGCCTGAATGCCTGCGCCTTCTGTTTCGGCGCACATACCTTCATCGCGCGGGCGTACGGCATACCGCCCGACACCATCGACGCGTTGCTGGCTGATCCGGCGACCGCTGAAATCGATGACAAACTGCGCCCGATCCTCACCTATGTCGCGAAACTGACCAAGACCCCCTCGATGATGACCGAAGCCGATGCTAAGGCCGTTTACGAGGCCGGGTGGTCGGAAGAGGCGCTCTTTACCGCCGTAAAGACCTGCGCGCTCTTCAATTTCATGAACCGGATCGTCGAGGGCAGTGGCGTCGCCGCCTACCCGATCGACCCGGCGCAGGCCACCGAGGACCAGCTGACCGCGCGCAAGTCCGGAAGTTACACGGACTTCGGCCGGAGTCTCGGGATCATCCCGAAGGGCTAGGGGCGGTCTGGCGACTTGACGCCCCCCTGACGCAGGCGTATTTCACCTGCCTCTGGCGCGGGTATGGTGAAAAGGTATCACGCGAGCTTCCCAAGCTTAAGTTACGGGTT
>CAYMMT010000059.1:0-15722 GCA_964391555.1 uncultured Rhodobacterales bacterium
GATCGTGCTGGGCGCCTCCTTTTCCAACCACACCGGGATCAACCCCGGCAAACCGACAATCCAGGTTGATTTCGAACGAATGCAACTTGGAAAATTCCACCCTGTCACGCTGCCGATCTGGGGCGAGATCGGTGCATTTTGTGCCGCCATCACGCCTGATGTCGTCCGCGGCGACGGCCCGGACCAGACATCGGAACTGGCTGAGCGCTGGAGCATGTGGCGCGCCGAGAAGAGGGGGCGCCTCGCGGAAGAAGGATCGCGCGGCGTCGCGTCGGTTGCCGTGTTCGATGCCTTGTCACGCGTGGCGCCCGCGGACGCTCTGATTGCCGTCGACGTCGGCAACAACACCTACTCCTTCGGGCGCTATTTTGAAACGAAGGGCCAGCGAGTGATGATGTCAGGGTACCTGGGCTCGATCGGGTTTGCCCTGCCCGCAGCGATGGGCGCCTGGGCCGCCACCCAGGATTTCGAGGAATTCCGAGGCCGAAAGGTCATTTCCATATCCGGCGATGGCGGCCTCGGCCAATACGCGATGGAACTGACGACACTGGTGAAATACGGGATGGATGTCACCCATGTGCTCTTGCACAACGATGAGCTCGGCAAGATTTCCAAGGAGCAGCGGTCAGGCGAATGGCCAGTCTGGGAGACATCGCTGGTCAATCCGTCTTTCGCCGCCTTCGCCCGGCTGTGTGGCGCGCATGGGTCGAAGGTGACAAAAGGCGCCGAGGTTGAAGCCGCGCTGGCCGAGGCGCTCGCCGTGACCGGCCCGGCACTTGTCGAAGTCATGACCGACGCTGAACTCGTATGAGACAGCCGGATCCCTCGGGACCGCAAAGAGGCGTCACAGCCTCTCGCGGCGCGGCACGGCCGGGTCAGGTCCCGTTTCGTCTGAGAATTGACGCTCTTTTGCGGCATCACGAGGGTCGGCGCAGCGCTCCGAAACGGAGCCAATTGAGACATTGAATGAATGGTGCCCCCAGAGAGACTCGAACTCCCGACCCACTGATTACAAATCAGTTGCTCTACCAGCTGAGCTATAGGGGCACCGATGTTTGCACGCCTCGTACCGATCGCGCGCGCCCCTGTTAGGCGCAAAGCCCTCCTATCACAAGATGGCAATGATCAATTCGCGCGACACCCTGCCGGCTGCCGGCGCATGGGTGTGAGCAAGGTGTTCTCTGCGCAGCGGGCGCAACCGGACAACGACAGGCCGACAATCCCTCGTCAATCAGCCGCCCGAAGACCTGCGCCACAGCAGCACAACCCGCCCCGCAGCCATGCCGCGAGGCGCTGACAATGCCGGGCGGGTCGAGAGGGCTTCCCAGAACGCCCGATCCATGGAAGGATACCGCCATCGTCTGGTTGGGCGCGGATATAGATGCAAATTGATTACAAAGGGTTTGGCACCGCGGGCTTTTCCGTGGGACTGGAGCCATCAGGCCGAGAACACATGATCGTCGTGATCAAGCGGGCGCTCGCGTTCCCTGAAGAGGACGGGGGCGTCTGTACGTGGTCCGACGGCAAGGTCGACCTTTGCATGGCCGATGAGTTCACCGGCGAACCGGGGTTTTCGGCGGTTGTGCGGGAGGCGGATTTCGCGCTGAAAAAGCAGATGTGCGACGTCACGCTTACCGGCTTTGCGCATACCCCCGGCGGTCGACCGATGGAGCGGTTGAGAGTGGGACTGGCCATCGGGCCAATCGCAAAGGCCATCGACATGGTCGGCAATCGGCACTGGGAACCTATCCTGATGAGCGCCGAGCCGTCGGACATTGAGCCCTTCACCTCTTTGCCCATCTCCTACGACTACGCCTTCGGCGGGATCGACGATCTCTATGAGGAGGAAGAACTGCACCACGCCTACCTGCCAAATCCTGTTGGCTGCGGCTGGTACAGGTTCCGCAATCGCAGCCTCATCGAGGGTAAGCCGCTCCCCAATTGCGAGGCGCCGGGGGAAGAGACGGAGGTGCCGTGGGAAGACTACACTCCCGCCAGTTTTGGCCCCATCGGCCGCGCATGGCCCGGTCGGGCCGAGTTCGCCGGAACATATGACGAGGAATGGGTGGCCGACGTGTTCCCGTTCCTGCCCGACGACTTCGACGACCGCTATTACCAGTGCGCGCCCCCGGATCAGCGCATGCCCCATGCCGAAGGCGGCGAAGAGATCAAGCTGCAGCACCTTGTCCCCGACGCGCCGCCGTTGGTCACAATGACCCTCCCGGATCTCTCGATGCCGGTCACGTTTGTGCACAAGCGCAAAGGCGATGTCGAAGTTCAGACGGTGACCGACACGATCGAGATCGAGCCCGAACTGCGCCGGATTTCGATTGTGTCGCGCGCCACGCTGCCGATCGATCGTGATATATTCGAGGTCAGCAGCATCATCGCGGGCAAACGCCCGAGGGCGTTCTGGCGGGCCCGTGCCCTCGGCAAACAGTACCGCCCGATGCGGGGTCTCGGTGACAGCCCGGCAGACGACGGCGAATGACCGCGCCGACCGAAATTTGAGAAGGAGCAAAATTATGTCAGCGGATCAGATGGAAGGAACCAGAACGTCTATTCACGGCGTCATGATCGGCATCCTGGCCGATCTCAGGCAGGACGGCACACCTTTGGTCGCATGTCCCGCGATCAGCGATGCGCCACTTGCCGCCAGAGCCACGGTTCCGGTTCAGGCCGATGACATGGGTGCCGAGGTCGCCCTGATGTTCGAGGGCGGCGATCCTGACAGGCCCCTGATCATGGGCCTGATCGTGAACCCCGGACAGGAGGACGAAACGGTCGACATTCCCGTGCTCACTGAAAAGGGCGCGGCACGCACCACGGTGCAGGTCGATGACGGGGACCCACGCGAGATCGAGGTGATCGAAGGCAAGGAACGGGTTGTCCTGAAATGCGGCCGGGCGTCCATCACCTTAACAAGGGCCGGTAAGGTACTGATTCGTGGAGCTTATGTTTCTTCGCGTTCGTCTGGAGTGAACCGCATCAAGGGCGGTTCGGTGCACCTGAATTGACGCAGATGCAGCCGATCCCGCTGATCCTTGACCAGCACGCCGAGGACGCCGCGATCAACTGGATCCGGCGGGACGAGGCCGTGGACGCGCCCCACTTCAGCCGCGTCTATCTGGCGCGTTTGGACGAGTTGCTCGAAGCCCATGTGGACGGACTGCGCATCGCGGGCGATTTCGGATGGGAACACGCGAAGGAACAATGGGACCTCAATGGCGAAGCCGGTGAGATGTTCTCGATTGCCCTCTTGGCCTTCGATCAGGCGGACAACGACAAGATCGAGGAGGTGCTGGGCTATCTCAAAGGCAATCTCGAGGACCTCTATCGCCCCGTGATCTCGGCCCTGGGTTGGCTGCCCCTCGCCAAGGTCGAGGGAATTCTCAACGCCATGCTCGGCTCCTCTCGACCCACGGCTCGGCTGGTGGGCCTTGGCGGCTGTTCGGTTCACCGGCACGATCCCGGCGACGCGTTCGTCCCACTGATCGACGACCCCGATGCCGCCGTCCGAGCCCGCGCCGCGCGGCTGGCGGCAGAGCTTGGGCGCGCGGATCTCGCGTCCGCGATCTTTGTCCAGCGTCCGGACGATACCGACGCCAGCCGGTTCTGGACCTACTGGGCGGCGACCATGCTTGGCAACCGGGACGAGGGACCCGGCTATCTGCTCGACTGTGCGCTCAACCGGACCGGCCCGGATTGGGAACTGGCATTCCGCACCGGGATCCTTGCCGCGGGACCCGACCACGGCTGGCAGTGGCTGGACCACCTCCCCCTCGACGAACACGGCATCCTGCTTCGGATCACCGGCTTTGGCCTGTTGGGAGAGGTCAAGTCCGTGGACTGGCTCATCTCTCAGATGGAGGGAACCGATTTCGGTTTTCAGGCCGGAGAGGCCTATGCGATGATTACGGGTGTCGATCTGGCCTTCGACGACCTCGATACGGACCCGCCCGAGGACTATGACCCCGGGCCAAGCGACGATCCAGATGACGATGACGTTGCGATGGACCCCAACGAGGACCTGCCCCTGCCCGATCCGGCGCTGGTCGCCCGACACTGGGCCGACCTGCAGCCGAAACTGCCCGAGGGCCGACTATATCTCGGCCGCGAACGCAGCCCGGACAGTTTCGAGCACGGGTTTCAGAATGCCTACCAGCGCCAACGCCGCCTGGCGGCCTTTGCGCTCGCGCTTTCAAGCGAGGGCGCGCCGCTCCGGAACTGGCAGGTGCCCGTGATGGAGCCATCGCTGGCCTAACTGCATCAACGCCAGGGCGACCGGTTCAAACCCGTTTGCCTGACACCCGAACCCGCCGTAATGTCGGGCCAAAGCAATACGGGCACAGCCATGCAGATCGTCTTACACATCGGCGCGAATGCGACGGATCGCGAACGGCTACTGAAATCCCTTCTCAAGAACGTCGAAACCTTCACGGAGCAAGGGGTCCGCGTCCCCGGGCCCGGACGCTATCGCAAACTGCTTCGCGAGACGATCCAGCAGCTTTCGGGCCAGATGCCGCCAGCCGGAACGCGGGACACCCTCCTGGATGCGATGATTGATGGCGACGATGCCACCCGACTTGTTCTGAGCCACGCAAATTTCCTCGCCGTGCCGAACCAGATTTTCGACGGCGGTGTCTTTTATGGCAACGCCGAGGCAAAGATCGCGTCATTCGCGTCTCTCTTCCCCGGTGACGAACTGGAATTTCACATCGGTCTGCGGAACCCGGCGACCTTCATTCCGGCGGTCTTTGAGCAATCGGTGATCCCGGCCATGCCGCGCTACCTGTCGGGTTTCGAGCCCGAGGACCTGCGCTGGTCGGACCTCATTTCGCGCATTCGGTCTGCCGCCCCCGACGCAGCGATCACCGCATGGTGCAACGAGGATACCCCCCTCCTCTGGGCCCAGTTGATCCGTGAGTTGTCAGGTGTCGATCCCCTGACCAAGATCACCGGCGGCTTTGACCTGCTTGCGGCGATCATGACCGATGACGGGATGCGCAAGTTCCTTGCCTATCTCAAGACCCACCCTCCTCAGACCGAGGGTCAGAAGCGCCGGGTCATTGCGGCCTTTCTCGACAGATATGCCTTGCCCGGCGAGGTCGAGGAGGAAATCGACGCGCCGGGCTGGACGGTGGAACTCGTCGAAGACCTCACCCGGGGCTACGAGGCCGACCTGGAGGTGATCGCCAGCATGCCAGGCGTCACTCTCGTGACGCCGTGACCGACGACAGCGTTCGCGATCAGTACGAAGCCTTCCCCTATCCCGAACGCGACCCAGATGACGAGCGCAAGCGGCTGATCACCGGTAGCCCCTCCAAGCCTGAAGAGATCGACCATTTCATCTTTGACGGCAGCCGGGACTGGTCCGCGCCTTTTCGGGTCCTCGTGGCCGGGGGCGGGACGGGCGACGGATTGATCCAGTTGGCAACACGGTTGGCCGAGGCAGGCCGGTCGGCCGAGATCACCTATCTCGATCTCTCGTCCTCGTCCCGGAAGGTGGCCGAGGCGCGAGCCGCCGTTCGCGGGCTGTCCGGCATCACATTCCTGACCGGCTCGCTGCTGGACGCCCCGGAGTTGGGCCAATTCGACTACATTGACTGCTGCGGAGTTCTGCATCACCTGCCCGATCCGGCCGCCGGGACCACGGCCCTCGCGGCCGCCCTCGCCCCGGGCGGGGGCATCGGCTTCATGGTCTATGCGCCCTATGGTCGGTCCGGTGTCTATCCGCTGCAGGAGGCTTACAACACGCTCTTCGGCGATCTTCCGCCAGAAGAAAAACTGAGCGCGGCCAAGGCCGTCCAGGAGCGCCTTCCAGCGGGTCATCCCTTCCGTCTCAACCCCCATCTCGGTGACCACCACACGAGCGACGCGGGGTTCTTTGATCTCCTTCTGCATTCCCGCGACCGCGCCTATTCCGTCGCAGACCTCTTGTCCCTGCTTGACGCCGGCGGGCTGAGCCTGTCGGGGTTTTGCCAACCGGTCCGGTATGACCTGAGCCGGTTTGCAGCCCGCCCCGACGGTATGCCCCGGGAAGAGACCTGGGCCCTTGCTGAGGCTCTTTCCGGCACGATCAAGACCCATGTCGGGTATGCGGTGCACAAATCCGAGTCCCGCGGCCCGGCGTCGTGGGCCACCGGCGACAAGGTCCCGGTCTTGCAGGGCGACCGGCAACAGGTTGCCCGCGCGGTGGCAAAGACCGGTCGTTTGCCACTGAAACTCGACGGGATCAGCGCGGAAATGCGGTTGCCGAAGGACGCGGCCCGCATTTTCTCAGCCCTCGACGGTCGTCGCTCCCTAGCCGAAATCGGGGCCGGGACCGGCATCGATCCGGTGGCGTTTCGGACGCTCTGGGCCCGCATCGCTCCCCTCAGCGATTGGGGGCTTTTGCACTATTCAAACGTGAACAGGGTCTGAGGCTCACATTCCCAGTGCGGATTTGTACATATCCAACACTGCTTCCTCTTCAGCAATGTCGTCAGGCTCACGCTTGCGCAGAGCGATGACCTTGCGCATGACCTTTGTGTCGTAGCCCCGCCCCTTGGCCTCGGCCATCACCTCCTTCTGTTGATCGGCGATATCGCGCTTCTCGGCTTCCAGCCGTTCGAACCGCTCGATGAACTGGCGCAATTCATCGGCTGTGACCCGATACTGGGTCTGGGCGGCATCGTCGGTGAGGCTGGTATCGGTCATCTTTTGCTCCGGAAAAGGGATGGGCGAGTGGCGATCCTTAGCGCCGCGCGAGGACCCGTTGCAAGCCCTCTTGGCTTGCAAGAGGAGGCATGAGCCAATAGGTCCGCCCCGACCCCGTCAGGAAGGACGTTCACCATGCAGAGCCTCATCTGGATCGGAGCCGCGCTCACGTTCGTCGGCATGTGCGCGATTGTCTGGTCCGGGCTCAGGGTCAACGCCGCACGGCGGGCCGACCTGACCGACGAGGAACTGAAGGCGCGGGTTGCGGCGATGTTGCCCGTGAACATGGGCGGTCTGCTCACCGCCGTTCTGGGACTGATGTGCGTGATCCTCGGGATCTCGCTCGGCTGACTATCCGTCGCGAGCCGGCCGGATTGCGTCAAATCCGGCGCTGGTCTTGAGTGCCTCGGCCAGAAGCGCGGGGGGCATCCAGATCGGGTCCTCGCGGCTCCAAGCCTCCATCCTCTTGCGAAGTGCCAGCAAACCGATGATTTCAGCGGCCTTCATCGGCCCTCCCTGAAGTCGCGGAAACCCCATGCCGTGAATTGCCAGGGCGTCAATGTCCCCGGCGCGCTCGACGAGACCCTCGCCCAGGATACGCGCGCCTTCTGCCATCAACGCAGCGACAATCCGATGGGCGATCGCCGTGCCATCGGCTCCGGCGCCACCGTCGACTCCGCCGTGGGGCGTTCGCAGAAACCCGAAATCAATCAGGGATTTGTCGATCAATTCCGGGGAAATGTCCCGGTTGAGCAAGTGCGCGATGGCCGCTTTCATCGCCGCGCGCAACCGGACGACCACGGCCGTGCCGTCGGGCTCTGTCGGTACGCGTTTGCCCGCCTCCAATGTCATGAGGCGAGGCGCGATCCGGCTCTCCGCGATAAACGCATGACGCAGGGCCGTGCTTTGCGGATGTGTGCGGCAGCGGTCGGCCGCGTCGGCCTCGAGCGCGCAGCCGGCGTCGAACGGCAGCAGCAGCGCGGCCTCCACGCAATCGACAATGCGCTTGGCCGCGAAGAGCCGCCCCCCGTCAATGGCCACGCGCCGCTCTGCAATGGCTTGCAGGAACGCACTCCCCTCGGCCAAAATGGTCTCCCGGTCGGAAACGGGGTCCGGTTTTGCGTCGCGTGCGATCAGCGACTTCGCAAAGTTCCAGGTTCCCGTGTGCAGGTGTCCCGACACGATACCGTCAAGAATCCCTGCCTGCCGAGCGGCTTCTGCCGTCAATCGGCGGCCGGAAAGCAAGAGATCGAGCGCAAGCTTTGCTCCGACAAGCCGCGGCAGGCGTTGCGTCGCCCCACCCGAAGGAACCATGCCGAGCGTGACCTCCGGCAGGGCAAGAACCGCCTCGGAAGCGGCCAGCCGGTGGTGGCACGCCAGCGCCAGATCGGCGCCTGCACCAAACGCTGCACCATGCAGGCCGGCCACGACAGGCAAGCGTGCGGTTTCAATCCGGCGACAGACCTCGCCGAGCGTCGGTGCCGCCTCGCGCGTTGCGAGTTCCCGAATATCGGCCCCGCCCGAAAACAGCCCGCCCTCGGCAATCAGGATGGCGGCCTGGGCCTCTTGGTTGTCCTCGATCCGAGCGAAGACCTCCCAGAGCGCCGCGCGGGTTCCTCCCGAAATCGCGTTGGAGGGCGGCGAGGCAAGGGTCACGATGGCCACCCCTTCGCGAATGCGATACTTGACCGGTTGTGCCATCTGCGCCTGTACCTCGCCTGATAATGCTGCGGGCCTTGGCATATATTGCGCCGAAACCTGCAGCCGAGGCAATGGATTGTGTCTTTGCGCGGGATGGATGCACAGACGAGCAGTGGTTTTCGCCGGAGGTCTCGCGACTTTGGATTGGCATTTTCCGGCGACTCACGCCGGTCTGCCCAAATCAAGCGTATGACAGGGCGCCAGCGCGGGGGCCCGACCCACCGCCCCCCTGCGCAGGCGGCGCCGAACAGTCGAATTCACGGAACTCGACCATGCCGCTATATAACAAGAGCCCGAACAGGACACACGACCGGCTGGACGTCGCAACAGCGTCGGCGTAACGGTAGCCGCATGATTGGCCGCGCATTGACAGAACATTACACCACCAGCCCGCAGATTTCGCCCGGGGACGTGGCAGAGATCGCAGAGGCGGGCTTTGGGACGCTCATCTGCAATCGGCCGGATGAAGAGGTTCCCCCCGGGCTAAAAGCAGCGGACCTGCGCGTGGCCGCGGAGGCAGCGGGGCTGCGATTCGTGGACAACCCGTTTTCCCACGCGGCGTTCGACATGACACTTGTGGAGCGGCAGGAGGCCGCGATGGCCGAAGCCGGCGGCGCCCCGGTGTACGCCTATTGTGCGTCCGGCAACCGGTGTTCGATCCTGTGGGGCCTGTCAATGGCGAGGACCGGCCAAATGTCCCCGGAAGATATCGTCGGACGGGCCGCTGATGCGGGATACGACTTGCGAGGTCTACTCCCTCAGTTGACGATGGTGGCCGCCGCCTCCGGTTAATCCAACGGTGGCAGCTCCGCCATTTCGGGCAGCTCTGGCAAATCGGGCAGTTCGCCGACATCGACCCCGTCCGCCGGGGCCATGGCGCCGATGTCCGGCAGCTCACTGATGTCGGGAAGATGCCCCCCATCCGGCAGTTCGCCAACGTCCGGTGGGTCACCGATTTCCGGGAGTTCGGCAGGCTCGGCCAACGGTTCGATGTCGGGCAGGTCGCCGACCGCATCCAAGGCTTCGATCTCGGGATGTCCGTGTGCCATCGCGTTATCGACCGGGTCGAGGGGCACACCAGAATCAACGCCAGGCAGCGCGGGATTGTCAGCCCCACCATGATCTGCCCCGTGGTCCACCGTCCCGATCGCAATCGGGATGCCCGCGGTCTTGGGCGGCGTGCGACCGTCCGAAACGCGGACTGCCCTGAGTCCGGCGACCTGACCCAGACGACCGTAGCCGATGAGTTTGCGCCCCGGCGCCTCAAGCGTGATCGAATCCACGGTGACACCATGAAGCGGCAAGACTGTCCCCGGCTCGAACTCGGCCACGTCGGTGAGCCCGAGTCGGAGGCGGTGCAAGACCGCGGTCAGCTCTGCCGGGGCCGCGCGCACCGCGACGGAGAGGGCCGCGGACCAGTCCTGCCGTTCGGGGGCCGCGATTGCCGGCGCGGGGCTTTGCCGGTCGGGCAGAACGAGGCTCAACTGTCCCCGCCGCCCGCCAGCGCCAAGGTCGATGCCAAAATCAAGCACCCTGTATGTCCCATCCGTCATGATCAGGGAGATGGCCCGAGGACCGGCAAGCAGCCCGCCGGTGCGCAGGTCCGCAACCCAGGGTCCGAAATGCCCCGGCCGGTCCGGTTTCAGCAGATCGGCCATCAGCGCTGTCACCAGTGGACCGCTCAGCGCCGCATCCGCCGAGGTGACCGGTCGCGCGGGGCCGCAGGTTTCAGAGACCTGACCGGTCATCTGAACCTCGACCACGGCAGAGCGCAGTTCCCCGTCGATCACGGCGTACCCGGCAACCCCTGACCCGTCGAGAAGAGCCATGTGAAGCACATCGTCCTCGAACCGGGACGCGACCTCATCCAGCGACCCGAGCTCATCGGACACGCTCGCCACCATCAACCGCATGCCAAGCGTTTCTTCCGCAGCTCGCGCCAGTGCGAGGCGCAGGGTTCGCGCTGGCGTCTCGGCCACGGCGGATCGGTCGATCTCCTCCGTTGAGGCTCCCGCCATTCGCCTCAACACCGCCTGACTGCTGCCGCCGGTCATTCCTGGGTTTCCTGCATCATGAATCGGGTGACGTCACGCGACCACCCCGCTGCAGATCTCATTTAGTCGAAAGGAGGTTAACTCCGACCTAACGCAGTCACTCGGCCGCCAGCGCCTCTGCCGCCGGAAGCCGGACCCGAAACGCCGCGCCGCCCTGCCCCGGCAGATAGCTGATGCGACCACCCAGCCGTTCCATGATCTCTCTGCAGATCGCCAGTCCCAATCCCGCCCCACCGGCTTTCCCCTGATCACCGAGCCGGGAGAATTTCTCGAATATCACGCGCTGGCTGTCCGGCGCGATGCCGCTCCCATTGTCGATGAAATCCACCACGGTCGCCGACCCTTCGAGGCCAACCCGAATGGTCAGGGAGGGGGCTTCCGCATCGCAATATTTGCGCGCATTGGTGATCAGATTGATGAAAACCTGGCTGAGCCGGTCGAGATCGGTTTCAAGCGTCACACGCGCCTCCTCGGCACGATCGCGCGTGATCTCGAGTGCATCGCCAAGCGCGGCGGCGCCCAGCGCGCGATCGATCAGGCCTGCCAGATTACCTTTTCCGATGTTCAGCGTCACCTGACCATTCTCCAGCACGCTGAGGTCGAGCAGATCGTCGAGCAATCGGGTCAGCCGGATGGCCTCGTCATTGATGATTCCGGCGTAGCGGGCGCGCCCGTCGGCCTCGAGGTCGGGTTCCTGCAAGATCTCCGAGAACGCTCGGATCGATGTCATCGGCGTGCGCAATTCGTGGCTGATTTGGCTTAGGAACGCGTCCTTCTGGATCGAAATCGCGGTAAGTTTCTCGTTCGCGACACGCAAGGCACGGGCCGTGGCCTCCTGCTCGCGGCTCTTGGCCTCCAATCTATTGGAATATTCGAGGATTTGCGCCGCTTCGTCTGCAACGGCAATCAGGTCCTCGACCGAAACGGTGGCGCCCTCGGTGATCTGGCCGATCATGGCGTGGGCGGTGGCGGCACCGACCGAACCCGAGAGCGTCCGTTCCAGCTTTTCGACAAAGGCGGGGGTGACATCGGGCAGGTATCCGCCGACGCCCTGCCGGGCCGCTTCGGCCTGAAACAATTCCTGAGCTTCCCGGGCTCCGATGGTCCTCTGCACCATGATGAGCAGATCCTCTGCTCCGGCAGAGGACCGCGTCCAGGCCCGCGCCGAGGCCGAGTGTTCGAACACGTTCACAAACTGCGCGCCTTGCAGCCGTTCCAGCGGAAGTGGGAAGCTGAAAACCGACCCGAGGATCAGGGCGGAGGTGTTCAGCAGCATGGACCACATGATCGCATGAAGAACCGGATCGATGCCGGAAATCCCGAAGAGCGCCTGAGGCGCGAGCCATGAGAGCCCAAAGGGTCCATTGGCCATCACCGCCTCCGGGATGACGCTGGGGCCAAATGTTGGCAGGAAAAGCGTCCAGAGCCAGACGGCGAAGCCGAGGACAAGCCCGGCCCCGGCCCCGACCCGGGTGGCGCCGCGCCAGTAGATGCCGGCGACCATTGCGGGCAGGACCTGTGCGACCCCGACAAAAGCGATGAGACCGATCGAGGCCAGTGCCGCGGTCCCGCCGGTGGCGCGGTAATAGACGTAGCCCAGCGCCATCACGCCCGCGATGGACAGCCGCCGGGCCGTCACGACGACGTTGCGCACGTCGCCGGACACCATCGCTCCGCCCGACCGGGACAGCCAGAGGGGGGCAACGATGTGGTTGGACACCATGGTCGCCAGCGCAATCGTCGCCACGATCACCATGGATGTCGCGGAGGAAAACCCGCCGAGGAAGGACAGGATCGCCAACCCGTCCCGACCTGCTGTCAGCGGGATTGTCAGGACGAAAAGGTCGGGGTTGGATCCGGTCGGCATCAGGTCCAGCCCGATCACGGCGATCGGGACAACGAAGAGGCTGATCGCCAGCAAATACAGGGGAAATGCCCAACTCGCAGTGGCCAGGTGTCGCTCGTCGGCGTTCTCAACCACCATGACATGGAACATGCGGGGCAGGCAAAGAAATGCCGCCGCCGAAACAAAGGTGAGTCCGATCCAGCGCCCCGCCGGTTGTTCCCATCTGGCAATCTGGCTTGCGTCTATCCGCGCGATGGTGTCCGAAACACCGCCGCCGATGCCCCAGACAACAAAAACCCCCACAGCCAGTAGAGCGCCAAGCTTCACAACCGACTCCACGGCGATTGCCATCACAATGCCATGGTGACGTTCGTTGGCATCGAGGTTGCGGGTCCCGAAAAGGATCGTGAAGAAAACCAGTCCCGCCGCCACCCAGAGGCCCGCGGTCGCAAAGTCCCCATCGCCCCATCCGTGCTCTGCGAAGACCGAGAAGGACAGGGTGACCGACTGTAGTTGCAGCGCGATATAAGGCGTTGTGCCGACCACGGCCAACACCGTCACAATGACCCCCAGAAACCCCGATTTGCCAAATCGCGACGAAATCAGGTCCGCGATCGATGTAATCCGTTGCGTCCGTCCGATGCGCACGAGCCGCCGAAGGATCCACCACCAGCCAATCATCACCAGCGTTGGGCCAAGGTAGACCGTCAGGTATTCAAGACCGGAACGCGCCGCGTAGCCGACCGCGCCATAAAAGGTCCAGGCGGTACAATAGATCGACAGCGAAAGCGTGTAGATCGTGGACGACCGAAGCCAGCTGTCTCTTCCCCGTGCCGCCTGTCTGTCGGCCGCGAACGCCACGAGGAACAGGAAGGCCGCATAGGCCAGAGAGACTGCGACAAGAAGGTTGAAGGTTACCATGTTGCGTGCATCACCGGCTGTCGCCGGCCTGCCCGGCGTCCGAGGCATCCCGACTTACATCCGCGGCCGCTCCGTCAGCCGGAGGGGCCGCCCCCCCATCGGCAACTTTCGAGGCCAGAGCACGGGCCATCACGATCAGCGAGACCCAGACCACAAACAGATAGATGAGTGCCGATGAGGTCTGGGCCGCATCGGCGCCGGTTCTGGGCCACAAGAGCGGCATTGCAGCAAGAACAGCACCGAGGAACGGCAAGACCCGGGCCAGATCCCGGAACCGTCTTTGCCGATAGGAGTTCCGGTCGAGGAATGTGGCGCTCTTGTTCGTCCTGTCTGTCATGCTCCGACCAGATCCCGGACCGTGGCCAGCACCTCCGAGTTGGCAAATGGTTTGGTCATGAAACGCGTCACGCCAAGTTGTTCGGCCAGTTCACGATCCCGGGCCTGCCCCTTGGCGGTCAGCATCATGACCGGCGTGGCCGAAAGATCCGGATCCGACCGCAAATCGCGGAGAATATCAAAGCCCGACCGACCGGGCAGCATGACATCCAGAATGACCATGTCCGGCGGGTGGCCACGGAGTTTGTCCATGGCGGTCTCCCCGTCCGAATGGGTGTGCACCGTCCACCCATCCCGGCTCAGAATAAAGCTGATCGCCTCGATGATGTTCGGCTCATCCTCGATCACGAGTACGCGTTTTGCCATGCCTTGGCCCTCCCATGACCTCGACGCAGGCCTGCCGCGGACCCTCCTCCTCAGGCGAACCACGACTTGCAGTTTTCCAACTATCGCGCCGTCGGCCCGACTTTGTCAAAGGCTCAAAGTCGGTGCAACGTATGGGTTTTGCCGTCATCGCGCGTCGATGACCCTATGTCGCCGCTGCGGACGTGGTCGAGCGCGCTTCGCAGTCCCGTCAGGACGTCAGTTCCCGATCAGCGACGGTTCCCGCCTGAAGTGGCAATCCTTGCGAGGACAGATTTGACAGCCAAGCCCGACCGGACGGGCCTGACCATCGCCCCCGGGCCAGGGAAGGACCAACATCGTTGCCTCGATCGCCGGCACTTCCCCAAACCGGGGCACTTCTCTCGGTCCGGCAATAGCAAAGCAAAGAAACCGATCTCCGGGGGTGCCGGGCAAGACAACCTCTTCCCGGATCGGAATGCCCGGGGCCGACAACGCCCGGTAAAGCGGCCAGAGCGGGCAGGAGCCCCCGGCCCTTGGCAGGTTGAATCCGGCGACCGCCTGCAACCGGATCAGGGCCCCCGCCCCATCGCAGATGGCCAAGCCGACCGGCCTGTCCCCCGGGAGCACCGGCAACGCGGCGATCCGGCGCATCGCCGATGCCGGATCGGTCCCGAAAAAGCGCGCGATCTCAGCGGGGTCAACAGCGTCTCCACACTCCCGCAAGAGACGATGCAACACTGGCTGCGGCATGGCACGCGCAAGGCTGAGATGTCCGACGAGATGTGATCGCGCCAGTTCGCGCGCCGCCGTGCTGGCCAACCCCTCCGCAGATGTCAGTATCGCCTCGATTTCGGCCTCTCCTGCGCCTTCTGTCTCCAGCGTCGGAAAGTCCGGACCGGTGCCCTGAAGAAATGCCGCGAATTCCTCGGCCGGGCTGAGCGCCGCTGTGACTGCATCGCCCTGCACTGCTCCGCCTGGCATCGCGGCAAGGTAAGACACGAGGGCAGTCGAACTCTGCGCCAGCCGCCGCGCGTCGTCGTCGATGTTGAGGTGGAACCTGTTTTGCCAATGCGGGTCCACATCCTCCTCACCAACAAGAATCGAGGAGGCCGCATGGATCGACGTCACGGAGGAGATGATCTCGTGCAGTGCCGCCGTCAGGGCCGGGTCATGGGCCATGCGATCGGCGAGCGTGGCAACCTGCGCTTCGAGGCTCGCGATGCGGCGATCCTGTTCGGCAACAACCGAAGACCACCCCGGGAACCGGCTGGCGAACTCGTCCGCCCGATCAAGCTCGGCCCGGTCGGATTGCACGCGCCCCGCCGCAGCCCGCATGCTGTCGACGAGCGCCGCTTCGGCCCCTTCTGCCAGCGTCTGCGCCTCCACCCCGAGCAACTCGGCAATGGTTTGCAGAAGCTTCCCTCCGATTCTGCGGCGATTATGCTCGATCAGATTGAGGTATGATGCCGAGATGCCGGCGGCATTTGCCAGGTCTGCCTGACGCATCCCGCGATCCATGCGTCTTTCTCGGATTCTCGTGCCGGTCAATGTGGCCTGTCGCATCGGATTTACCCGCCTTTTCAGAGGCTTTCTGCAGTAGCGAGAAAATGACTTTACATCTTTCTGCACCTGCGTGTTGATTGGTTTACAAAAAAAGCATTGTGGTATCTAGGCTTGTTGTCTTGTTTTCTGATCTCCCGCGATAATGGCACTGCACTGTAAAGTGTGGGGTTGCCGGCAGAGGAGTGCCTGCAACCGTCTCACTCTAGGGAGGATATCCATGTCCAAATCGAACTTTACCCGTCGCGCCGTCCTCAAGA
>CAYMMT010000060.1:0-15429 GCA_964391555.1 uncultured Rhodobacterales bacterium
CGAGAAGGCGCTCGATGACTGCCTCGTCGCGTTCAGGATGAACGGAGAGTCGTTGCGGCGGGAACAGGGCTATCCCGTGCGGCTCGTCGTGCCGGGCTGGGAAGGCAACATGTGGGTCAAATGGCTGCGTCGCATCGAAGTGGGCGACATGCCGTGGCACAATCGCGAGGAAACCTCGAAATACACGGACCTTCTGGCGGACGGCCAGGCGCGGCGCTTCACCTGGGAGATGGACGCAAAGTCCGTCATCACGAACCCCTCGCCGCAAGCGCCTTGGACACAAGGCCCCGGAACGAAGGTGATCACCGGCATCGCGTGGTCGGGGCGCGGGACGATCCCCCGCGTCGACGTGTCCGTCGACGGTGGCGCGAACTGGGTTCCGGCGCGAATGTCCGGGCCCTCACTCAACAAGTCGATGCACCGTTTCTACCACGATTTCGAATGGGATGGGTCACCGCTGCTGCTCCAGAGCCGCGCGCATGACTCGACCGGCTACGTGCAGCCGACCAAGAACCAGCTTCGCGAGGTGCGGGGCGAGAATTCAATCTACCACAACAACGGCATCCAGACCTGGTTTGTGAACGAAGAGGGCGAGGCGGAAAATGTCGAAGTCTCCTAGTATTTTCGGCCCGGCCATCGGGGTGACCGGTATTGTCCTCGGCGTTGCGATTGCGCTGCCGACGATGAACGCGCGCGAGCAGGCAGAGTCCACGGCGGCGGAACGGGTGAGCCAGGCTGAGGCGCGCATCGCCGAAGTTGCTGCCGCCGCGCAAGCCGAAGTTTCCGCGGCGTTGACCGCGACCGAGGAGTTCCGGGCCGCTGCCGAGGCCGAAGTGGCCGATGCCGAAGCCGCCGCCGCGCAGGCCATTGTGGCGGTGTCCAGCTCCGGCGATCAGGCGACGCCAATGGTGCAGGAGCCTGCTCCAAGCCGCCCCGGAGGCTTCGGTCTTGGCCGTCCCGCCCTGATCGAAGAGGTCGCCGCCTGGGATATCGACGTACGCCCGGACGGGCTCGGCCTGCCGGAAGGCGAGGGAGATGTCTGGACCGGCGAGGAGATCTTTGTCGAGAACTGCTCTGCCTGCCACGGTGATTTCGGGGAAGCAGTGGGCCGCTGGCCGGTTCTGGCGGGCGGGTGGGATACGCTCGATCACGACGATCCGGTCAAGACGATTGGCTCCTACTGGCCGTATCTTTCAACGGTTTATGACTACATCAACCGCGCCATGCCCTACGGCAACGCACAATCGCTGGAACCCGACGAGGTCTACGCGATCACGGCGTATCTCTTGTACGTCAACAACATCGTCGAAGACGACTTCGTGCTGAGCAACGAGAACTTTCTCGATGTGCGCTTGCCCAACGAGGGCGGTTTCTTCATGGATGACCGCGCCGAGACGGAATACGCGACCTGGTCAAATTCCGCGGAGGTTTGCATGTCGAACTGCAAGCCGAACGTCGAGATCACGATGCGGGCCATGGTGTTGGATGTGACGCCGGAAACGGAGGGCGGCGCAGACCCCTCGGCGGCGAGCGCCCCGGCTGAGACGGAGGTGATTGAAGTCGCCGCGACGGACGCGGCTCCTGCCGAAGAGATGACGGCGGAGACCGATCCGGCCCTTGTGGAGGACGGCGCCCGCGTGTTCCGCGCCTGCCAGGCCTGCCACAAGATCGGAGACGGCGCCCGCAACGGAACCGGGCCGCTCCTGAATGGTGTGATCGGACGACCGATCGGAGGGGTCGAGGGGTTCCGGTATTCCAATGTGTTGCTGGATGCGGGCGCCGAGGGCCGGATCTGGACCGTCGACGAACTGAGCGTCTTCCTGATGGATCCCAGGGGCACCTTCCGCGGCACCAAGATGGCGTACAACGGGCTGCGCAGCGAAGATGACCTTGCCGCCATCCTTGCCTACCTTGCGGCCGAGGGTGGCTGATGGCAGTGCGCCTGGTGACGCTGGCCTGCGTCGGAGCGACCCTCGTGGCTCCGGCACTGGCGCAACAGGGCGGCGACGCGGTCCGGGGTGAAGACCTGTTTCGCGATTGCGCTGGCTGTCATCAGGTGGGGGCGGGAGCGGTGAACCGGATTGGACCGCATCTCAACCACATCTTTGACCGCTCCGCGGCGCGGGAAGAGGATTTTCGCTATTCCGCGGGCCTGCGGGACGCGGCCGATGCGGGGCTGACGTGGGACCACAGCACGCTGGATGCCTTTATCGCCAATCCGCGCGATGTCGTGAGTCGCACGCGGATGTCCTACGGCGGGATGACGGACGCACGGGACAGGGCCGATCTTCTGGCCTACCTCCGTCAATTTTCCGACATGCCGGGTAACATCCCCGAGGCTGCGCCGACGGCGGCGGTCGTCGATCACTCCGTGGCGCCCGAAGTGCTCGCGATTGTCGGGGATCCGGCCTATGGCGCGTATCTCTCTACGGAATGCACGTCCTGTCATCAGGCCAGCGGGGAGGACAGCGGCATCCCGTCCATCACGAACTGGCCGACGGTCGATTTCGTGATCGCGATGCATGCCTACAAGACCGGAGTGCGCGACCACGACGTCATGCGCATGATGGCCGGACGGCTGTCGAACGAAGAAATCGCCGCGCTCGCCGCATATTTCGGGAACATCGAATAGGCGGGCGTTCCTTTCAAAGCCGCCTTTCGGTCAGGCGGGAGTCCCGGTGCAGGGAAGTGCCACCGGCTTCAAGGTTCAGGACGGACCGGCAGACCGCCAATGATGGAGGAGATCGCGATGAAACTGAACAGACGAGCATTCGTGGGGACCGCAGTGGCGGCAAGCGCTGCCATGTCGGCCCCGATGGTGATGGGCGCGGGCCATGGCAAGCCCCGAGTTGTTGTTGTCGGTGGGGGCGCCGGGGGCGCCACCGCCGCGCGGTATATCGCCAGGGACAGCGCCGGGGAGATCGAGGTCACGCTTATCGAACCAACGCGCCAATACTACACCTGTTTCTTCTCGAACCTCTACATCGGCGGGTTCCGGGAGATGTCCAGCCTTGGCCACAGCTATGGGGGTCTGGCCGCCAACTACGGCATCAACGTGCTGCATGACTGGGCCACGGGTGTGGATCGTGACGCCAGGACGGTAACGACCGCTGGTGGCTACACGCTGCCATACGACAGGCTGATTCTGTCGCCGGGCATCGACTTCGTCGACGGCTCCGTGCCGGGTTGGGATATTTCCCATCAGGACGTCATGCCCCACGCCTACAAGGCCGGATCCCAGACCGAGCTTCTGAAGGCGCAGATCATGGCCATGCCCGAAGGCGGCACCTATGCCATGGTCGCTCCGCCGAACCCCTACCGCTGCCCGCCCGGACCCTATGAACGGATCAGCATGGTGGCGCACCTCCTCAAGGCGACCAATCCCACCGCGAAAATCCTGATCGCAGACCCGAAGGAGAAGTTCTCCAAGCAGGGTCTGTTCGAGGAAGGTTGGATGAATCACTATTCCGGCATGATCCAGCGGATCGGGCCTGATTTCGGTGCCGAGAATGTCGAGGTTGATCCGGGCGCAATGACGCTGTCGATCGACGGTGACGTGAACAGTGTCGACGTCTGCAATGTGATCCCGGCCATGAAAGCCGGCCGCGTCGCAGAGATTGCCGGTGTGACAGAAGGCAACTGGGCGCCGGTAAATGCCACGGATCTCAGTTCGAAGATGGACGAGAACATCCATGTTCTTGGGGATGCCTGTGCACAGGGCGACATGCCGAAATCCGGCTTTTCGGCCAACAGTCAGGCCAAGGTCTGTGCCAATGCCGTGCGCGGGGCGCTGACTGGTTCCACCGTCTTCCCGGCGCGGTTCGCCAACACCTGCTGGTCGCTCATCGACACCGACGACGGCGTGAAGGTGGGCGCGACCTACGAGGCGACGGAAGAAAAGATCGCGAAGGTTGATGGGTTTGTCTCCCAAACCGGGGAGAGCGCGGAGGTCCGTGCCGCGACCTACCGGGAATCGATCGGTTGGTACGACGGGATCACGGCGGACATGTTTGCCTGATATTGTGTGGCCGGGTGCGCGGGGGGTTGACCTAGGTCAAGGCCCCCGGTGCCAAAACAGTGACTTATGCTCTCGAAGTGGAGGAGACCGAAATGAAGCAGCTCTTGCGCAATCTCGTCCTTTTTCTCGGGATCGCCGGCGCGGCCGAGGCCCAGGAAGCCGTCATCTATGACTTCGACGGCAGTTTCGAGGATGCCACCTTTGGCGTGGAGAGCGCCATCGTGGGGCGTGGGCTCGTGGTCGACTATGTCTCTCGTGTGGGAGAGATGCTGGACCGGACCCGTGCAGACGTGGGCTCTGACGTGACGCTGTTCACGGCGGCTGACATCTTTGTCTTCTGTTCCGCGGTGCTGAGCCGTAAGATGATGGAAGCGGACCCCTTCAACATTGCGCATTGCCCCTACGGCGTTTTCGTCGCCGAGATGGGCGGAGAGGTTCTGGTCGGATACCGGACATATCCGGAGGGCCCGATGCAAGAGGTGCAGGCCCTGCTTGACGACATCGCGAAAGAAGCCGTGGGGGAATAATGGATTATCAGGCATTCTTCAGGTCCGAACTGGACCGACTAAGGGATGAAGGCAACTACCGCGTGTTTGCCGATCTGGAACGGCACCGCGGTGAGTTTCCCGCCGCCACGAACCGACGTGAAGACGGTGCGCGGAAGGTGACAATCTGGTGCTCGAACGACTACCTCGGCATGGGCCAGCATCCAGCGGTACTCGATGCGATGTACGAGGCCATGCACACGATGGGTGCCGGGGCTGGCGGCACGCGCAACATCTCGGGCACAACCCGCGCCCATGTGGAGCTAGAGGCCGAACTTGCCGATCTGCATGGCAAGGAGGCGGCACTGCTTTTCACGTCCGGATATGTCTCCAACTGGGCCGCTCTCGGGACGCTGGGAGCCCGGATTCCGGGTTTGGTGATCCTGTCCGACGCGCTGAACCATGCCTCGATGATCGAGGGAATCCGTCATTCGAAAGCCAAGAAGGTTATCTGGAAACACAATGACCTCGAAGACCTCGAACGCCATCTTGCGGCGCTTCCGGTGGACGCGCCCAAACTGATTGCCTTCGAAAGCGTCTATTCCATGGACGGCGACATCGCCCCCATCCGGGACATCTGCGATTTGGCCGACAAGTATGGCGCCATGACCTATCTCGACGAGGTGCACGCCGTCGGCATGTATGGCCCGCGTGGTGGTGGCGTGGCCGAACGCGAAGGGCTGATGGACCGCGTGACGGTCATCGAGGGCACGCTTGGCAAGGCCTTTGGCGTCATGGGCGGCTACATCGCCGGCTCGGCGGATCTGTGCGATTTCGTGCGCTCCTTTGCATCCGGCTTTATCTTCACCACCGCCTTGCCGCCTGCGGTGGCGGCCGGGGCCTGCGCCTCCATCCGCCATCTGAAGACCAGCCGGGCCGAGCGCGACGGACAGAAAGACCGCGTGGCGCAGGTCCGCGCCAAGCTGGACGCGGCCGGAATTCCGCATATCCCGAACCCGTCCCACATCATTCCGGTGATTGTGGGGGATCCGGTGAAGTGCAAATACATCAGTGATATCCTGATGCGCGACCACGGGATCTATATTCAGCCGATCAACTACCCCACGGTTCCCAAGGGCACCGAACGGCTTCGGATTACGCCGTCCCCGGTGCACTCGCAGGCCGACATCGACCACCTTGTTGGCGCTCTCGGAGATCTCTGGGCGCAATGCCAACTGGCCCGAAAACCGGTTGCCGCGCAGTAGCCGGGGTCTGTCCACAAACCCGCGACCGAGGTGTCTCGAGCTGTGTCGGCCACCAGATTGAAACAGCGGTCGCAAGACCTGTAGCTGCGCGCTGGCAGGTCATCTCATCGGGCGTTGGCTGCTACCCGTCTTCCGCGATGAAAGCGTAAGCTCCGGCGGCACGCCGTTCGACCCGGCCCAGGCCCGGTGCCGGCATGTGAAAGCCGACACAGAGAACTTCGCGGCTGGCCAGTTCATCGAGAAGCGCGACCCGCGTCGCGATACCCGTTTCAGGATCTTCATCGGCGGCTGCAGGCCACTCTGGTCGCGCCATGGCAAGGTGATGATTGCCGACACAATCGCCAAGGATCATCACCTCCTGACCGCTGGTGGAGACCTCAAAGGACATGTGACCGGGCGTGTGTCCGGGCGTGGCGCGCGCCATGACGCCGGGTACAATCTCCTGTCCGTCGCCAAAGCGGTTGAGCTGCGCTTCCATCTCGGCGATCCGGCGCGCCGCGCCGACCACGAAGCTCTGCCGATCGGGCGAAATCCTCTCGATCAGGTCGGGATTGGTCCAATGATCCATCTCGGCCGCGCCGATGTGATAGGTCGCATCCGGAGCCATGAGGTCGCCAAAATCGTCGAGGACGCCCCAGATGTGGTCCGGATGGGCATGGGTCAGGACGACGTCCGTGATGTCGAAAGGATCGACGCCAATGTCGGCGAGGCTGTCGGGGAGTCGACCTGCCGATGCCATGAACTCCGTCCCCGCGCCCGCATCGAAGAGGACCGTCCGGTCGTTGGTCCTCAGCAGGGTAACATTGCAGTCGGGCATAAGGCTGTCCGGATCGAGGTCGAAGCGGGCAAGTTCCGCCAAGGCTTCCTCAACCGGGAGATCACCGAGTGCAAATCTGCGGGGCAGGACCAGATGTCCGTCGCTCAGCGTGATCAGTTCCGAGGTGCCCATGGCGAGCGTCGCCTTGGCCCTGAAGGTTCCCGTTCCGATCGCTGCCGAACCCAGGGCCATAAGAAATTCGCGCCGAATCATGGGCTTCTCCGTGAATGTTCATGTTTCCCGCCCACTATATGTTACATTTATATGTTTGAATATATACTAATCTTGACCTGGTGAGGCGCCCTCGGCGCCCGGGGTGCCCGGGGGACGGGACTCATCTGCCAATGCGACGGATAACCGGACCGAGGCCGGCGTCTATTCCGTGACGACCAGGCGACACCGCAGGCCTGCGGGCATCGAAAGATCCGGGTTGGGCAACTCCAACCGGACGCCGACGGTCCCGGTTCCAGCGTCGAAGACGCGGTCGATCACAGAAATCGTGGCTTCGTAGCGGCCCCCGATCGGCTCTTCCGGCTCCACGAAAACCACGTCACCCACGGAGATTTCCGAGAACAGGGCGATGGGAATGAATGACTCCACGAGAAGCGGGTCGAGGCGGACGAGCGTCAGTATCGGCTCTGCCCCGTCGTGGTATTCCCCCACCGATGCCCGGCGCTCCAGAACGATGCCGTTCACGGGGCTTCGCAGGATCTTCTGATCCCGGATTGCGGTGGCTTCCCTGACGTCGATCGCGGCCATCTCGCGATCGAACCGTGCTGCTTCCAGTTCCAGCCGGGCGGCCTCTGCCTCCGCTGCGGCTTCTTCGTATTCGGTGCGCGGAAGCACGGCCCGATTGGCGAGGTCGAGAATGCGCTCCGCCCGCTCCGACAGAAACGTGAACCGGGCTTCGCGGGCATCGACGGTGTAGGGACTGCCGGCGCGGGCCTCGGCCATCTCGACCCTCAGATCGTCGAGACTGGTATCCAGACGGGCGAGGATCTGGCCGGCCGCGACGATGTCGCCGCGGTCTACCGGGACCTCTTCGAGGACGCCGGCGACCGGCGGAGACAGGTTGATGATCTCGTAGGGTTCGATCAGGCAAGTCACGGTCTGATTGGCGGAAACTTGCCCAGCGCCCAAAAAAACAGCAGCGGTGGCCTTGAGAAAAGTTCTTCCAATATTCAAGTGCTTGCCCCGCGTTTCGTCGGCATTGCGGACAGATCGGCGAAAATTCGCTTCACGATTCCGATCCTGCTTTGGTACGCTACAACACATAATATTAAACGCAATGCTGTTGGACTGGGGTAAGAACGGTTGCGGTTTTTGGACTCTTTTCTGGGTCCTGGGGGGGGGTATTGTCGGTCGTCGCAAGAGGACCAAACGCAAGTTTCTGACGGAAACGACGGCGCTCAGTCAGGGCCTCGACGTTGATACCTTCGAACCCAGGATATTGCTCTCGAGCGACCTTATTCCTGTCGCCGGAGAGATTGAGCTACCGGGCGAAACCGACCTGTTTCAGTTTGAGCTCGCGGAAGCCCGCACCCTCACCTTCGATGCCCTGACCAACCGTGGCGACCTGACGTGGTCGCTTGATGGGGTTGCCGGCAATATCCGGTCCCCAACGGCGTTCAACCAGTCCGACGCGAATTACGGCAGCCTGCTGGCCCTGGACGCCGGGACCTACACGATCAGCGTTGACGGAACCGGGGACGCGACGGGCGATTATCGCTTCCGCCTCCTGAATGTCGAGAACGGGGCGGGGCTGACCACGGGCCTCCCGGTCTCCGGCACGCTTGAGGAACAGGGGCGCGAAACCGATGTTTTCCGGTTCGACGTCACCGCGGGCACCGATCTCTATTTCGACGCGCAGACGCTGAGCGGCGGTTCCGCCTACTGGCGTCTTTATGATCCTGAGGGTCAGCAGGTCTTCAGCACGCGGAGCTTCAGCGCATCACAGGATGTGCCCCGGCTGACGGCGCAAAAAACAGGTGTCTACACGCTGCTGCTGGAAGGCGTGGTCAGCAACACCGCTGACACGAGCTATACCTTTACGGTCGAACAGGTGATTGACCGGACCGATACGCTGACCGTCGGCGCGTTGATTACCGACCGTTTCGATCAGCCCGGCCAAACTCATTCCTATACCTTCACCCTGGCTGACGACGAGAATTTGCTCTTCGACGCGCTTGAGCCAAGCAATGTCCAGTGGTCGTTGACCGGGCCGGAGGGCACGGTAGTGTCCAATCGGTATCTCTACAGCTCTGACTGGTCGAGCGACCCGCTTCTGGACCTCGTCGCCGGGGACTACACGCTCACCCTCCGCCAGACGAATGACAACAATGAAAGCTACGGATTCCGGCTGCTGTCGTTCGGCGACGCGCAGCCCCTGACGCTCGGCGAAACCCTGAACGGTGTTTTGACCGACGCCGGCCAAGATGCCGTCGAGCGGCGACTGCCGTCAACGGCACCGGGCCGCGACCACCGGAGATCGGATGCTCGATTTCCGCAACCGCTCGGTGGACGTGGTCACGGTCTCGGACGCGGCGGCCCTGAAGCCGACCGAGATGACGCTGGAATTCTGGATCGATGCGGATCAGCGGCCGCTCTACGCCATGCCGATCCAGAAGACGACGACCTCGAGTTGGTCCGACGGCTGGGGCACGTATTTCCAGTCCAATGGCGACTTGTCGTTCTTCATCAATCAATGGAACGGGGCCAACAGTGTCGTCACCGGTACTCTGGGGACGGGCTGGACACATGTGGCGGCGACCTACGATGGCGTGACCCTGTCGCTCTATGTCGACGGTGTTCTCGTCGATGAATCGGCCTATTCCACCCCGATAAACCACTCCTCCAACTCCTTGCAGATCGGCGGGCAGGGCAGCAGCTATCTGTACGATGGACGCATTGACGAGGTGCGGCTGTGGTCCAAGGCGCGTACTGCCAGCGAAATCTCTACCGATCGGGATGCGCGGTTGAACGGGGCCGAGGATGATCTCGTCATGCTTCTGGGCTTTGACGAAAGCGCCGGCCTGACTGTGGTGGATGGCACCGGCGGAGGGCATGACGGGCTCTTGAACCTCGGGCCCGGCCGCGAGACCCAACTCTTCAGTTTCGAGGCGGCGGCCGGCACCCGCATGCTGCTCGACGGGACCGGGGGCGGAAGTGCCGCGTACCGCCTCTACACCGAAACCGGGCGTCAACTGGTGCGCGGCTCCTCGGTGAACAACGCAATTTTTGACCCTCTGACGCTCCCCGAAACCGGGACCTATTTCCTCGCGATCGAGGGCTATTATGCCGAGGATATTGCCCGGTCGTTCACCTTTCTGGTCACGCCGGAAGCGACTGACGACCTGTCGCTGGCCATTGGCGACGAAGTTACGGGCCAGATTACGTCAGCGGCCGAAATCGATGCCTACGGTTTCACGCTGACGGACGAGGCCACGCTCTATTTCGACGCCCTGACCAGCAATCCCAACATGCGGCTGCGGATCGTCTCTGCCGCAGGCGCCACGGTCTTTGACGAGTTCTTCAGCGGTATCTTCTACCAGCCGGCGTTTTTCGACCTGTCGCCCGGCAGCTACACGCTGTTGATCGACGGTCCCGGCGCGGTGACCGGCGACTACGGCTTCCGCCTGTTCGATCTCGCCGCGTCACCGGTCATCGGCTATGGCGATTTGACGGCTTTTGCCCAGATCCCCGGTTCAGAGACCACGGCGTTCCGGTTCGAGGGCACGGCGGGTGACGTTGTGGAATTCACCCGGACGCTTGGCAATCCGAATGGTTACATGCTCGACCCGCTGGGCAACGTGGTCTTTGGCAAGAATTATTTTTCCGCCTTCGGCAGCCGCACCCTTACCTATTCCGGCACCTATACGTTGTTCTTCGAAGGGTTCGACGGGGCCGCTGACCAGAGTTTCGAATTCCGCCTCGACAACCCGTCAACCACCCCTCCCGACCCGCTGGTCGGCGATCCGATCTCCCTGGGCGCGCGCGTCACGGGCACCATCGGCGCGGCCTTCGAGGTCGACAGCTACCTCTTCACGCTTGCCGCTGACAGCTATGTCTACATCGACGGACTGAGTACGGGGGAGTTTTCCTCGCAATGGAACCTGCGGGGCGCTGACGGCGCGATCATCGCCAATCGCCTGTTCTACGTCTCGGATGGTCAGGACAGGAATGCCAACGTGGCGATCCGGCTTGCGGCCGGGACCTACCAGCTTGATGTCAGCAAGAACAGCAGCGCCACGGGGACCTATGACTTCCGGGTTCTCGATCTCAATGCCGCAACGGCAATCTCGATCGGCGACGTGGTCGACGGCACGCTCGATCCGGCGACCGAGACCGATGTCTTCCGGTTCAGCGGGACCGCAGGTCAGTTGGTGGAGGCGGTCCTCCCCGTGGATCAGGGGGCGAGTTATGTCACCTATGGCCGCATCATCGATGCCTGGGGCAGGGACATCGCGCGCAATATCAACCTGCGCGATCCCTACGCAGTCGTGCTGCCGTCGGACGGCGATTACTGGCTGCTGCTGGAAGGCCGGATCTACAACTCTGGGTCGCAGATCACGACCTACCAACTCAACTTGCGTGAGCCGCAGCGCAGTACGACACCCGCAGCGCTGGGCGATCGACTGACGGGGCAGCTTGTCACCCGCTCGGACTCGGTTGCCTACACGGTGTCGTTGTCAGACAGGACGCAGGTTCTTATCGATTCCCTGCTGGACGCGAACAGTGTCTCGATCCAGATCACCGGGCCCGGCACCGACCTGACACTGAACATCGACAATTTCGGGGGCGGGATCGGGACGAACCCGGTTCTCGATCTCGATGCCGGTGACTACGAATTCCGTTTCTTCTCAACTAGTTCCGGTGTTCGGCCGTTCGATGTTCGGCTGCGGGACGTGGCCGACGGACAGGTCATCGATCTGAGCACCAGCGTCACCGGAACGCTTGTCGAGGCGGAAAGCGATGTGTTCCTCTTCGATGCGACGGCCGGTCAGACCATCAGCATCGGCGATGTCACAAACACCGGGTCCACCTGGAATGCTTATATCCGCATTCTCGATCCGTTTGGCCGACAAATCTACGGGTCGACCTACCTGAGCAATACGGGAACCATCGACCTGCCATTCGATGGCCGCTACGTGGTTCTGATCGAGGCTTACTATCCTGAGCCTCCGACCAACACCACCACCTACGCGTTCACCCTGATCGATCCGGCCGATCCCGACCCTGTTGCGATCACGGTCGATCAGGTCGTGGCGGGGAATGTTCAGAGCGCGGGACAGGTGGTTCGTTATACGCTGGACGTCGCGGAGAATACGCTGCTGTTCCTCGACAGTCTGATTTCCAACTCCCAAACCTACTACACGATAACCGGACCTGAGGGCTTCAGCCGAAACCTGCGCTCCGACCAGGTCGATTCCGCCGATTACCCCACCAATTCGACGATCCTCGCCAAACCCGGAACCTACACGATTGCAGTCAATCGCGCGGGAGGCACGACCGGCGGCTTCTCCTTTGCGATGCGGGACCGCGCGACAGCGGAAGCCATCGATTTCAACCAAACAGTTGAGGGCGCGCTCGACCCGACCCGGTCCTCTGTCGTCTATACCTTCGACGCGGTGGCCGGAGACCAGTTTGCCTTCGACAGCATTTTCTACCGCAACTTCGTCTACCAGCCCTACTGGCGTCTGATCGATCCGTCGGGCGGGCAGGAAATTGGTCCGACGGTTTTCAACGATTCTGGTGTCCGTACGCTGGCCCGGACCGGGACCTACACCCTGCTACTTGAGGGGCGAACGTTCGACTGGTCCACGACGCCTGGTGCCTACAGCTTCCGACTGCAACGTCCCACGACGGTGGAAACCTCCGCGACGATATCGGACGGTGGTGGCTATGACGGACTGGAACCCGCCGATGCGCCGGACGGCGGGCAAGCACTGGGCTTCACTGGCTTCGAACGGGTGGAGATTGATGGCGATCGGACCGACCTGACCGGCGATCAGAGCTTCGAATTGTGGTTCCGCGCCGACGGGACCGAGGTCCCGGCGTGGACGCCGCTGCTCTACAAGGGTGACGGATCGGGCACCAGCGGGCGGCAGGTTTCCCTGTGGCTGAACTCCTCTCGTTATCTTCACTTCACGAGCGCCGACCGGTTCGGCCAGCAGAATACGAACACCGCCGGTAGCCTGATCGCTTACGACGACTGGACCCATGTTGTCGGCGTGGTGGACCGGACGAACGCCGAGTTGCGGCTCTACGTCAACGGCGTGCAGGCGGCGACAACCACGTTGCGGGCAGGCGAAGCCTCGGTCGACCAGCCGGCGGACTTCCTGATTGGCGGATCGCTCGAGGGTAATGAAGGATTCCGCGGCGCGATGGCCGGATTCCGGCTGTGGGACAGCGCGCTCTCCGCCACCGATGCGGCGGCCTTGTTCGAGGGGTCAGCGGTCCCCGCGGGGGCGGTCGTGGACTTGCCCATGGACGACGCTCCCGGAGGTGCGACTCTCGCCGACATCGCTGGGCCGGATGCCCTCGTGCGGGACTTCGGAGCGGATATGGACGGAGCCTTCCGGGGCCGTTTCGATCAGTTGGGCGAGGTGCATACCTATCTGTTCACGCTGGACAGCCCGCGCACGTTCTACTGGGACACGCTGCACAATCGCTCCGATGTGACAGTGACCCTCACCGGGCCCGATGGCCTGCGGATTGAGCGGGATCAGAACCAGAGCGGCGACACCGATGACACCGGGAATTACCTGTTCGAGGCAGCGGCAGGGGAGTACCGGCTGACCTTCACGCCGGATGCGACCGCGCGGGGGGCCTACGGTCTGCGCCTTCTGGACGTCGCGGGCGCGGAGGCGCTCAGTGTCGACGGAAGCGAGGTCACGACGACCTTCCAGCCGGATCGAACCGCAAAGGCGTTCACCTTCGATGGCTTGGCCGGGCAGCAGGTTTATCTCGATGTCATCAGCAACCCGCTTGGATCCAGTCAGACCAGCTGGCGAATCTTCGATCCGTTCGGACGGCAGATATTCGGCCCGGGCGCAGGCGCGGATATTCCGGCCCAGACCCTTGGCAGCGATGGCGAATACCTCCTCATCCTCGAAAGCGACCCCTATCTGACCACGCATCGGACCTCCGAGGTGCGTTTCGCGCTGGTGACGGTCAATACCGAGCCCGTTGCAATCACCTTGGGCGGACCGAATCCGTGGCCGACCGAAAACCGGATTGTTCCCGGCGTCGTGGGCACCGGTGCGGCGCGATTGACGGGGTCGGATCATTGGGAGGTCAGCCACGATCCGGCGCTCGACCAGACGGGGTCGATGACGTTTGAGGCGTGGATCAACCCGGATCGGTCGACGGATAGCTGGAACCCCATCTTCAGCAAGGGCGGTGAAACCAACCAGTCGACATACCAGATGTGGGTCAGCAACGGCGGCGCGATCTGGTTTGGGGTCGCGCGGGATCAGAGCACCGCGACGGATTCCCTGCAAACGTCCAACAGCGTGGTTCCATTCGGAGAGTGGAGCCATGTCGCAGCCGTCATCGACCGCGCGACCAGCCAGATGCGCATCTATGTCAACGGCACGGAGGTTGCAGCGCGCACCTACACCGGGGTGATGAAGAGCAATGCCGATCCGCTCACGATTGGATGGATTGCCTCCAGCGCGACCACGAATGGCACATTCGAGGGCCGGATCGACGACGTCCGCTTGTGGTCCGTGGCCCGCAGCGCGCAGGACATCGCTGATACCTATCAGGACCCGCTGACCGGGGCAGAGACCGGGCTTGAGCTCTACCTTCCATTTGATGGCCCGGCAGGAGATACGGCGGGCGACGCCACCGCGAACGGGCTTGATGCCGGTTTCGTTGCGCTCAATCCCGACGGGATTTCCGGCGAGATCGTCAACGCCGGCGAGGTCCGGACCTATACCTTCACGCTGACCGAGCGGACGCGCGTTCTGATCGACAGCCAGACGGCGAATACGGCGCTTAACATGCGCCTTCTGGGGGATCGCGGCCTGATCTTTGACCGCCACTTCGGGCAGGTCGATGCCAACGACTATACGGGCGGCGCATATGACCTGACGCCCGGCAATTACGAGTTCCAGATCTACGGCGCCAACTCTGCCGTTGGCACCTACAACGTCCGCCTCGTCGACCTGTCAGGGGCCACGCTTCTGACGTCAGGAGAGGCGGTGACCGGGACACTGGCACCCTCAAGCGAGACAGATACCTTTGGCATCGATGTAGCAGCGGGCGAGAGCTTCTTCCTCGATGTGACGGAACGGATGGGCGACATCTACTGGGTCATTCTCGACCCCTTTGGCCGCTACGTAAATCGGGTGGCGTCGGACACGACCTTCCGTGCCGATTTTGCCGGGACGTACACCGTTTCTGTCCAGGGTCGGGTCTATTCGGGCGGAGAGTCGCGCTACGGTTTCGCGGTTCACCGGATCGAGGAGAGCGCGCCCAAGGCGCTTGATTTCAACGTCTTGACCTTCGCGGACATTGATGCGCCCGGCGCGACGGACCGCTTTGCATTCACGTTGACCGACCCCACGATCTTTGCGTTCGACAGCCTGTTGAACGACAGCGGCGTCTACTGGAGCCTTTCGGGACCCGATGGGGCCATCGTGACCGACCGGGCGATGAACGCGACCGACGCCCAGAACGCGACCGATCTGACCCGCACCCAGAGGCTGGGGGCGGGCGATTATGAACTGACCATTCGGGCCTCGGGCGACCGAACCGGGTCGTTCGAGTTCAAGGTTCTGGATGTCGCCGCGCTGGCCGAGGATGTGGTCTTCAACGACCGTCTGCTGGACACCTTGC
>CAYMMT010000061.1:0-15196 GCA_964391555.1 uncultured Rhodobacterales bacterium
GCCTTGTTCGCTGTTGCGACATCCTTGCCGGCGGCGATGGCCGCCTCGGTCGCGGCCTTGGCCGGGCCGTCTTCCCCACCCATCAGTTCGACAAAGACGTCCACGTCGTCGCGTTGAGCCAGCGCCACGGGGTCGTCTTCCCAGGCATAGGCGTCGATCGACACACCCCGGTCCTTGTCGCGCGATCGGGCGGAAACAGCGGTGACCTGCACCGCCCGCCCCGCGCGGGCGGCAATACGCTGGCTCTCTTCGGCGAGGATCTTGAGCACGCCGGTGCCGACGGTTCCAAGTCCGGCTATGCCGAGGCGAAGGGGGGTCGTCATGGGGTCTGGGTCCTCTGCCGTGTCCGGGTTCGGGACGGGCCTATCCCAAGCCCGCGGTCAGGGCAACGAAGCGCGGACACCGACGCGCATCCTCGCCCGGGTTTGCGGCGGGATCACTGGCCCCCGGAGCCGCGCGGCCCGGGCCGATAGCGCCGCGGCCCGGGCCTGAAGCGAGCTGGCAAGCGCGATGCCCCGATCCGGATCGCCCCGCAGGCGATCGGCGGCGACCAGCAACGGTTCGATCGGGCGCAATTCCGCGTCCGCGACCGGGATACCCGATGGCAGATTGAGCTGCGGAAGCTCGGTGCAGGCGGAAATCGCCAGCAGGATGACGATGAAACGTCCCATGCCGACAGGGCTGCCATGCGCCGCTTGGCGGGGCAAGGGGAGCGTCGGTCCGCGCGTCGAATTCGGGCACCACGGGCGAGCGCACATCGTTCATCTGCCTGCCGACGCGCGGAAAGAGGCGAGGGATCCGTTGTCGCTGGTCAATCGGGGTCCCGTGGCTCGGCGGCTCTTGTCCGGCGTGTTGCCCGGACTCCGGGGCCCTGCGCAACGAAAGCCGCTTCACAAATGAACGCACGTTCAGTTACATGGGGGCCATGGCGCGCAAGACCGGCTCTCATTCCGACATCACAGGCCCGCGGGTGCGCGACGCCGCCCTGGATCTTATCGCCCGGCACGGGTTCGCAGCCGTCTCGATGCGACAGATTGCAAGCGAGGTCGGGGTGCAGGCGGGCGCGCTCTACAATTACACGCCGGACAAGCAGAGCCTTCTTGCGGACCTGATGAGCGGGCACATGGAGGCGCTGCTCGAAGCCCGGCAAACGGCGGCGGACCGGGTTGCGGGCCTTCCGGCCCTCGACAGGCTCGAGGCCTTTACCCGCTTCCACATCCGGTGGCACCTGCCCCGCCGCCGCGAGGTCTTTGTCTCCTACATGGAGTTGCGCAACCTGACAGACGGCAATTTCGCGCGGGTGGAGGGACTCAGAAAGGTCTATGAGGACGAATTGGAGACCATTCTCCGAAATGGGGCCGATGAGGAAACGATGTGGTTTGACGACAGCAAGATCGTGACGCTGGCGATCATCGCCATGCTGACGGGCGTGACCAACTGGTTTCGCAATGATGGACGCCTGTCCGCGGACGAAATCGAAGAGATGTACTGGCACCTCGTGCGCGGCATCGTCGGAGCGCGGCCATGAACAAATCGCAAACCGTAGTGTCAGCTTCGGCGTCGCGCCGGTTCTTTGCCCTTTTCGTGCTGTGGGGGCTGGCAATCATGCTGGTTCTGGTGGCCCTCGTGGAACCGCCATCACCCCTGTGGCAAGCCTTCCTGATCGTTCTCGCCGCCGCCGTAGTTTTCGGGGCCGAAGCGCTGCGCAAGGCGACGCTTCTACAGGTCGAACTCACCGAGGATGGGCTTGTTGATAGCGCTGGACGTGAAATTGCGCCGATGGATGCGATCACGCGGGTCGAGCGCGGGGCCTTTGCGTTCAAGCCGTCAAATGGCTTTCTCGTGGTCCTGAACCGGCGTGTCGGACCGCGCGTTTGGGCCCCCGGGCTGTGGTGGCGCACGGGCCGCCGGGTCGGCATCGGCGGCGTCACCGCCGCCCATCAGGCCAAGCTCATGGCTGAATTGATTGCGGTGAAGATCGCTGAACGCGACGGGGTCTGACAACCGGGCGCCCGGTCAGCACTTGGCGTTGATGATCGTGCCGTCTTCGTCGGGGTTCCAACACGGGCCGTTGCCGGGCGGGGCGAAACGAGGGCGTACCACGGTGAAGGTGTCAAAACTGACGGCGCCGAAGTTCCCGGTCCATTCCGGCGTAATGGCGAAGCCAAGATCGAAGACCGGTTCGTAAATTGTCCAGGTCTCGACGAGGATCAGCCGTTCCTGGTGGTTGAGGCCGTCCGGCATGCGTGACCGATAGGCCTCCGATTGCAATTCGGTGTTGGTGAGGCCGGGCGCGCCACCCTTGCGCCGGCTCCAGACCTTGACGTATTTGTCCTGATTGTCGTTCCAGCGCACCAGGGTGATCCGCATCTGGGTCCGCTCGTTGGACCGCGTCATCAACCCATGCAACTCGTAAAGCGTGTCGATGTAGGACGGTGTGATGTAGTCCGTCTCGCGGCTGACCATGTCGGCAATGGTGTAAGCGGCCTTGTCAGACAGGGACTGCGATCGGAAGGCGTCGAAATAGGTGAACATGCCCAGGTAAACCCAGACCAGCAACGGAAAGATGATCACCGTTTCGATCGACAGGCTGGCGCTCTCGTCCCGACGGAACCTGTCGGCGGCCTCCCTGATCGTGTCTCTCAGTCTCATTGTCTTGCTCCTGCCCGGTTGCCCGCCGGTTACTGGATCAACCGTAGTTCTGTGACCTGCCGCGCAATGGCCCGGAAGGCGTCGCCAAGCTCATCGCCGGCAACCCTGTAGAAATGCGCGGGGGAAGAGGCACAGTCGGCCATGACCAGCGCGCTGGCGTCGGTGACTTCAAAGCCGACGGTGTAGATCGTGATGCCGTAGGCCTTGGCCTCGGTGCAGATGTTCCCCATCCGCGTGTCTTTCTCGCCTCCACCGACGGACCACCTCACATCATCGACCCAGTCGTAGTAGTCCGACGCGTTCCAGTATTGTGCATAGTGGTGGTAGTAGGCGTTGTAGCGCATCGAAACACGGTCATAGAGTTCGAAAAAGCTCATCGCCACCGTGCGCTCATCGATGTTGCCGGACGTGCTGTCATAATCGGTATCGTCGATATTGGCGTCGTCGTCGGAATAGATGCCGTCGAGGTCGTCATCATCGTCGTCGCCCATCACCCAGTCGTCGTTCGGGTCATCGACGCCTTCCCAGTTGTCGCGCCAGTAGTCGCCCTGTGCCGTCCAGCCGTTCAGAGGGGTGGGGGCGAGGTGTGGCACAAACCATTCCTCGTTCGAGTCGCCGTCACCGTCGCGGTCACCGTTTTCGTTGGAGGAAACGTAGAACTGACCTGTTTCGGGGTCGACCCGGGTTTCCGACCAGTTGTTCCGCATCCAGTCGGTCAAGCGGTACTCGGTCGTGTTGATACCATCGGTCATCACCACGAGAATTTTCACCGAGGCGCCGCTGGTGTCGCTGAAGGGGCGACCATTGAAGGCGCTTGGAACCTCTCCGTCGGCCACCAGGGCGCTGATCGCGGGCTGCGCGTCCTGATGCAGAAGTGCGACGCCCCACTTGATGCCGATCTCGATCGACGTGTTGCCGCCGGCCGTCAGGGCATCGATGTGGTCCTTGAGCTCCTGCTCGACATTGTTCATGGCCATGACCTGAGAGCCGATGCCATCGCGGCACACCAGCAGGCGGTTGCCGCCGTTGTTGAGCGGACCCCACGTATACCAGGGGTCAAAATGCGCGGACTGGGTCAGCGGTTGCGTCGTGGACAGGGACACGCTGTTGAAGTCCGCCGCATCGAAGTCCACGCAGGTGCTTTCGTCGTGAACCCAGTCGACATTGAATTCCTGAAGCAGGTTCAGGCCGACATTTACCTGGGTCGAGTAGGGGATGATCGAGATCGAGATATCCTCGTACTCCCCGTTGGCATAGATGATGTCGACAAAATCCCGTGCCGCTTCCTGCATTTCTTCGAGCTTGTTGTTCCAGCCCATGGACCCCGAGATATCGAGAACCAGCGATATCTCGATGTCTTCGACGCTTTCGGTCGCGGTTGCGGACACCATCGTGTCCATCGTTTCGATCCCGATCATGTTGGCGAACATCATCGGCAGCGTGGCCGAGGCATTGGCGTTCACGGTCCGCGAATTCAACCCGCCCGAAACGTTGGTTGGCGCGTTCAGGAACTGCGACATGCCGTTGATATCGAAGTAGTTCTGGACGACGTCGGCGGGCGGGCTTGACTGGTTGAGGTTTGCCGCCGCGAGGATCGCCCGATCCAGCGTGCTGGAGATGCGCGAGCGCGTGATTTCGTAGCGCATGAAATCGACGGCCAGGCCGCCGATCATCAGCATGATGATGAACAGGTACAACGAGAAGATGATGAAACCGCCATCCTCATCCTCGCGGAAGCCGGCCAATCGCCTGGCGGCGGTCTTGGCGGCGGGGTGTTTGGGGCGGAGTGTCTTGGGCAGCAGGTACATGGATCAACCGGGCTCCATCACAAAGGCCGATGTCGAGACCAGCGCGTAGCTCTGGTCGTCTTGCTTGGCCATCTGAAAACCAAGCCCCGCGAGCGGGAACAACGGGTCAAAAAGCGCGCAGACGCGCAGCACCATGAGGTCATTCGTGCCACCGGCCGTGAACGCGCGAAGGGGGGCGGCGGGATCGTTTCGATCGACGCAATCCGCTTCCACAGGCAAGGCGGTCCAGTTCCGTGGATCGACACGGACCATCTCGACCTTCACCGTATTGAGACAGTCGGGAATGATCCCCGAGCCATTGCAGACCATGAGTTTCACATCATCGGCGTCGACTTCGATCGATGTCCCGAGGCGGATTGATCGCACCGTCATGTCGAGGCCGCGCTCCAGCATGACGTAGCGGATCATCATCATGCCACTCTCGACCGCATTGAAAAACATCAACATGATCAGTGGGAACAGGATGACGAATTCGATCGTGCTACTGCCGTCCTCGCTCTTGCGGATGCGAACGATCTTGGACAGCGCGCGAGCGATCGGCCGTCTTCGGCGCGTCTTTCTGGAGTGGTGCGGCGATGCGGCAGTCATTTCGGTTCGGCGGCTCCACAGGTTTGTGGTGTGTCAATGGCGCCCCGACTCTCTCCGTTTCGAAAAACGCAACTGGGGCTTTGTGATCAGGGTTATCGTCAAGGAAGACGGCGAATTTAGGGCCGAAAAGGGCGAAAGTCGGACCAATTCGATCGAACTCCGGGACAACAGAGCTGCCTTATGTGGAATTGTTTTCCATTAACTGACAATTCACCTCCATGAGGGTATGGATCGACGGCATGAGCCATTTTCGGAGTTAGATGCCGCTTTCTGGGCATTCCGTTGGCTCAGCGACCCGAATCATGTTCACACTGAGGTTGAGTGTCGAAGGGAGGACCCTCATGAATGCACCTCACCGGGCAGAGCCCAGCTTCCGCGAAAGCGTCGATATCATGTTCAACCGGGCCGTCCGGCTCATGGACCTGCCTCCGGGCCTGGAGGACAAGATACGCGTTTGCAACGCCACCTACACCGTGCGTTTCGGCGTTCGGCTCCGGGGCAAGATCGAGACCTTCACGGGGTATCGATCCGTCCATTCGGAGCATATGGAGCCCGTGAAAGGCGGCATCCGCTATGCGCTCGAGGTCAACCAGGACGAAGTCGAGGCGCTCGCAGCGCTCATGACGTACAAATGCGCCCTGGTCGAGACGCCCTTTGGCGGATCCAAAGGCGGCTTGTGCGTCGACCCGCGCGCCTGGGAAGAGCATGAACTGGAGCAGATCACGCGCCGGTTCGCCTACGAACTCGCGAAGCGCGACCTGATCCACCCGGCGCAGAACGTTCCGGCCCCCGACATGGGCACCGGCGAGCGCGAAATGGCGTGGATCGCCGACCAATACCGCCGGATGAACACCACCGACATCAACTCCGCCGCGTGTGTGACCGGCAAACCCGCCCATGCGGGCGGGATTCAGGGCCGGGTGGAGGCCACCGGCCGCGGCGTGGAATATGCGCTGCAGGAATTCTTTCGCCATCCGGAGGACAAGGCCAAGGCCGGCCTTGATGGCACGCTTGAAGGCAAACGGGTCGTGGTACAGGGCCTCGGCAACGTGGGATACCACGCAGCCAAGTTCTTGCAGGAGGATGACGGCGCAAAGATCATCGGCATCATTGAACGCGATGGGGCCTTGTACGACGAAAACGGCCTTGACGTTGAGGCAGTGCGCCAATGGATGAACGGTCATGATGGGCTTCTCGCGGCCTATCCGGACGCGCGCCACCAAACCGACGTCGCGGATGTGCTCGAAGCGGAGTGCGATATCCTTATCCCTGCGGCTCTTGAAGGTGTCATCAACCTCGGCAATGCGGCGCGGATCAAGGCGCCATTGATCATCGAGGCGGCCAATGGCCCCATCACCGCCGGCGCGGATGACATCTTGCGCTCAAAAGGCGTGGTCATCATCCCGGACATGTACGCCAACGCGGGCGGTGTGACGGTCAGCTATTTTGAGTGGGTCAAGAACCTTTCGCACATCCGGTTCGGCCGAATGCAGCGCCGTCAGGAGGAGGCGCGCCACCAGTTGATCGTGGACGAGTTGGAGCGGATCAGCCGGGACGGTTCGATCAACTGGACATTGTCGCCCGATTTCAAGGGGAAGTACCTCCGCGGCGCGGGGGAGTTGGAATTGGTGCGCTCCGGCCTCGACGACACGATGCGCGGCGCCTACCAGTCGATGTCCGAGATCTGGCACAGCCGCGAAGATTGCGATGACCTGCGAACGGCGGCATTCCTGGTGGCGATCGAGCGAGTCGCCAAAAGCTACAGGGCCAAGGGTCTGTAACCGTGCACCGGGCGGCCTTGCGAATGGCCGCCCGGTGCATGTGTTGAAGAGCGTCTTCGCCGACACTGTCACAATCAGCCTTGCAAGCACGGACAAGAGGCGCGTCGACGCGCCATGCCCGAATCAAGGGGTCGCTTCGGGCGTCCGATGGCCCGCATTTGTCGGAAACGAACCAGTTTCCGGCGTTGCTGCCTTGAGACCACGTGCCAGACTTGCTTGTCTCTGCGCGACTGGAGGGAGACACGAGAGACATGGGCTTTTCCGCCTTCCGCATTCTCAGGGAAGGGCTGACCGGCAATCGTGGCTGGACGCCACATTGGCGCCAACCCGATCCGAAGCCCGCCTATGACATCCTGATCATCGGCGGCGGTGGTCACGGCCTTGCCACGGCCTTCTATCTCGCCAAGGAGCACGGGCTGACCAACATCGCTGTGCTCGAGAAGGGCTATCTCGGTGGCGGCAACGTGGGCCGCAACACCACGATCGTGCGCGCCAACTACTGTCTGCCCGGAAACTCGGAATTCTACTCGCATTCCCTGAAGCTCTGGGAGGGGATGGAGCAGGAGCTGAACTTCAACACCATGATGTCCCAACGCGGCGTCATCAACCTCTTCCACTCGGACGGTCAGCGCGACTACGCCGCCCGCCGCGGCAACGCCATGGCCGCGCAAGGCGATGATGCGATCCTGCTGGACCGGGATGGTGTGCGCGACCGTCTGCCGTACCTCGATTTCGACAACGGTCGCTTCCCGATTTACGGCGGCCTCTACCACCCGCGTGGTGGTACCGCCCGGCACGACGCGGTGGCCTGGGGCTATGCACGGGGCGCTGACCAACGGGGCGTCGACCTGATCCAGAACTGCGAGGTCACCGGTATCGACATCGAATACGGCGCGGTCACCGGCGTCCAGACCACGCGCGGCGCGATCAAGGCCGGGAAAGTCGGCATCGTGGTCGCCGGGCGCTCCGGGCAGGTCGCCGCGATGGCGGGCATGCGTCTGCCCATCGAAAGCCACGTCCTTCAGGCCTTTGTGACCGAAGGGCTCAAACCCTGCCTCGATCATGTGGTGACTTTTGGCATGGGCCACTTCTACATCAGCCAGTCAGACAAGGGCGGGCTGGTCTTCGGGGGCGATCTTGATTTCTACGCGTCCTATGCCGCTCGCGGCAACCTGCCCATGGCGGAACATGTCATGGAGGCCGCCTGCACGTTGATGCCATCAATCACCAAGGCCCGCGTCTTGCGGTCATGGGGCGGGATCATGGACATGACGCCCGACGGCTCGCCGATCATCGACAAGACTGGGATTGACGGCCTCTATATCGACTGCGGTTGGTGCTACGGCGGGTTCAAGGCGGTGCCGGGCTCGGGCTTTTCCTTTGCCCATCTCATCGCCACTGACCGTCATCACGAACCCGCGGCCAGGTTTCGCCTCGACCGGTTCCACACGGGTCGCGGCCTGATGGACGAGGAGGGCACCGGTGCGCAGCATAACCTGCACTAGCGCAACCCTCGATCGGACGCTGATCTGCTGGGATGCGGAGGGGGAGATTTCCGGCTGCTCCGTGGAATTCGACGGCGAATACAAGGAGTTCGTCCGCTCGGACGGGACCAAGCACGTGTTTCCGATCAAGTGCTTGTTTGACGGAGACACCGAGGGTTGCGCCAGCGCGCCCGAGTTCTCCGATTGGCACGGGCCATTGACGCGGTGTCCGCTTTGGCATGACAGCAATACGATCTGCGAGGCGATCAGGTGAGAATTCCCCATCCCCTTTGCGGCTTGCGTGATTTGCGCGAGTTCACCTATCGCGGCGCCGCGTTGACCGACCGCCCATCCGGAGACTGGTCCGACGATTGGGACGAATTCCTGCACCTGCGCGACAACCCGGCCGGGCCGACCGAAGAGCTGTGGTATCACGGACCGACCGGCACCTGGATCATTGTGGAGCGCAACACTGTCACCCACGAAATCACCGGCAGCCGGATGGCAACAGGGGGCAGCCCATGAGGATCGCCGGCAAGGGTCTGAACCTCGATGCGCCCGAGGTAAGCTTTTCTTTTGACAACAGGTCTTATCGTGGTCGTGGGGGAGAGCCGCTTGCCGCATCGCTCCTTGCCAACGGCATCCGGCTCATGGGGCGGTCGTTCAAGTATCACCGTCCGCGTGGCGTTCTGACCGCTGGTCCCGAAGAACCGAACGCGCTCATGACAGTCGGCGAAGGTGCCCGCGCAACGCCCAATGTGCGGGCGACGGTCCAGCCGGTCTATGACGGCATGGTGGCCATGAGCCAAAACCGATGGCCGTCGCTGGCAAACGACATCATGGGCGTGAACGACTGGCTGTCTCCGTTTCTTGGCGCGGGGTTCTATTACAAGACCTTCATGTGGCCCAAGGCGTTCTGGGAAGCCGTTTATGAACCGATCATTCGACGGGCCGCCGGTCTGGGCGCGCTGTCCGGTGAGCCGAACCCCGATGCCTACGAAAAGGCCTTCGCGTTCTGTGATATCCTGATCATTGGCGCGGGCCCGGCGGGGCTCATGGCCGCGCTGACCGCCGGGCGATCGGGGGCGGACGTGATCCTTGCGGATGAAGATGAGGCGCTGGGCGGTCGATGCCTGAGCGAAGCCGAAGAAATCGGTGGCCGGTCCGCGTCGGACTGGGCGGCAGGCGTTGCCGCAGAGTTGGCGGAGATGCCGAACGTCCGGGTCATGACCCGGACCTGCGTGACAGGCGCCTATGACGGCGGCGTGTTCGGAGCTCTCGAGCGGGTGGGCGAGCCCGGTCAGGATCGGGTGCAGGAGTGCTTCTGGCGGATCAGTGCGACCCGTTCCATCCTTGCCTCGGGGGCCATCGAACGGCCCATCGCCTTTGCCGGCAACGACCGTCCGGGCATCATGACCGCCAGCGCCGTGCGCAGCTATCTGCACCGATTTGGTGTGGTCGCGGGGTCGTCGGTGGCTGTCTTTGGCTCTACCGATGAGGCCCACCGCACGGCGCGAGACCTTCTTGCTTCGGGTATCAGGGTCACGGCTTTGGTTGACGCCCGCGAGGGCGCAGAATGTGGACTGGACGTGCCGTTTTTCGCGGGTGGTCGGGTCACGGGGACCAAGGGGCGTCTCGGTCTGAGCGGTATCAAGGTTGCACAGGGTAGCGGGGAACGCTGGATACCCGCAACCTGCCTTGGAATGGCGGGAGGTTGGAATCCGTCAATTCATCTGACGTGCCACATGGGCGGCAGGCCACGATGGAATGCGGAAAAGACGGCGTTTCTGCCAATGTCGGGGACAGTGCCGGGTTTGACGGTCGCCGGAGCCGCAAATGGCACGTTTACGACATACGGTTGCCTGGCGGAAGGAGATGAGGTTGCGAAGGCTGCACTTTCCGAACTTGGCAGCGCCATCAGATCACCGGGCATTCCCGACGCTGAACACGGGTTTGAAGCGGGCGAGGCGCTTTGGCATGTCCCCGGTCCGGGGCGCGCCTGGCTCGATTTCCAGAACGACGTCACGGTCAAGGATGTGAAAGCTGCCGCGGCGGAAGGTTATACCTCTGTCGAGCACATGAAGCGCTACACGACGCAGGGCATGGCGACCGATCAGGGCAAGAGTTCCAACGTTGCCGCATTGGCGGTTCTGGCCGAGGCGACCGGGGGCACGATCCCCGAGACGGGCACCACGACATTCCGCCCGCCGTTCACACCGGTCTCGATCGCCGCGATGGGCGCCGGGGCCGAAGGCGCCGGGTTTGCGCCGGTGCGCGAGACCACCTCCCACGCCTATTGCAACGCAAGGGGAGTGCCGATGGTGGAGGCCGGGTTGTGGTTCCGCCCGTCCTATTTTCCTGTGCCGGGAGAGACCACATGGAGGGAGGCCTGCGACCGCGAGGTTCGCATGGTGCGGCAGTCTGTCGGCGTGGCCGACGTGTCTACTCTCGGGAAGATAGATATTCAGGGCAAAGACGCCGCTGAGTTCCTCAACTTTGTCTACACCAACGGGTTCGCCAAGCTTCCTGTCGGCAAGGTGCGTTACGGATTGATGCTGCGTGAGGACGGTCACGTGATGGACGACGGTACCTGCGCGCGTCTTGGACCGGAGCACTATGTGATGACAACGACCACGGCCGCGGCCGGACAGGTGATGATGCATCTCGACTACGTGTCCCAGGTGTTGCGGCCCGAATGGGACGTCCGGTTCACCTCGGTCACCGAACACTGGGCACAATTCGCCGTTGCGGGCCCCAGGTCGCTGGATGTGGTGGATGGGCTTGTCGACGAAGGGATCGGGGATCTTCCGTTCATGGGGTGCTGCCCCGTAACAGTCGAAGGTGTTGCGGGCCGGTTGTTCCGAATTTCGTTCTCGGGTGAGCGCGGCTACGAAATCGGTGTCCCTGCTCGGTATGGCGCGGCGCTCTGGCGCCTGCTGGTGGCGCAGGCCGAAGGGGTCGGTGGCGGCCCCTACGGCATGGAAGCGCTCAATGTGCTTCGGATCGAGAAAGGTTTTCTCACTCACGCGGAACTCCATGGGCGAACAACGGCTTATGATCTGGGACTGCAGGGGATGATGTCGACGAAGAAGGATTTCATCGGGCGCGCTGCGGCGGGACGAGACGGGTTGATGGACCCGGGCCGAGAGCGACTCGTTGGGCTAAAGCCGGTTGAAGCTGATGGTCGAATTCTGGCGGGCGCCCATCTGTTCGAGAAAGGCGCCAAACCGGTGCGGGTTTCGGATCAGGGGTATGTCACATCGGCAGGATATTCGCCGACGCTCGGGCATGATCTGGGACTGGCGTTCCTCAGGCATGGGCCCGAGCGGCACGGCGAGGTGATCCGGCTGGTCGACGAAATGCGGGGGGTCGAAACGCTGTGCGAGGTCACCGGGTCGATTGCCCATGATCCTGACGGGGGGCGGATGCGTGGTTAGGCTTGTCGTGACAGACCCGTTTGCGGGTCGACTGCCAATCGAGGGGGCGGATGGGTTGGTAGAGGCCGTCGACCCCGGGCCTATGACACTGGTTATTGCCAAACGTGGGTCGACGCCAAAGGTGGCCGGGCTGGCCTTCCCGGAGCCCGGAACGGTGAAATCTTCCGGCAACAAGCGACTGGTCTGGATGGGGCCGGGGCAGGCGCTGCTGTGCGGCGTGCCGGCTCCCGCGGCAAAGTCACTGGTCTGTGTCGATCATTCGGACGCTTGGGCGATTGCGCGCATTTCAGGCATTCGAAGCGTCACGATCCTCGCGCGTCTCGTTCCCGTTGACCTTCGGGTCGAGCGGTTGCCCGTCGGGGCAACGGCGCGGACGCTGGTCGGACATATGACAGGGTCGGTCAGTCGCGTGGCAGAAAACATGCTTGAGGTCATGGTGATGCGGTCCATGGCCGGCACCCTGGTCCAAGATTTGGTTCGGGCGATGCGGACGTCGGAGCGCTGACGATTTTCGGCACGAAAATCGGATTCGAAAATCGCGCGATTTTCGGGCGTCCGGAAGGGTTAATTTGAGACAAAGATCGGGGGGTGCTTGCGGGGGGCGGACAGTGGCGCGATATTTGGAGCATGTCGTTGCCTTCTGGATTTCTCGATGAGTTGCGCGGCCGGTTGAGCCTGTCTCAGGTCGTCGGCCGCAAGGTGATGTGGGATGCGCGCAAGTCAAACCAGGGCAAAGGCGACATGTGGGCGCCGTGCCCGTTCCATCAGGAGAAGACAGCCAGCTTCCACGTCGATGACCGCAAGGGGTACTACTACTGCTTCGGCTGCCACGCCAAAGGCGATGCGATTTCCTTTGTCCGGGAGACCGAGAATGTCGACTTCATCGAGGCAGTGAAGATCCTTGCCGCCGAGGCCGGGATGCCGGTCCCGGAGCGGGACCCGCGGGCTCAGGAAAAGGCGGACCGGCGGACGCAGCTCCGCGAGGTGATGGAGGAGGCGGTCAAGGTCTTCCAATTGGAGTTGCGCAAGGCCGGTGGCGCGGCGGCACGGGACTATTTGGGCCAGCGGGGCCTTGACGATGAGGTTTGCCGCCGATGGGAGATCGGGTTCGCGCCGCCGGGGTGGCGGACACTCGCGGATGTGTTGAATGCCAAAGGCATCGCGCCTGACCTTTTGCAGGCGGCGGGGCTGACCCGGGTGTCCGACCGGGGTCGGGAGCCCTATGACGTGTTCCGCAACCGCATCATGTTCCCGATCCGGGACGCACGGGGGCGAGCCATCGCCTTCGGCGGTCGGGCGATGGATCCCGATGACAATGCCAAGTATCTGAACTCACCCGAGACGGAGCTTTTTGACAAGTCCCGTTCGCTCTACAACAACGGGCCCGCGCGTGAGGCAGCCGGGAAAGGCCAGCCGCTGATCGTTGCCGAAGGCTATATGGACGTCATTGCGCTGAGCGAGGCGGGGTTTGAAGCCACCGTTGCACCGCTCGGGACAGCCGTTACGGAACATCAGCTGGCACTCCTCTGGCGCATGGCAGACGAGCCGGTCATGGCGCTGGATGGCGATGCCGCCGGACTCAGGGCGGCACTGCGGCTCATCGATGTGGCGCTGCCGCTTCTCGACGCCGGGAAGTCGCTGAGATTCGCGTTGTTGCCCGACGGACAGGATCCCGACGACCTCCTGAAATCTCGGGGCCGCGAAGCAATGCAAAGGGTGATCGACACTGCCCGGCCCATGGCCAGCCTCCTCTGGCAGCAGGAAACCGAAGGCAAGGTCTTCGACAGCCCCGAACGGCGCGCGGCTCTCGACAAGTCGTTGCGGGAGCGGTTGAAACTCATCAAGGACTCTTCGATCCGGCGACATTACGGCGATGAAGTACAGCGTCTTCGGCAGGAGTTGTTCGGCCTCGTGCGACAGACATCGCGCCCCGGCGGCCGATGGCAGCCCAAGCCCATGGCGACAGCGGGCGCAAAGGCATCGGCGCTGGCGGGTGGTGACGCCGCCGAGGAGCGCATGCACGAGTCCGCGATTCTCGCCGTGCTCATCGCCAATCCGGGCGTTGTCGCGCAGTTCGAAGGACAACTCGAAATCATGGACTCGCAGGATCCGGAGCTGGCAGAGTTGACGGCCGCGCTTCTCCGATGTTCTGGCGATGCGGACCTGACAGACGAATTGGGCCGGGCCGTGGGCGCGGGCCTTCTTGAAAAGCTCTTTGCCCAACCCCACGTGGCGATCATCCCCGCGGTGCGCAGACCGGGGGATGAGGAGGCAGCCGCGCTCTGCCTGGCCGAGGAATTCGCAAAGCTCGCCGCGCGGCGGGGGCATGCGCGCGAGATTGCCGAGGCGGAACAGGACCTCGCCGAGGATCTCGCCGATGAATTTGTCACAGCGCGGCTTGCGCAATCGGCTGATGCCATGGACCGGGCCGGACAAACGGGCGGGGAAGACAGGACCGAATATGACACGGGGCCGAACGGCGCCCCGATCAGCCGTGGCGAACGCGCGGCATTTAACGATCTCTTAGCGCGAATCGGCCATCGCCAAGGCGATCGCGCGGACTAGGTCACGACACAGAGTTTTCACATTTGGACTGGTTGCGAATCACCACGAGCCGGGATTGATTCGAGACAATCGAATCACCGAATCATTCGCCCCAGACCCGCCAAAGGAGTGCCGCATGGCCAAGGACACCGACGACCGCAAGGGAGACGTCTCCGACACCGAAGTGTCCTTTGACATGAGCCAGGCCGCGGTCAAGAAGATGATCGCCGAAGCGCGCGAGCGTGGCTACATCACCTACGATCAACTCAATCAGGTTCTGCCGCCGGATCAGGTGTCCTCGGACCAGATCGAAGATGTGATGAGCATGCTCAATGACATGGGCATTCAGGTCACCGAGGAAGAGGAATCCGAAGAGACCGAAGAGAACAAGGCCTCCACCGAACTGACGACCAAGGAAGGCAGCCGCGAGGTTGCCCTGGGAGGGGCCGAGCAGGAAAAGCTCGACCGCACGGATGACCCGGTGCGGATGTACCTGCGTGAAATGGGCTCGGTCGAGTTGCTCAGCCGCGAGGGCGAGATTGCCATCGCCAAGCGAATCGAGGCGGGCCGGAACACGATGATCGCGGGCCTTTGCGAGAGCCCGCTGACCTTCCAGGCCATCACCATCTGGCGCGACGAACTTCTGGGCGAGGATATTCTCCTGCGCGATGTCATCGACCTGGAAGCGACGTTCGGCAACCAGATGGACGAGGACGGCGACGAAGAGCAGGTTGTTGAGGCCGGCACCGAAGAGGCCAGCAAACCAAAAGAGGAACAGCAGGAACTCGACGCGGACGGCAATCCCATTGCCAATGACGACGAAGAAGATGATGACGACGCCGTCAACATGTCGCTCGCCGCGATGGAGGCCGCGATCAAGCCACGCGGTCTGGAAACCCCAG
>CAYMMT010000062.1:0-14819 GCA_964391555.1 uncultured Rhodobacterales bacterium
ACCTGTTTGGGTCCTTCATCGCCAATGTGACCACGTCGATTGTGACCGCGGTAGGCCTTGAAGTCCTCGGCCTCGGCCCGCAGCGGATCCCGACGCTGGGCCGCACGATTTACGAAGCCATCAACTCCGGCGCCCTGATCCAGAACCTCTGGTGGTGGTGGGGTATCCCGACGGCCTTGCTCGCGACAATGTTCATCGGACTTCTGCTTATCAACCTTGGGCTCGACGAAGTGTCGAATCCCCGTTTGAGGAAGCTGTGATGAGTTCGGTCGTAAGGCATCGCGCCCCCGGCTCGATCCGGGGACCGTCCCGTGGTCAAGAGGCCCCGGATCACGTCCGGGGCGGGAGGCACTCAAGATGACAATCCTCGACATCAGACACGTCTCCATCGACTTTCCGACCTCCAAGGGCGTCGTCCACGCGGTGACCGACTTTTCGCTGTCGGTACCGCAGGGACGCCGCATCGGCTTCATCGGAGAAAGCGGATCGGGTAAGACGACCACGGCATTGGCCGCCATGCGGATGTTGGCCGCGCCGGGCTTCGTGTCCGCGGGGGAAATCCATCTCAACTCGTTGGGCGATACCAACGTGCTGAACCTCTCTGACGAAGAAATGCGTCGCGTCCGGCTGAAGAAGATCGCCTATATCCCGCAAGGCGCGATGAACTCGCTGAACCCGGTGATGCGGGTCGAGAACCAGATTTGGGACGGCATCATCGCCCATGAAGGCGGGGTTGAACAGGCCGAACTTCAGCGCCGCTCCAAGGCCGTGCTGAATTCGGTTGGATTGCCCGATCATGTCGGCCGGCTCTATCCCCACGAGCTGTCGGGCGGCATGAAACAGCGGGTTTGTATCGCCATTGGCGTCTGCCTTGAACCCGATCTGATCATTGCCGACGAGCCGACGTCGGCCCTCGACGTCATCACCCAGCGGCAGGTCATGCAGACCCTGCGGGAAGTTCAGGAAAAGATCGGCGCCGGGCTGATCCTCATCGGCCACGACATGGGACTGATGGCGCAGTCGGTGGATGATCTCGCGGTGATGAAACTGGGCAACCTCGTGGAGTTCGGCCCTGTCCGCCAGATCATCGAGACCCCCCAGCACGACTACACGCGCGAGCTTATATCGTCGGTGCCGCTTGTCGGGGGGGAGAGCTTCATCGAATCGACGCCGGAGGTTCTCAAGGGTGAGGCCGGCCCGCTGCTGCAGTTCGAGACGGTCACAAAGCGGTATGGAGCCGTGACAGCATTGCACCCGATGTCTTTCAGCCTCGACGGCGAAATCCCCAAAATCATCTCGGTCGTCGGCCAGTCCGGGTCCGGCAAGTCCACCATGGGAAGCCTCATGCTGGGCTTCAACCCGCCGTCAGATGGCCGTGTGATGTTCCGAGGGCGCGACATAAACAAGCTGTCAGCCGCCGAGCAACTGGACTTCCGCAAGGATGTGCAGGCCGTATTCCAGGATCCCTACGCCTGCTTCAACCCGTTCTACCGGGTCGACCATGCGCTGAAGTTTCCATTCAAGCGGTTCGGTCTGTCGAAATCCGAAGCCCATACCCGAGAAGCCATGGAAGACGCCTGTGTGGCCGTGGGGCTTGACCCGGCTCTGGTGCTGCGGCGCTACCCGCACCAATTGTCCGGAGGCCAGCGGCAGCGGCTCATCGTGGCCCGGGCGCTGATGTTGTCGCCGAAGCTGCTCATCGCGGATGAACCGGTCTCGATGGTCGATGCCTCGCTGCGCGCAACGATCCTCAGGAACATCCACGATCTCAAGGATAAGCACGGAATTTCAATCCTCTACATCACCCATGACCTCGCCACGGCCTACCATGTATCCGACTACGTGATGGTGCTTTATCATGGCCACGTCGTTGAGGCCGGCCCGCCGAAACAGGTCATCGGCGATCCGCAGCATCCCTATACCCGCCTCCTGATCGACTCGATCCCTTGGCCGGATCTTGATCGTGACTGGGGCTCTGCCGAGGACGGGCAAAAAGGGCTCGACGACCTTGAGGCAGGCGGTGCCGAGGCCAGAACCATCATGCGCGGCGACGTGCCGGGGTTCGAACTCAAGGTCGGCGCATGACACCTGACATGCGCTTTACCGCGCAGAAGATCGGCAAGCGTATCGCGCTCATCAAACCTCTGGTTCAGAAGGCCCGGCACCCCATGGCCGAGTTCGAGCTCGAGTTGCTGGAAGATGCCGTCGCTGAACCCGGTAGCGGCCGGAGCGAGGGTCGGGTGCCATGGGATAGCTATTGGGCGGGGCAGGACACGAACTTCGTCCTGCGCGGGTCCTTTGAAATTCCCGAAAGCTACGATGAGCCCGCGCTGTTCCTGCCGCTCGGCGTGGCAGGTGACATCTTCACCCACCCCGAAGCCATAGCCTACATCGATGGCCAACTGGAGGCCTCGGTCGACCGCTACCATCAACTGATCCACCTCGACCCGCGTCTGGCCGACGGTGCATCGCATGACTTGATGCTGCACGGCTGGACTGGCCTGACCAGTTGGCCGCCGGATCCATCGGATCCCACGCGGCTGCTGATCAGGCCATGCCACGTGGTGGATCTGGACCCCGTGCTTCAAGAATTTGTCACGCTGTCGGAGGTCACGCTGGAGACCGCCTGCCACAAGGCGGTCGACAGCAATGTGCGGGAGCGGCTTCTGCACGTTCTTGACCGGGCCTACCTTGAACTTGACACCCGTGGGCCCTCCAGCGCCGCCTTCCGCGACACGGTCGCCCCGGCGCTTGCGCATCTCCGCCAGGGGATCACTTCGGCCGGGGCACCGAAAGAAGAGGTGCTTCATGCCATCGGTCACGCCCATATGGACATCGCCTACCTGTGGCCGATCTCTCAAATCCGTCGAAAGAACGCGCGGACCTATGCCAATGTCCTGCGGCTGATGGACAGGCATCCTGACGTGACCTTTTCTCATTCCCAGCCACAACTCTACGCCTATACGAAGCAGGACTATCCGGAGATTTTCGACGCCATCAAAGCCCGCATCGCCGAAGGCCGTTGGGAGGTGATGGGGGGCATGTGGGTCGAGGCCGACTGCAACATCCCCGGTGGCGAAAGCCTTGTCCGGCAAATCGTTCTTGGCCGCCGATGGTTCGAGGAACACTTTGGCGACGTTGAAACACCGGTTCTGTGGCTGCCCGACACGTTCGGGTTCCCGTGGTCCCTGCCGCAACTGATGAAACAGGCCGGGTTGGACTACTTCGTTACCAACAAGCTCAACTGGAATCAGTATAACCGGTTGCCGTCGTCCACGACCTGGTGGCAGGGCATCGACGGGTCCCGCGTGCTGGCCCATTGCCTGACAACGCCCCGGGACGTGCAACATCTTCCGTTCCCGACCAACTACAAGTCCGACCTGAGCGCCGACGAGGTCATCGGCACGATTACCAATGCCCGGGGGCCACACATGCCGGTCCAGCCGATCGCTTACGGATACGGCGATGGCGGTGGCGGCCCGACGGATGAGTTGGTGCGGATGGCGCGGGCCTACGGGTCCATGCCCGGCGCGCCAAAGATGAAGATGAGCTTCGTCCGCGAGGCCATGGCCGCGCTTGCCACCGAGGGCGAGGCGCTGCCGGTCTGGAACGGAGAACTGTACCTTGAGGGGCACCGCGGCACCTACACCTCTCAAGGCTGGATCAAGCGGGCCAATCGCGAGGCGGAGGGATTGCTACATGCCGCCGAGGCCGCGCTGGTGATGGCGGAACCCGCCGGAGTGGCCGAGGAAACGCGGGACGTGGTGCGTGGACTTTGGGAACTGCTCTGCCTCAACCAGTTTCACGACATCATCACCGGCTCGTCGATAACGGCGGTCTTCGATGATGCGCGCGCGGATATGACCCACGTGCACCGAGGGGCCACGACGCTCCGGGACAATGCACTTGCCACTCTGACCGACAACGCCGGTTCGGACGGGTTTTCGGTTTTCAATGCCGCACCCGTGACCTCGGCAGCGATCATTCAGATCGACGAATCCGGCCATGGTCAGGACATCGACGGCGGCAGCCTCGCGGTGATTGAACCGGTTGCCGCGTACAGTTACGCACCGCTGGTGCCCGCCGATGTGGCCCAGCCTGTCTCGACCGCCGAGACCGACAGCGGGGTGATCCTGGAAAACGCCCTCGTTTCCTTAACCGTGTCTCCCGACGGCAGGCTCGCGAGCTTTCGAGACAAACGCCAGTCGCGCGAAGCACTTGCCCCAAATGGACCCGGCGCGGGACTCTGGATTTCCGAGGATCGCCCGGTGAGTTGGGACGCTTGGGATATTGACGTCTTTCACTACGAGCGCGCCGAGCCTGTTCCCCCGCCAACGTCCATCAGGCTCGTGGAAACCGGTCCGCTCCGGGCCTCGGTCCGGATCGAGACAAACATCGGAACCAGCCGCATCGTTCAGCATATTCGCCTGACCGCCGACTCCCCACGCGTCGATTTCTGCACATGGGTGGATTGGCAGGAACGCCATACCCTGCTGCGCGCCATGGTCCCCACGACAATCCACAGCCCCGAAGCACGCTTTGAAATCCAATGGGGGGAGGTGGCGCGCCCGACCCACCGCAACACCTCCTGGGACTATGCGCGTTTCGAAGTGCCGGCGCAGCGCTGGGCGGACCTGAGCGAACGGGGATTCGGTCTCGCGCTGCTCAATGATTGCAAATACGGCCATGCGGCCCACGACGCGACGCTCGAAATCACGCTCCTCAAATCCTCGACCAGCCCGGATCCAAAGGCCGACAGGGGCGAGCATCGGTTTACCTATGCGCTGATGCCCCATGGTGGCGATCTGACCGAGGTACGCGCGGAGGCGCGACGCCTCAATCATCCGGTCACGGTTGTTGCGGCGGGGCGGGGGCTTCAGGAGGGGTCAATGGTCAGCGCGTCGCCGGACAACGTCATCGTCGAAACCCTCAAGCCTGCCGATGACGGGCGGGGCTTCATCCTGCGCCTCTATGAGAGCGACCATCGGCGTTGTCGGGCGCGACTAACTCTTCCATCTTTCGTGGTGCGGGTTCTGAGGACTGACCTGCGGGAACGGGACGGAGCCTCGCTGCCGGTGGAAAACGGTGAAGTTTCGTTTGATCTTGCGCCTTTCGAGATCGTCACCCTGCGGTGCCTGTCCGCAGAGCACGCGCCGTCCTGAGCGGCAGGCGGCCGCAAATCCGCTTGTCATCGACCCGCTCGGCACGCACAAAGCCCGGATGCGATTGTTCAACGGAGTTCTCGCGTTCTTGGCCGTCGTGGTTTGCGCCGGGCTGTTCCTGCTTTCCTTTGCCTATTTCAAGGGACAGCAAATCGACGAGGCCGCCGCGCGTCTCACGCTCTATCGCACGACGCTGGAATCCGAGATCCGGCATTTCCGGCATCTGCCCGTTCACCTGTCGCTGGATGCCGAGGTCGCCGAAGGACTAACCGCACCGGAGGATCAGGGTCTCAACAGGCGCCTCGCCCGGTTTGCCCAAAGCGCCGGGCTTGATGCGATCTACCTGATGGATGGGACAGGCCTGACCATCTCTGCTTCCAATGCATCGACCCCTGCGTCCTTTCTTGGTCAGAATTACGCCTTTCGCCCTTATTTCAAGGCCGCCCGGCAGGGCGAACTGGGAGAGTTCTATGGCATCGGGGCAACCACCGGGGAGCCGGGATATTTCTATGCCTTCCGGGTTCGCCACCCTGCTGGCGGTGCGGATGGCGTGATCGCCGTCAAGACCGATCTGTCACCCCTTCAGGAAAGCTGGGAAGCCTCGGGCGAGCGTGTCTTTCTTGCCAACGGCGACGGGGTTGTCCTGCTGTCCTCCCATCCCTCATGGCGCTTCCGCACACTCAGCGCGCTCAGCCCGGAACAACGCGAGACCATCAACGCGGCCCGGCAGTTCGCCGATGAACCGCTGGACCAGTTGGATCTAACGGTGGACCTTGTCGGCCAAACCGCCCGGCTCGATGGCGAAACGTATTTCTATCAACGAACCGGTGAGCTGCCGAACAACTGGTCGCTGCACTATTTCGCGCCGCGCGGGCCCGCTCTGCTCGGGGCCGGGCTGGTATCCGGCGGTTTCGTGATCTTTGCGATGGTCAGTCTCATCGCGATTCAGTTCGCGCGCAACCGGCGCATCGGATTTGCCCTCGAACGGTCGGAGAAGGAGGAATTGCTGCTGAGGCAGGCAAACGAAAAGCTTGCCGTCGAGATCGAGGAGCGGCGCCTCGCAGAACGCGCGCTGCAAAGGACCCAGGCCGAGTTGGAGCGGGCCGGGCGGCTTGCGGCGCTCGGGCAACTTGCCTCCTTTGTGACCCATGAACTCGGCCAACCCATCGCCGCCATGCGCAATCACCTCACGGCGGCCGAGATCAAACAGGGCAGGACCCCGCTGGGCGACAAGATGCAGGGCCTGGTGATCCGGATGGAGAATATCACAAAGCAGTTGAAGTTCTTCTCCCGCAAGGGCCGCGATCAGTTCGAAACGCTCGATCTGCACGAGGTCCTCGATGCCGCGCTCGAACTCATCGAGCCCAATGTCACCCAAATCGGCGCGCGGGTGCAGGTCCAGCGGTCGGACGACGCGTTGACCCTGACCGGCAACAGGTTGCGCCTGGAACAGGTGGCGACCAACCTTCTGCGCAATGCGCTTGACGCCGTTCAGGAGGCCGAGATCCGGCAGATCACCGTGACGCTCGGTGCGGAAAACGGCGACGTCTGGTTCGAGATCGCGGACACCGGCCATGGGCTCGGGGACCAGAGTTTCGACGACCTGCGGGAGCCTTTTGCCACAACGCGGGAAAGTGGTCAGGGTATGGGCCTCGGGCTCACGATCTCGGCGGGGATCGTCTCCGACCACGGCGGCACCATCTCGGCCAAGGACCGACCGGGCGGGGGCGCGCAATTCAGGGTGACCCTGCCCAAAGACCCCGAAAGGGGGCCGCCGTGACGGCCCATCGTGTTCTGATCATCGACGATGACGTGGTCATGCGCCAATCGCTTGTCGATCTTGTGGAAGCGGCGGGGTGGACGGCAAAGGCCTTGGCCCGCGCAACCGAGGCGGACCGCTGGATTCCGCAATTCCAACCCGACGTCATCCTGTCGGATGTCCGCATGCCGGATATGACCGGTCTCGAATTGCTCCACAGTCTCAGGGCCGCGCCGCCGGTGGTTCTGATCTCCGCACACGGGGACATTCCCACCGCGGTTGAGGCGATGAGTGCCGGAGCCTACAGTTTCGTTGAAAAACCGTATGACCCCAAACGCCTGTTGCTCATTCTGGCGCATGCCGCGGATCACTATCAGATGCTCAGGACCAACCGCCGACTCCGGGATCGGCTGCAGGAACTCTCGGGGCTGGATCGGCGTATATTGGGACAGACGTCGGAGGTTCGTGCGATCAGGGATGCCGTGGAGGGGCTCGCCGACAGCCGGTTGCCAATCCTCATCCGGGGCGAAACCGGCGTCGGCAAGGACCTGATCGCCCGGGCTCTGCACGACACGTCGGACCGCTGCGACGGACCGTTTATCGCCGTGAACGCGGCTCAGATCAGCGCCGCGCAATTGCCGATCGTCGCGCAAAACGCGTCCGGGGGGACGCTGTTTCTCGACGAGGTTTGCGCCTGTCCGCTGGACGTTCAGCCTGCACTTCTGCGCCTGATCGAGGCGCAGGAAGTTCTGCCGCCGGACGCGGGCGTGCCCGTGGCGGTGAACCTGCGGGTCCTCTCGGCGACAAACGAAGATACAGCGGAGGCCGTGGCCTCCGGGCGCCTGCGTCAGGATCTCTTGTTCCGCCTCGAAGGGTTCACGCTGAACCTGCCACCGCTTCGCTCGCGTCGGGACGATATCCCTTTGCTGGTTCAGCGATTTCTCGAGGAGGCCGCATCGTCTTATGGCACGAAAGTGCCGGAGGTGGGGGCGGAGCACCTCGCCGCGCTCATGGCCCATGACTGGCCCGGCAATGTCCGGGAACTTCGCAACGTGGCGGAGCGCTTCGTCTTGATGTCCCGACAGGGCGCGGTTCGCATCGGCGATGCAATGACCGGCGCGGGGGATTATGGGGCGACCCGTCCAGGGTTGCGTGAAGCCGTTGCAGCGTTCGAGCGGCAAATGATTGCACGAGCGATCCAGGATCATGGCGGTCGGATGGAGGATACGGCGGCGGCGCTCGGGATCGGGCGGCGGACGTTGAACGAAAAGATCGTGAAGCTGGGACTGGACAAGGACAGGCTGTTGTAAGGACGGAGCGTCCGGGCGGCTCCGTACCACGAATTTTCGGTTTGCCCCGCGTCCCCTTGACCTCATTTGGTACCCCCTGCGGAAATCCGCAGGGCACCCCAAATCCCCCACGCGTTTTTATTCATGAGTCTTTCGCCTTCGGATCGGCTTTGTTGCGCACACCAGTTTTGGGAGGAAAATCCATGAGAACTTATCTGACACGAACGGCCACCGCCGCGCTGCTCGTTGCCTTTGCGGGCCAGGCCGTCGCCGAAGAATGGAACGTCTCGCTTTGGGGCTCGCCGCGGGCTTTCACCGCACATGTTGAAAAAATCGCCGAACTCGTCAGCGAAAAGACGAATGGCGAGTTCACCCTCAACATCAGCTACGGCGGTCTGTCGAGCAACCGCGAAAACCTCGACGGTATTTCGATCGGTGCGTTTGAAATGGCGCAGTTCTGCGCCGGCTACCACCGCGACAAGAACCCGTCGATCACCGTTCTGGAACTCCCGTTCCTCGGCGTGACGTCCCTTGAGCAGGAGGTTGAACTGTCAATGGCGGTCTACAACCACCCGGCCACCAAGGCAGACCTCGCCCGCTGGAACGCAACCCTGCTGATGCCGTCGCCCCTGCCACAGTACAACATCGTGGGGACCGGTGATGCACCATCCACGCTTGCCGATTTCGAAGGCATGAGCGTTCGGGCCACCGGCGGTATCGGCGCCGCTATGGAAGCCATAGGCGCAGTGCCGACCTCCATGTCCGCGACCGAAGTGCGACAGGCCATGGACTCGGGCGTTGTTTCCGCCGTCAGCTTCGCGCCGCACGCGCATATGTCCTTCGGCACGATCGAAAACGGCACATGGTGGACCACGAACCTCAACCCCGGCACAGTGAACTGCCCGGTCGTGGTGAACACCGACGCGCTGAACGCGCTGAGCGACGAGCATCGCGAAGCGCTTCTGGGCTCCGTTGACGAAGCACTCGAGTACTACATCGCGAACTACAACGGTGCGACAATGGATGCCTGGGGCCCGGCGCTCGAAGAGCGCGGCATCGTCCAGGTCACCTTCTCCGACGAAGAGATCGCGGCATTCAAGGAAGCCGCGGCCGCGCCGGCTGCCGCGGCATGGATCGAGCAGAACACGGCTGCCGGTCTGCCCGCACAAGAGCTCTATGACCTTGTGACCGGGATGATTGCGGACGGCATGTAAGGCCAGGTCGCTATCGGGGCCCCGCATATCCCGGCGCGGGGCCCTTCTTTTCTTCCTATTCTAGACGTCGATCGGGGCTCTCATGGCAACCGCATCCCTCGTGCTGCAGGACGACAGCACGCTTTCCAAGCTGGACATCAGGCTAATGAAACTCGAGCAGTTTCTGGCGCTTCTCAGCGGTCTGGCCGTCTTTTCGCTGATGATTTTGGCGGTGGTTTCTGTTTCAGGACGAAATTTCTTCAACGCACCACTTCCCGGATACGTGGACTGGATCGAACAGGCCATGCCATTGATCGCGTTCATGGGGATCGCCTACGTGATGCGTGAGGGTGCCCATATCCGCATGGACATCGTCGTCGGGCAACTGCGTGGGCGGGCGCTCTACCTCGCGGAGTTCGTCACGACCTTGGCGGTGCTGATCCTCATGGCGCTCCTCGTTTGGGGCACGTGGTCCCATTTCGAGCGCAGTTTCGACTTCGCCGCCCCCATGTGGAGCCGGGACAGCTCCATGGACATCGCGCTGCCGATCTGGCCGGCAAAGCTGCTCGCGCCCGTGGCCTTTGCGGTTCTCTGCCTCCGCCTATGCCTGCAACTCTGGGCCTATGGGCGCGGGATCGTCACGGGGCAGACCGTTGCGGTGCCCGTCATCGCCGATGCCGCCACCCAGGCCCAGATGGAAGCCGACCAGCTCAAGGAGGGCGACCGATGACCTCGATAGAGATCGGCCTCTGGGTCACCGGCGGTTTGCTCGTCATGGTGGTGCTGGGCATGCGGGTCGCGTTTGCCGCCGGTCTGGCGGGGCTTGTCGGGCTTGTCTGGATCTTCTGGGCGCGCAAGGACTACGGCCTGGATGATTTCGGCTGGGCAGTGGGGGTCGCGGTCAAGACCGCGGGCCAGGTGCCGCATTCCAAGGTCTCGAGTCAGGCGCTGTCGCTGATTCCGACCTTCATCCTGATCGGTTATCTGGCCTATCACGCCGGCCTGACAAAGGCGCTGTTTGAAGCAGCCAAGAAATGGATCGCATGGGTGCCAGGGGGGCTTGCCGTGTCGACGGTTTTTGCCACCGCGGGCTTTGCGGCGGTCTCGGGCGCGTCTGTCGCCACCGCCGCCGTCTTTGCCCGGATCGCCATCCCGGAGATGCTGAAGGTCGGCTATGACAAGCGCTTTGCCGCCGGGGTCGTGGCCGCCGGCGGTACGCTTGCGTCGCTCATCCCGCCATCGGCGATCCTCGTCATCTACGCCATCATCGTGGAGCAGGACGTGGGCAAGCTTTTGCTTGCCGGCTTCATCCCCGGCGTCTTTTCGGCCATTGTCTACGCGGCGCTCATCATCGGATTGGCGCTGACGATCAAGGGCTTCGGCCCGCCGGTCGGGGGGTTTACGTGGCGCGAACGGTTCGCCGCATTACCACCTGCCTTGCCCATCGTCTTCGTGGTCATCACGATCATCTTCTTTGTCTACAACCCGTTTGGCGGCGATGCCTGGGGTACACCCACCGAAGGCGGCGCGATCGGAGCCTTTGTTGTCCTGCTCATGGCATTCTATCAGGGGATGCGCTGGCCGCAGTTGCGGGACGCCCTGCTCGAAACGGCAAAGCTCAGCGTCATGATCTTCACGATCATCTGGGGTGTGCTGATCTATGTGCGGTTCCTCGGCTTTGCCGATCTGCCCGGGGCCTTTGCCGACTGGATCACCTCTCTGACCCTGTCGCCGATGCTGATCCTGATCTGCATCCTTCTGGCCTACGCGGTCCTCGGCATGTTCATGGACGCGATCGGCATGCTGCTCTTGACGCTTCCGGTGGTCTATCCGGCTGTCATGGCCCTGAACGGCGGCGTGACGGTCGCCGCTGAGGACAGCGCCTTCGGGATGTCCGGACCGATGTGCGCGATCTGGTTCGGGATCCTCGTGGTGAAGATGGCCGAGTTCTGTCTGATCACGCCGCCCATCGGGTTGAACTGTTTTGTCGTCGCCGGTGTTCGCGATGACCTGTCGGTGCAGGACGTGTTCCGTGGCGTGACCCCGTTTTTCATCGCAGACGCGATCACGATCGCACTGCTGGTTGCATTCCCTTGGATCGTGCTCTGGCTGCCGAGCCTCGCTTAGCGACGCGGGGAGGGCGACCGGTCTGTGGGTCGCCCTGGCGGGGCCCTTCAATACCCCAATGCCGGATCCACAATGAAAAGCAGTGGTTCGCCAGCCTCGCCGCGCCGGATATTCTCCGCGACGACCTCGGACGCTGTGTCGGGCCGCGTCTCCGACGCGATGTGCGGTGTGACCGTGACCTTGGGATGGGCCCAGAACGGGTGGTCCCGGGGGAGGGGCTCTTTCCGGAACGTGTCGAGGGTGGCGTGCCCGACCCGCCCCGTCTCCAGCGCATCCAGCAACGCCGCATCGTCGATCAGCGGACCGCGGCCCGGGTTGAGCACGAAGGCTCCGGGCGCAAGCAGGGATAACGTCCCCGAATTCAGGGTGTTCCCGGTTGCCGGGGTGTCGGGCAGAAGCAGGACCACCCCCTCCGTGCCCGTCAGAGCCGCCCGCAAACCCTCAGGGCCGGAAAAGCAGTCAATGCCCGGCAGGTCTCTGGCCGTTCTGCTCCACCCCCTGACCTGAAATCGCAATGCGGCGAGAGCTTGCGCGCAGGCACGACCCAATTCGCCCAGACCCAACACCGTGACGGCCCGGGTCCGGGCCAGCGGCGGGGCCTCGGGGTGCCAGTTCCGATCCGGGTTCACGATATGGGCGTCCATGCCGAGGTGATGCCGAAGGACATGACCCGTAACCCATTCGACCATTCCCTCCTTCAACCCGCCGTCGACCATGCGGGTGAGAGGCTGGGTCAGGGTTTCATTCCCCACGATCTCTTCCACCCCTGCCCAGAGGCTGAGAACGGCCTTTGTCCGCGTGTAGGGACGGAAGTCCTGCAACGGGCTGTCGGGCGCATAGACGATGTAGTCGACATCCTGCGGCGGTATCTCCAGCGCGACATGTGCCGCTACTCCTGCAGCGGCAATGGCGGCGGGGAGCGGGTCGGCATAAAACTTCCACCGCGCCCTGCGGGCGGCAAAGAGGACGTTGACGGTCATCATCGGGGCCTGTGCACGTGAGCCGACTGCACAAGGCCGAAGCCGAGGAGCAGCACCAGCATGGCCGAGCCCCCATAGCTGACCAGCGGCAGAGGCACGCCGACAACCGGAGCAAGACCCATGACCATGGCCATGTTGACCGCGAAGAACAGGAAGAAGGTCGTCGCGAACCCGAGGGTCAGGAGCGACGAGAACCGATCCCGGTTCTGCAAGGCCGAAGTTATGCAGAAAAACAGGATCAGGCCGTACAAGATCAGAAGCGTGATCGCACCGACGAAGCCGAATTCCTCGGCCAGCGTGGTGAATATGAAGTCGGTTTGCTTCTCTGGCAGGAAATTGAGACGTGACTGGGTGCCCTGCATGAACCCGCGGCCGGTCCAGCCCCCAGATCCCAGAGCGATCTTGGCCTGGGTAATGTGATAAGCGGCTCCGGTGGGGTCGACCGAGGGGTCGAGAAACGTGTCGATGCGGCGGTACTGGTAGTCCGCAAGCAGTTGCCAGGGTGTCCCTCGGCTTTCGAAAACGGCTGCAACTGTCCCGACCGCAGCGGCGACGACGGTTGCAAAATATGCCCAGTGCACCCCGGCAAGGAACATCATCGTGCCACCGCCAAGCACCAGAAGGATCGTGGTGCCGAGATCCGGCTGACGCAGAACCAGCAAGGCCGGCAGAGCAATGAAAATGAGCGGGACCAGAACCCAGAAGGGGCGCGAGGTTTTGCCGGCAGGCAGCCAGTCGTAATAGGCGGCCAACAACAACACCAAGGAAATCTTCATGAGTTCCGATGGCTGGAGCCGCATGAAACCAAGATCGATCCATCGTTGTGCGCCCATCCCGGTGGTGCCGACGAACTCGACCAGGACCAGAAGTCCAAGCGCGACGGCGTAACCCAGGGCTGCCACATTTCGCCAGAAATAGATCGGGACAAAGGCGACGAGGAACATCACCGTCATGCCCAGTCCAAACCGTTCCATCTGCGGTTCGGACCATCGACTCACATCTCCGCCGGCGACGGAATAGAGCATCATGAAACCCACGCTTGCGACGGCGGTAATGAGTACGATAAGCGGCCAGTTGAGGTAGAGCAGTTTACGAAGGCCCGTCGGGACGTATTTGACCTGATACTCCAAGTAGGACATCGCGTCTCAGGCCCTGTCCGCAGTACGGGGACCGCGAATATCGCGGAGGTTCAGACGGTTCTGCATCTCTCGGGCGCGCGCACGTTCGCTGGACGGATAGGCGTCCAGCGGCGGCAATCCCTCATAGAGCGCCTGCAACATCACATCCCGCGCAATCGGTGCTGCCGCTGCCGAACCGCCCCCGCCGTGTTCAACAACAACCGAGACGGCGTATTTCGGCGCATCCACGGGCCCATAGCCGACATAAAGAGCATGGTCACGGCGCTCCCATGGAAGGTCCTCGTTGCGCGTGACGCCGCGGGCACGTTCCTCGGCGGTGATCCGGCGGACCTGCGAGGTGCCCGTCTTGCCCGCCCACGCCAAGCCATCGGCAACGATGCGGCTGCGATAAGCGGTGCCGCGGGAGTTGTTATTCACCGCGTCCATCGCGGCCCGTACGCGCCGCAAATCGTTTTCGTTGAGGCCCAGGGTGTCACCTGCACCATCGGGTTGTTCGACGCCGCCGATGGACCGGATCAGGCGGGGCGTCACGCTGCGCCCGGTGGCCAGCCGCGCCGTCATTACGGCCAGTTGCAGGGGCGATGTCAGGACGTAGCCCTGGCCGATCGAGGCGTTGACCGTGTCGCCAATTCGCCAGCTTTCGCCCCGCGCCTCGGCTTTCCACGCCCGGTCCGGGATGACGCCTTGCGCCACCGCCGAAAGTGGAATGTCGTGACGTTCGCCCAAGCCCATGCGGCGGGCCATCTCGGCAATCCGGTCGATCCCGACACGCTGGGCAATGTCGTAGAAATAAACGTCGCAGCTTTGAGTTATCGCCTGGTGCAGGTTGACGTTGCCATGTCCCGACCGTCGCCAGCAATGGAACCTGTTGCCAGAAACATCGAGATAACCCGGACAAAAGACCGTTTCGTCCGGCGTCATCTCTCCAGCTTCCAGCGCGGCCAACGCGACGACCATCTTGAATGTCGAGCCCGGCGGATAGGTGCCCTGTATCGCCTTGGCGGCAAGCGGGCGATACTTGTTCTCGTTGAGCCCAGTCCAATCAGCGACCGAGATGCCACGTACGAAGAGGTTCGGGTCGAAACTCGGTGCAGACGAAATTGCCTTAACATCCCCGGTTTCAACATCCAGCACGACGACGCTGGCGCTTTCACCGACCAGGCGTTGCTG
>CAYMMT010000063.1:0-14778 GCA_964391555.1 uncultured Rhodobacterales bacterium
GCCAGTTGCTGCCCGTCCACATCATGTACGGCAAAGAGTTTTTGCAGGTCGCCCGCCTGTTCCTGCACTTCGCGCGGCAGGTCAGAAACCGCCACCGGCTTCACATAGACCACGTCCTGGCCAAATGCGCTCAGATCACGTTTGGTGTTCATGGCTTCAGCTCCTCGAGATCTTGATTTCCTGCACGATCGTTTCGGGTACCTGCCGCTGCAGGTCGACATGCAAGAGTCCGTTTTCCATCTTTGCCTCACCCACCTCGACACCGTCGGCGAGGACGAATGAGCGTTGAAACTGACGAGCGGCAATCCCGCGGTGGAGATAGACCCGACCTTCGCAGTCGTCACTCTGGCGACCCCGGATCACGAGACTGCGGTCCTCGATCGTGATCGACAGGTCATCCTCCGCAAACCCGGCCACGGCCAGAGTGATCCGATAGGATGTCTCGGATGTCTGCTCGATATTGTAAGGCGGGTAGCCATCGTTGCCGGATTTGGCGGTGCGCTCCACCAGCCGTTCCAGCTGTTCGAACCCAAGAAGGAACGGATGCGTCCCGAGGGAGAGTTTGGTCATGTCTGGCCGTCCTTTATCAGCAAAGCGACAGTCTGTGGCGGTCCCGGCATCGGCGGCCGCAGTCAAAATATGGGTCTGCGATCGGTCGGATGCAAGTAAACTCGATGAAACTCGGGGCTATGCGGTTGGCGGCCCGACCCGTATATTGGTTCCGTCGCCACAGAGAGAGCGCCATGAACACTGCCGCACGGATGGAGCAAACCGAGGTTCTGAAGGTGGAACTCGAGGTGCTCCGCCAGGAACACCGCGACCTCGACGACGCGATCCACGCGCTCGAAGAACGGCCCGCACCGGATGTGCTCACCGTGCGGAGGCTGAAGAAGCAAAAGCTGATGTTGAAGGAAAAGATAGCGGTCATCGAAGACCGGCTGACCCCGGACATCATCGCATAGGTCCCGGCCTGAAGATCGGACGGCATGTCGTCCAAAGGGACATCCGGCGTGGCGAAATTCGAGGCCCCTCGGGGCCGAGGAAGGCAGGCAACCGGCGCTTGCCCCTTGCTGCCCCACCGCTATAGTCGCGCGCTCCACTTGATAGAGAGGCCGACGCCATGCCGGACCCCCTTGTTGGCATCATCATGGGCAGTCAATCCGACTGGCCGACCCTGCGCGAGGCGGCGGAGAAGCTGACCGAGCTGGAGGTGCCGTTCGAGGCGCGCATCGTGTCGGCTCACCGCACTCCGGACCGGCTCTGGTCCTATGCAACCGAGGCCGCGGGCCGGGGGATCAAGGTCATCATCGCGGGCGCGGGCGGGGCGGCGCATTTGCCGGGCATGGTGGCGTCCAAGACCATCCTGCCCGTGATCGGCGTGCCAGTGCAGACCAAGGCGCTGGGCGGGCTGGACAGCCTCTATTCCATCGTCCAGATGCCGCGCGGTTATCCTGTCGCGACCATGGCGATTGGCGCGGCGGGCGCGGCCAATGCCGGCATCATGGCGGCAGAAATCCTCGCGATATCGGACCCCGCTCTGGCCGACCGGGTCACGGCATGGAAACAGGCCCTGTCCGCGTCCATTCCCGAGGTCCCGACGGATGACTGAACCGCTTGCTCCCGGAGCGACGATCGGCATTCTCGGAGGGGGTCAACTGGGCCGTATGCTCTCCGTCGCGGCGAGCCGGCTGGGATTCAGGACCTGCATCTTCGAACCCGCGGGCGATTGCCCGGCCTCTCACGTCTCGAACTATCACTACAAAGCTCCCTATGACGACGCCGGGGCCCTGCGCCAGTTCGGCGAAAGCGTCGATGTCATCACCTACGAATTCGAGAACATCCCGACCGAAGCGCTCGATCTGCTCGAAGCCCTCGCGCCTATCCGACCGAACCGCCGGGCTTTGGCCGTGTCTCAGGACCGGCTGGTCGAAAAGGCGTTTCTCTCCGAACAGGGTCTGAAGACGGCGGGGTTCGCGGCGGTCGACGACGCCGTCGACATGGCCGAGGCCATGGCTGAAATCGGCGCGCCGGGCATCCTCAAGACCCGCCGGTTCGGCTATGACGGCAAGGGGCAGGCGCGAGTTCTTGAAGCGTCCTTTTCCGACGAGGCTCTGGCCGAAATGCAGGGCGCGCCAGCGATCTACGAAGCCTTTGTCGATTTCAGCCACGAGGTTTCGGTGATCGGGGCCCGCGGACTTGACGGGGCCGTTGCCTGTTTCGATCCCGGTGAGAACCTCCACCAGGGCGGCATATTGCGGACCACCACCGTCCCGGCGCGGCTGACTGCGGCGCAAGCGACCGATGCCGTTCTGATTGCCGCCGCAATCCTCAACAAACTGGACTACGTCGGGGTGCTTGGCGTGGAACTCTTCGTCACCCCGGGGGGCCTGATCGTGAACGAAATCGCCCCGCGCGTGCACAACTCCGGGCACTGGACACAATCGGGCTGCCAGATCGACCAGTTCGAGCAGCATATCCGGGCCATCGCCGGATGGCCGCTGGGCGACGGATCGCGATATGCCGATGTCGTGATGGAAAACCTGATCGGCGACGACATGGACCGGGTGCCGGAACTGGCGACCGACGGGTGCTCGATCCATCTCTACGGCAAGGGCGAGGCTCGGCCGGGGCGCAAGATGGGGCACGTCAATCGCGTCATGCGCGAGCAATGACGCGTCAGAACCTGTCCCGTTCGTCGATGACCCGACAGGTCAGGGGCGGCAAATATGCCGCGCGATCCCGAAGATAGGCAGAGCAATAGGCCAGCGCCTGTGCCCGGGCGCTCGCCCGCGTCGCATGGTTCCATGCCCAGCCAGAGGCGCCGTTTTCGGCGGTGGCAAAGGCCGCCGCTCCGGGATGGGTGACGTATTCCGCGAAATACTCCTGAGCCGTGAGACCAAGGCTGTGGCTGCCGGCAGGCGCCGGGGAAACGGGCAGGGACACGGCCACGACCAGACAGTCCTGATCGAATCTGGTGCAATGCGCGAGGGCCGTGGCCCGGGCGAAGGCTTCGGAATTCTGTCGGGAAACCCAACCTGCCCCCCCATTCTTGCCAATGGCAAACGCGCCGTAATAGCCGGTCTCCGACTGCCAGACCTCGAACTCGGCCTCGGTCCCGGGCGGAATTTGACCGGTCAGTCGCACGATGGTCTTTCGATGTTGGGCGTCGACGGTGGCGGCGCGTTTGGTGGTGGTGAGCGGCCCGGCAACGTCGGTTGTCACGAGCGACAACACGATCGCGCCGCCCAAAAACAGGGCGGCGATGTCGAGCCATGTGATACCGCGCCGGTCAATCATCGCGTCAATCGACCCTGCGAACCCGACGACAGCATGACGCTCCGGCGGCGGGACTGGGACCTCCTCCGGCTAGCCGACGGTCTTGCGCAGGGCCGCGAGGAGCCGATCGCGGGCGGCGGGCAGGGGTTTGTCACCCAACGACGGGGCGAGACTGTTTGTCAGGAAATGCCCGGTCGTTCTCAGCCCATCGAGGATTTCGCTGTCAGGCGCGGGCCCACGTCCGAGCAGTGCGTCGGGCAGGGGCAGCAGCTTCGGCGCCCAGTCTCCCGCGCCTGTTGCGCTCACCGCGCGGCCGCTGCGGGGAGAGACATACGCCAGACCCTTGGTCGCCCCGGTCACCGCGCAGGCCGAAAGGTCGAGGCCGAAACCCATCTCGTCCAGCAGCGCCAACTCCCAGCGCAGATAGGCCAGCGGCCATGCATCCGTTTCTCCCATCAGGTCGAGGAGTTGGACGGTCCTTTGATAGAGCGCGGGATGCGGTTGTCGCTCCGGCAGGGCAAAGACGGTGAGGGCGACAACCGCGCCGAGGCCCGCCAGGGCCAGCTGGTCCGACATGAGCAGGGCCGCCCGGGACCGGAGCGGTTCCACCGCGAAGTGGCCGAGGTGATCTTCCAGACGCGCGCCCCATGTCACGTCCAGTTGGGTGCCGGGTTGCAGGATCGGTGACATCTTTCGACTTTGCCCGCCCCGCACGACGCCGGCGTGCCGTCCGTGGTCCCGGGTGAGGACCTCGATGATGGCGGCACTCTCACCGTGCTTTCGCACGGCCAGCAGCATTCCTTCTTCTCTCCATTCGATCATGGCGCCATGAAGCGCCAGCAATCCGCGCGGGGCAAGGGGGCCGCAAGCGCATCGCGGCGGCGTCCTTTAGCGCCACCATGCCGCACCGGGTTGCGCTGGCAGGCACTGATCCGGATAAATCTGCCACGAGCGGAGGAGAGATACCCATGGGATACAAAGAGGTCTACGAAAGCTGGAAGGCGGATCCGGAAGCCTTCTGGATGGCTCAGGCCGAGGCCATCGACTGGGATGCGCGCCCCACCAGGGCGCTCTTTGACCGGGGGAACGACCTCTATGAATGGTTTGCCGACGGCATGGTCAACACCTGTTGGAACGCCGTCGACCGGCATGTCGAGGACGGACGCGGGGGTCAGGTTGCGATCATTCATGACAGCCCGATCACACATTCGAAGCACGAGATCACCTACGCGGAGCTGAAAGACCGGGTTGCCTCGCTCGCCGGTGCCCTGCGCGCCAAGGGGATCGGCAAGGGTGATCGCGTCATCATCTACATGCCGATGGTGCCCGAAGCGCTGGAGGCGATGCTTGCCTGCGCCCGGATCGGCGCCATCCACTCCGTCGTCTTCGGGGGCTTTGCGGCCAGCGAACTGGCCGTGCGCATCGACGACGCGCAGCCCAAGGCGATCATCGCCGCGTCCTGCGGGCTCGAACCCGGACGTGTCGTGCACTACAAGCCGCTGCTGGACGGTGCGATCGAGATCGCGACGCACAAGCCCGATTTCTGCGTGATTTTCCAACGCGAACAGGAAGTTGCACAGCTTGAAGAGGGGCGCGATTTCGACTGGCACGGGTTCCAGTATGGCGTCGACCCGGCGGACTGCCTTCCGGTCGAGGGGAACCACCCAGCCTACATCCTCTATACCTCCGGCACGACGGGCCAGCCCAAAGGCGTCGTGCGGCACACTGGCGGTCATCTCGTCGCCCTGAACTGGACGATGAAGAACATCTACAACGTGGATCCGGGTGAGGTGTTCTGGGCCGCCTCGGACGTCGGTTGGGTCGTGGGCCACAGTTACATCTGTTACGCGCCGCTGGTGCATGGCAACACGACCATCGTTTTCGAGGGCAAGCCCGTGGGCACGCCGGACGCCGGAACCTTCTGGCGCGTGATCCAGGAACACGACGTAAAATCCTTCTTCACCGCCCCCACGGCCTTCCGGGCGGTCAAGCGGGACGATCCCGACGGCAAACTGATCGGCGGTTACGACCTCTCGGGACTGCGCGCGATCTTCCTCGCGGGGGAACGCGCCGACCCGGACACGATCGAATGGATGCAGCAGAAGCTGGGCAAACCGATCTACGACCACTGGTGGCAGACCGAAACCGGGTACACCATCGCGGGCAACCCCGTTGGTATCGAACCCCTGCCGGTCAAGATCGGCTCCCCCACCGTTGCGATGCCGGGCTACGATGTCCAGATCCTCGGCGAAGACGGTCACGAACTGCCGCCCGGGGAGTTGGGCGCCATCGCGGTGAAATTGCCCCTGCCCCCGGGCACGCTGCCCACGCTCTGGAATGCGGAGGACCGTTTCCGGAAAAGCTACCTCACCCAGTTCCCCGGTTATTATGAAACGGGGGATGCGGGGATGAAGGACGAGGATGGCTACCTCTGGATCATGGCGCGCACCGATGACGTGATCAATGTCGCCGGACATCGCCTGTCCACCGGCGGCATGGAAGAGGTTCTGGCCAGCCACAAGGACGTGGCGGAATGCGCGGTGATCGGGGTCAAGGATGACCTCAAGGGCCAACTGCCGATGGGCTTCGTCTGCCTTTCTGCCGGCGTGAACCGGCCCCATGACGAGATCAGCGCCGAATGCGTGAAACTTGTCCGGGACAGGATTGGCCCCGTGGCCGCCTTCAAGCTCTGCACGGTGGTCGACCGTCTGCCCAAGACCCGCTCCGGCAAGATCCTGCGCGCCACCATGGCGCGGATCGCCGACAGCGAGGCGTTCAAGCTTCCCGCGACGATCGATGATCCGGCGATCCTCGATGAGATCAAGGTCGCGGTGCAGGGGCTCGGATACGCGAAATAGGGAAGTCCCGGCTTGACGCCCCTGCCCAACGGCGGACACGGTGGGGCATGATCCGCCTTGCCCTCCTTGGTGCTGCCATCGCGCTCCCGGTTCAGGCCGAGGAGGTCACCCGGGCGTTTCTCGAACAGCCGGGCAAGGTCTGGGTCTCCGCCGACCTGCCCATCGCGGTCGAGGCGGGGCTGATCGTGCCGATCATACCCTATGCCCGGTTCGATGCCGGGCGGATCGAGACAGGCTTCCTGTCGCCGCTGGTGTGGATCTACGATGCCGATTGCCCGGACCAGCAAAGCTGCGACACCGTGACGGCCATGGGGGTCTATCGAACCGGGGCCTACACGCTGGACGGCGGCACCCTGACGACCGGGGCAGAGCCGCTGGATCAATGGATCTTTGACCGGCCGGATCCCGACATCGTCCGGGCGATTTCCAAAAGCGGGTTCCTGAGCGGGGACAACGCGATCCTGACACGTGACGGAGACCGCCTGATCCAGAGCCGGGCCGAGGGCACCCGCAGTTATGACGCGCTGACGCCGGACGAGATGTGGGATGGCACCAACCTTGCGCGGGCATTCGAAGCCTCGATAACCTTGACATACGCCTGCACCGCGCAGGCCCTCCATGACTTCCGTCAGGTGGCCCCGGAGGATTATTCGGCGGAAGATGCGGAATTTGCCGCCTTCCTTCGCTTTGCCCGCTGGCAGGCGGCATTGCGCCGGGAAGAAGAGATCCTGCTGGCCCCACGCTCCGAACCCTCCGGGGATTTTCTGACGCCTGATGAGGTGGATCGTCAGGCGCAGATCAGGGCCACCCTGTTCCTCGGCGGTTACGGAGCCAGCACCTACACGCGTCACCTCATGGAGGGCGGAATGGGCGAAATACCCGACGAAGCCCGGGACGAGGTGGTTGAGTTCCTGAACCTGATCAAGTCGCGGAGCCCCGACCCCGCGGCGCTTCAGGCTGATTTCGAAACCCACGCCGCGGACATCGAACTTGCGTCCCGGATGATGGCGCGGTTCCGGATCGCCCAGCAGGCCGGGGCGGACGGCTACCAGCAGGTCGTCTGCGACCGCTAGACCGACGCGCCGGATCGCAGAAATCGAACCCGTTGAACCGGGCGGCCGGACCCGGTCGAGGCGCTAGGCCAGCATCGCCTCCGACAGGTTGCATGGCGCGTCCTTCCGCACCACGATCGTCACCCGGGACTTGTGGCCCTCCTTGGTTTTGGGGACGTGGCAGGACAGGACCGTTTGCTGCGACAACAGGTTCTGGAGACGCGCGACCTTCCCATATCGGGTGAGCAGCAGGGCGCCATCCTCTCCATCGACATCGAGGTTCCACTGATGAAGTCCCTGATAGTTTCCGCCGTCGGCCTCGTTGGGATGAAAGCCGAGGATCAGGCCCCCGCCGGGACGTACCAGCATGAGCAGGTTGTAGAGCCCGACCAGTGGATCGATCGAGTGGTCGAGGGAATTGAAGCACCAGACCAGATCAAAGGCGGCCTCGCCGAAATCGCTCAGGGCCGATTCGAAGTATCCGGTTCGGGGACGCGGGACGCCCGTGACGCCGCCTTGGTCGAGTAGCTCATTGTAGCGGTCGGCCAGCGGATCCACGATTGTCAGGTCAATGGGATGATCATCGTATTTGTACCCCACGAAGGACAGCGGACCTGACCCGATATCGAGAATGCGCAGCGTCTGGCCTTCGGCAAGGTCCAGTCGGGGCAGGGTGTTGACAACAAGCTCCGTCAGCGGCGCTTCTGGATCGGTCCGGCGCTTGAAGTCCTCCGGCCATTTCGCCCCGCCTCCGCCAATCCACCGGTCCCAGAAACTGATTTCCGACGCCGACAGATCCGCCCATTCATCGATGGCAAAGGTTGTGCGCGCCGTCTCTGTCATACCACTCAAGCCCCTGAAGTCCGGTTTCGCCGTCGTAGCCTGACGGGGGCGGCGTCACAAGGTCAAGCCATGAGGCGCGCGACTTGCCGCCGGTATCTAGACAAATTGTTCCCGGATGAGCCGCTCGGCGAGGCCGTGACCCGGGTCGAACAGCAGCCGGTGACAGGTGGAGGGATCGGACTCGATTTCCACGCTCGAAACGTTGCGCACCTGCCGACTGTCCGCATCGGCCATGACCGGGCGCAGGTGCGGATCGATGACGTCGAACCGCACTTTCGCCGATTTCGGCAGCAGGGCGCCCCGCCACCGGCGCGGTCGAAACGGGGCAATGGCCGTCAGGGCGAGCACTTCCGACCCGATGGGCAGCACCGGGCCATGGGCCGAGTAGTTGTAGGCGGTCGAGCCGGCCGGTGTAGCGACAAGCGCCCCGTCGCACACCAGTTCGTCCATCCTGAGCTTGCCATCGACCGTGACACGCAGTTTTGCCGCCTGGCCGCCCGACCGCAACAAGGACACTTCGTTGATCGCCAGCGCCGTGTGAACGTCACCGTGGGTGCCGGTCGCGATCATTCTGAGCGGGTTGATCGTCGCCTCTTCCGCATCGGCCACGCGCCGGGGCAAGTCATCCTCGGCATACTCGTTCATCAGAAACCCCACCGTGCCCCGGTTCATCCCGTAGACAGGCTGGTTTCGGCCATGGGCCGCATGCAGGGTCTGCAGCATGAAGCCATCTCCACCCAGCGCGATGATCACATCCGCGGTCTCCGGGTCCGCGTTTCCGTAGCGATCCGACAGGACCCTGGCCGCGTCCTGGGCAAGCGGCGCCGGGCTGGCCGTGAAGGTGAGGTTCATCGAGTGGGTCCGTGGTTGCAACTGCCTCGCCAAAGCCTCGCCCGACCCGGCGGCAAAGGCAAGCCACCCACGTCCGCGCCGCCTATGACCCAAGCAGCGTCGCATTGTCCCTTTTTGCGACGGCGTATGTCCGCTATGAGCGCGGCGTGCGGTACCCCCGCCCCCAGGAGGACACAAAGTCATGAACGCCCCGACCCGTGACACCGGATTTTTCAGCGAAAGCCTCGTGAGCCGCGATCCCGAAATCGCCGCGGCGATGGACAAGGAACTCACGCGCCAGCGCGATGAGATCGAGTTGATCGCGTCCGAGAACATCGTCTCTCGGGCGGTCATGGAAGCGCAGGGCGGCGTGATGACGAACAAATACGCCGAGGGCTACCCCGGTCGGCGCTACTATGGCGGCTGCCAGTTCGTTGATATCGCGGAAGAGCTTGCCATCGACCGGGCCAGGCAACTCTTCAACTGCGGGTTCGCCAATGTGCAGCCCAATTCCGGGTCCCAGGCGAACCAGGGGGTGTTTCAGGCGCTCCTGCAGCCGGGCGATACGATCCTCGGAATGAGCCTCGATGCGGGCGGTCACCTGACCCACGGCGCGCGGCCCAACCAGTCGGGAAAGTGGTTCCACGCCGTCCAGTACGGCGTCCGCCAGCAGGACAACCTGCCCGACTATGACCAGATTGCGGCGCTGGCCAAGGAACATCAGCCGAAGATGATCATCGCCGGCGGCTCAGCGATTCCGCGGGTTCTCGATTTCGCGAAGTTCCGGGAGATCGCCGATAGCGTCGGGGCCTATCTCCTTGTCGATATGGCGCATTTCGCCGGGCTTGTGGCAGCCGGTCTCTACCCGTCTCCGTTCCCGCACGCCCATGTGGCCACCACGACCACCCACAAGACACTGCGCGGACCCCGGGGCGGCATGATACTCACCAATGACGAGGCCATCGCCAAGAAGGTGAACTCCGCCATCTTCCCCGGCATTCAGGGCGGCCCGCTCATGCACGTCATCGCCGCGAAGGCGGTTGCCTTCGGGGAGGCGCTCCGTCCCGAGTTCAAGACCTACCAGCAGCAGGTGATCGAAAACGCCCAGGCGCTGGCGGATCAACTCATGAAGGGTGGACTGGACATCGTGACCGGTGGGACCGACAGCCATGTCATGCTGGTGGATCTGAGGCCCAAGTCGGTCAAAGGCAACGACACCGAAGCCGCGCTGGGCCGCGCCCATATCACCTGCAACAAGAATGGCATTCCGTTCGACCCGGAAAAGCCGATGGTGACGAGCGGCATCCGTCTGGGGTCCCCGGCCGGCACGACCCGTGGATTTGGGGAACCGGAGTTCCGGCAAATCGCGGACTGGATTGTCGAGGTCGTCGACGGACTCGCGGCCAACGGTCCGGACGGCAATGCAGAGGTCGAGGCGAAGGTACGGGGCGAGGTTCAGACCCTCTGCGACCGTTTCCCGATCTACCCCGACCTCTGAGACCGCGGGTCAGATCAGCGCGGCATCGAATTGCGTGCCGGCGTTGACGATCAGGCGCCGTTCGGTTCCGTTGCCGCTGACCACGTAGCAGCCCGGCGGGACCGACCAGTAGCGGATGCCATAAGGGTCAATCCGTTCACCACGGTTCAGGCCGGCCACCGGTGCGCCGCCGTTGCAAGGCGTGATTTCAACCGCGTTCAGCGGGTATCCCGTGGCATTCAACAGGCGAATGGTCGCGGCGCTCTGCGCGGTCACGGAAAGCGGTAGGGTCAGGGTCAAGGCAACTGCCAGGAGTCGCAGGCTCATTTCGGGGGCTCCTTTCACGGGTTAAACGCCAGCCGGCTGCGCGCCCCCTGCACGGCCAACCAACTCGATCTGACGAAGCCTAGCTTCACAAACGTTAACATGATCCAAACACGCACTCTCGAACTTCGTCTGGGCCGATCCGTCCGAAAACGACTACCGGCATGGGCGGCGGAACTTGTCCTGTTCGTGCTCAAGCAGGGCTGGGCCTGTCTCTTTGGCGGCCTGCTTCTGATCGCGATCATCGTGACCCGGGTCATCTGGCAGGACAGCTGGCCCGTTCACCGCTATGACGCGCTTTTTGCTTTTGCACTTCTGGTTCAGGCCGCGATGCTGGTCTTCCGGTTGGAGACGCTGCAAGAGGCCAAAGTCATTGCACTTTTTCATCTGACCGGCACGGCGATGGAGTGGTTCAAGGTTGCGGCCGGGTCCTGGAGCTACCCCGAACCCGCGGTGTTTGCGGTCATGGATGTGCCGCTCTTTTCCGGCTTCATGTATGCCAGCGTCGGCAGCTACATCGCCCGGGTCCTGCGCAATTTTCGCATGGTCCTTGCGCCGTACCCGCCGCTCTGGACCACCTGGCTGCTGGCGGTGGCAATATATGTAAATTTTTTCGCGCATCACTTCGGCCCCGACCTGCGGTGGGTCCTGATGGCCGGCACACTCCTGCTGTTCGCGCGCACGCGCATCCATTTCTTCGTGGGGCGGCGCTATTGGATGCCGATGCCCCTCGCGGCGGTGCTCGCCGCCTTCGCCCTCTGGATCGCGGAAAACGTGGGAACCCTGACCGGAACCTGGGTTTATGCGGGATCCGCAACCATGGACTGGGCGTCGCTGTCCAAGATGGGGTCGTGGTACCTCCTGTTGTACGTCAGCTTCGTGACGGTCACGCTCGTCGTCCGGGATCCGTTGCGCCGTCAGGTCGGGTCTGGTCAATCGACGGAGAGGCGCATAGAAAGCCGCCTATGCTCAACATCACGCAATTCGGCGCCGAGGACCTTCCCAAGCTCTTGATCGTGCACGGGCTTTTCGGGTCCGGCCGCAACTGGGGCGTTATCGGCAGACGCCTTTCGGACAGTTTTCATGTCACCGCTCCGGATTTGCGCAACCACGGCCAGAGCCCGTGGGAAAGCCGTCATGGATACGGTGATCTGGCGTCCGATCTCGCGCCACTGGCCGGGGGCGACGTCGTCGGCCACTCCATGGGAGGGAAGGCGGCGATGGTCCTCGCGCTCACCCATCCGGACCGGGTCCGCAGGCTGATCGTCGCGGATATCGCGCCGGTCAGCTATGGCCACAGCCAGATCGAGAATATTCACGCCATGCGCGCGGTTGATCTGTCTCGGGTATCCCGCCGGTCGGACGCGGCGGCTCAACTCCATGTTGACCCCGGCGTGAGAGACTTCCTGCTGCAAAGCCTCGACATCAGCGGACCCGCCTGGCGGTTGAACCTCGATGCTCTCGAGGCCGATATGCCCCAGATCATGGGCTTTCCAGAGATCGCCGGGACATTCGACGGTCCGACCCTGTTCCTGTCCGGGGCCGACAGCGACTACGTCCAGCCGGAGCACCGCGCCCCGATCAAGGCCCTTTTCCCGAACGCGAAGTTCGCGAAGATCCCGGGGGCGGGCCACTGGCTCCACGCCGACAAGCCCCGGGAATTCGAAGCCGCCGTCCGGGCGTTTCTGGCCTAGCGGTCCCGCCGCACTGTCATGGGGCAGGCCCCGCCACTGCGGATGCCGGCGCCGGGGTGAGCAGGCGACGGCAAGCCAGAGAATCATATAATTATCATGGTGTTAGGCCGCTTTGGGGCATCGGGTGCCCACACCGGTGCCGGATCGGGTTCAGCTTCCGGGTGTCGACATGCCTCTCCCTTCGGGCCGCAAGCAGCGCGGTGAGGGCCTGTGTCCGCGTGGTGTCAGGTGGACAGCGCCTTGGCGACCGTCCAGGACACCGGGGTTGCCACGACGAAACCCGCAAGCGCGGCCAGGGCCAGCGGCAGGGCGGCTTCGAACCCCAGCAACAGCGCGATCACTATCGCGGTCCCGGCAAGGCTGGAGCCGAGGAAGATGTGAAGGGTCAGTGTCAGGGCAAGCATGACCGGCCTCCGTTTCTCACCGTGGCTCCGAATTAGCACGACCTGACCGGGTCGGGCCTTGACGGGGATCAAACGCCCGTGGCGCTCCGGCGTGGTATCATCGGGGGTGAGCGAAACGGGCCCCGGGGCGTTTCCGGGGGAGGGGAGGACCGATGATCTCGTTGCATGACATGGTGGACATGTGCGTTCTGGACCGCACGGAGATCGCGCTGGTCGCGGATCACGCGCATGTGGCCGAAGCCGTGGCGGTGGCCGAGATCGAACGGCTGATGCACGACCACGGCGGCCCGCAGAAGGTGCAGCAGATGATCTGCGAGGACATCCGCGCGGCCCTGCACGCTGACGACGTCCCCGAAGCCAAACGCCTCTTCGCCATCCTCCGCCACTTCATGGCCGCACACCCCGTGGCGGCGCATGGGGCTAGGCCCTGACGGCGGCTGATTGGAGGCAATTCAGCAGAATCGAGGGTAGCGCCCAATTGGGGCAGGGGGCTGGCGAGATATCTGGTCGACGCCAAGCACCTAGATCAAGTGATTACGAGTGGCGCCAACCGTCAGGCCTAAAGTCGTAGGCTCTCGATTTAGTCGCGTCCAAACCAAGCTCACCAAGTATCTTTCTTTGGGAATCGATCTTCCAATCTGGGAGTCTTGGGTCAAGCAAAACCTGTTCAACGCAGCTCCAATCGAAATCTATGAAAATCTGCCCCCCTGTACTGGCCAAAGGTGCAGCATCAAGCCCCGGTTCGATCAATGGGAGGAGTCTAGATTTCTCGATTTCCTCGACGGACTTATCATTTCGTTCGAAAGCAATGAACGAAAAGCGATGTTCCTGCTCATGACTGTAGGCCGCATCTTTCATTAGGTGTGAGTCGTTCCCAATTATTTTCTCGACTTCCTTGCGAAGCTTATCAAGGCGGGTTTGAAATAACTCTTTGTCTTCAATCGCTGTTAATACTGTGTCTCGGCTGCTGCGGATGCTTTCTAGGATTCTACAGAAGACAGAGCCAAAATCGAGGTATTCACATGGCCCATCACGTAGCGCAAACAGAAAAAGCCCAGGTGATCTCGGAGGCATTTCTCGGCTAGGGGCGGGGCGATGCGCGTCGCAGTAGGCTGAAAATGCGGTAGCGATCCTTTTCCAAGATACGGCAACCTGAATGCTGTTTAGATTTGGGGAGTAAAGCTCCCACATTGCAATACTATCTCGAGTCTTGGTCCAGCTAGATACAAAGATGTGCTCCGGCTTGTTCCCAAAAGCTAACCCTTCAATATCGCTATCGAGGATTGGAAAAGGCAAAGCCAGAGGGCCAAATTTCTCGAGAAGACCAGACCCAAGAAGATCGTTGCTATCCTCAAAGGTAGCAACACTTGCTACGCGCAGTCTTCCCAGCTTGGCGCTCTCAATTAGCTCAAAAAAATCAAAAAACCGATAAAGGAGTACGCCATTATCCTCGTCCGCCGCGTGAGTCTCCATCCAAGAATGCCTTCAACTTTTCCATTGTTGTTCGTTTAAACCTTACGTCTTCCGAGATGTCGTGCATATTTTGCCTACATCGGCATGCAACATGCTCGGCTTGGTCGTCCAGCGTCCCCCATGGGCTATCGGGTGCCACACGCGCCTTGAACTACGGCAGTCCTTTCTTCCCCACGTCAAGCGTATCTCCTCCCAGTGCGGAACCAAGGACGGAGGCCGTCGCACATCGTCGGGCCGCTCCGTCGCACCGGAGGTGCGCCGACTGTGACTCGGCTCGCCTTTGGCGAGACGGCCCGGCGATTTGCTGACGCTTGCGAGACAGTCGGGGTTTCTCGGATTTGGCTGCCATGAAGTGCCCGGGAATGCGCGTTGGGTCGCCTGTCCGCGGCCCGACGCTGTGCGGTTATAGGCTTCAATTGCTGATGCGCGCCGCACGCGATTTGCCGCGCAAGTCGCTTTCAAGCGGAAACGGTCCCGTCCTGCGGCTACTTCTTCCCGCCCGCTAGCGGCCGGTCGAGGCCCGGAGGATCTTGATCGCCTCGGGAA
>CAYMMT010000064.1:0-5126 GCA_964391555.1 uncultured Rhodobacterales bacterium
ATCACCTCCAGGAATGGGCGCCGGCCCATGCCCCGGTCACGCGCCGGGCCCCGGATGACAAGGGCGGTACAATGCGGCTCGGGGCATATGACGCTGTCCTGAAGGACGGAAGCCGCGTGGCGGAGGTCTATGGATCGCTGGCCATCGACGAGCGTCACCGGCACCGCTACGAGGTCGACACCAAATACCGTGACAAGCTCGAATCCGCGGGCCTGACCTTTTCCGCCATGTCGCCCGACGGTCGGCTGCCGGAGATCGTGGAGTGGAAGGACCACCCGTGGTTCATTGGCGTCCAGTTTCATCCCGAACTGAAATCCAAGCCGTTCGCTCCGCACCCGCTTTTCGCTGATTTCATCCGCGCCGCGGTCGAGGCATCACGGCTGGTCTGAGCATTCCCATCCAGGATATCGGTCCCGCCGGGTCTTGAAACAGCCGCGTCAAGCCCAATGTGATGACCATTAACATCAATGCGCGGAAACACCGACAGAAATGACAACACTTTGGCCACCGACGCGCCAGCCGCAAAACCCGGCACGATTCGCCCTCACAGCCTGCTTGCCAAGGTCTTTCACTGAGGATTCATCGGCGTCTTTGCCTATGCGATTGCCAAGCAATTGACCAATGTCGGACAATTGGCTGACCCGGCGCTCCTGCAATTCGAAGTCATCTTTGCGGCACTGTTCCTTCTTCTTCTTGGAGTTCGGTTCGTCTACATGCGGCGGCCCCGGCCAACCGCGCTTCCGGAAGACACCCCGACCTACATGAAGCGGGCGGCGCGGGCCGGACATTTGGCCATGTACGTCAGTCTCGCAGCGATCGCGATGTCCGGATTGATGATTGGCGGGCTTCATGCCGCCGGGATCACAGCCGGACCGATGATGGGTCTGGTCCTCGGTCTGCACGAGTTTTCGGTGACAGCGAGCTACGCCTTCATCGGACTGCATGTTGCGGCGGCGCTGTTTCACCGGCTGAAGGGCGACGGAATCTGGAGTTCGATGGTCCCTGTTTGGAGGGAACGCAGCCCCTGAAATCGGGGGATTTGCCGCGAGCGCGAAACGTGATTAGCTCCGGCACATGTCGATGCTTGCCGATTTACTCCGCCGCCTGCGGCACCCGAAGCCCAAACCCCTGCCCGAACTGGATGCGCGGCTCGCCCTCGCCGCGCTTCTGGTGCGGATTGCCAAGACTGACGGCACCTATGCGGTCGAGGAGATCAGCCGCATAGACCGGATTCTGGCGAAGACCTTCGCGGTCAATGCCGTCGACGCCGCCCGGCTCCGCGCGGATGCAGAGAGGCTCGAACACGAGGCGCCAGACAGCAAGGCATTTTCCGATGCAATCGCTGCGGCGGTAGAACTGGATACGCGTGAGGCGGTGCTTGCCGCGATGTGGCAGGTGGCGCTGGCCGATGGCATGGAAAAACCGGAAGAAGATGGTCTGCTCGGCCGCACGGCCGACCGGCTTCAAGTCGGCGCGGAAGGGCTGATGCGCGCGCGGGTCGCCGCGAGCGGGCAAACGGTCGTGCCCCGAATGACTGGTCCCGACCATTAGAAATTGCCGATTGTGGCAAACAGAATTGCCAAACGGGATCCGACGCGCGTGGAGCCCGCTTGGCGCGGCCCTCATCAAGGCATATATGCGTTTCATGTTCGCTGATCTCATTCGCCGCATCACCGCGCCCGCCGCCGATCCGCTCCCGGAACTGGACGCGCGTCTTGCCCTTGCTGCGGTCCTTGTCCGGCTGGCCCGAGCCGATGGAGACTATGCCGCAAGCGAAATTGCCCTGATCGACAAGCTTCTCGTGGAGCGTCACGGGATCTCACCGTTCGAAGCCACAAGTCTCCGCAAGAAGGCGGAAGTGTTGGAGCAGGAAGCCCCGGACACCGTCCGCTTTACCCGCGCGATCAAGGAAACCGTGCCCTACGAGGACCGTGCCGCCGTGATCGAGGCGCTATGGGCCGTCGCACTCGCGGACGGCGAACGCGACCACGAAGAGGACGCGCTGATGCGCCTGGTTGCGCCCATGCTGGGCGTGACCGATCAGGACAGCGCCCGCGCCCGACAGCGCGTGGAAGCCCGCGGCTGATTTGTCCGGGATCGCTTCTTTTCCCATGTATGCCTTCCCGCGCACGGCCGATGCCGACGCGCGCCTTTGGGCGGGGGTTCGTGATCGCCTTCGCCGATTTTCGATCTCTGCACCGGAAAGCCTGACGCCCGCCCCACGCGACCTCCTGGCGCATTGGACGGAGCCGGATCTCGTCCTCTCGCAAACCTGTGGGCGTCCTTTCAAGGAACACCTGCTGGACAAGGTCCAATTGGTTGGCACACCGGACTACGGCCTCGCGAACTGCCCGCCAGGATATTACCGAAGCCTCGTCGTGGCGCGCGTCGATGACACGAGGCAGGCCCTCTCGAGCTTTGCGACCGCGCGCTTTGCGGTCAACGAGCCCGGCTCGCAATCCGGTTGGGCCGCCCTGGCTGCCGAGGTGCCGGAGGTGCTTGCCGGGACGAAGGTCGGAACAGGCAGTCACCGGGCCTCAGTCCTGGCCGTGCGATCGAACGCCGCGGACTTCGCCGCGATTGACGCAGTCACCTGGCGCCACCTGGCAGCGGCCGGTGACACCATGGACCTCAGGATCATTCACCGCACGGAACCCCGACCCGGTTTGCCCTATATCACAAGCCTGTCCCAAGACGCCGGCCTGATCCGCGACGCGCTCGGCGCTGCGATCACGACGCTGTCGGGGACGGATCGTGACGTCCTCGGCCTCCGCGGTCTGGTCGATATTCCAGTCGACGCCTACCGCGCGCTGCCTGATCCCGAGGCATCTGCCATATGACGCCAAGGGACTGAGAAGGTTCCCCGTTGCATTTGCGACCCGAATGCGCCCTACTCTGCCGCAGCCCGATTGCTGCAACACAAGGCCCGCCTTGACCGAAAACGTTATTGAAATCCGCGATCTGCACAAAGCATATGGGTCCCTTGAGGTTCTGAAGGGCGTCGATGTCGCCGCGCCTGCGGGCCATGTCGTAAGCCTGATCGGCTCCTCCGGTTCCGGCAAATCCACACTCCTGCGCTGCGCGAACCTGCTTGAAGACAGCCAACAGGGCGACATCCTGTTCTGTGGGGAACCCGTGGCGTGGCGCGGCGCAGGCGCGGCGCGACAGCCCGCCGACAGGGCGCAGATGATCCGCATCCGCACGAACCTGTCCATGGTCTTCCAGAGCTTCAACCTGTGGGCCCACATGACAATCCTTCAGAACGTCATGGAAGCGCCGGTCACCGTGCTGGGCCGCGACAGGGCCGAGGTCGAAGAGGCCGCCCGCAGGTACCTCACCAAGGTCGGGATTGGCGACAAGTGCGACGTTTATCCAGCGCAGCTGTCCGGCGGACAGCAGCAGCGCGCCGCCATCGCGCGCGCTCTGGCGATGGAGCCCAAGGCGCTTTTGTTCGACGAGCCGACCTCCGCGCTCGACCCCGAACTGGAACAGGAGGTGATCCGCGTGATCAAGGCACTGGCCGACGAAGGCCGCACGATGATCATCGTGACCCATGACATGAACCTCGCCCATGACGTTTCGGACCACGTGATCTTCCTCCACCAGGGTCGTATCGAGGAAGAGGGCGCGCCCGAGGCGCTCTTCGGGGCACCCAAATCCGAACGATTGCGCGGGTTTCTGTCGGCGACGGGTCACGGCCAGGGGGCAGCGTGACGGCTCTCTGGGTCCTGATGTCACTGGCCGCTTCGGCGGTGAGCGCGGAGGAGCTGCGTATCGGCGCAAGCCCGACCTACCCGCCTTACCTTGGCCAGACCGAAGACGGTGCGCTCTACGGCATCGACGCAGAACTGGCCGCGGAGATTTGCGCGCGCGGCGGTTTCGCCTGCCGCTGGGTGGATACAGACGTCAAGGATTTGATCCCTGCACTTCTCTCCGAGAAAGTGGATATCGTCATGGGCGGGATCGGTTATTCGATTGCGCGGGATCAGATGATTGACTTCACCTGCCCCTATCACATTACCGAGGACGCGTTCGGATCGTTCTACGGTCTTGATGAGACCCTGGACCCTGCCGCTGACCCCGCGACGCTGAGCGTTTCGGTGACCCGGCAAACGCTCCATGACGTCGCCATGACGACGGGCGGCTACGTCGTGGTCCGGACAAACGGGAATGCCGCAGCCATCGAAACCGTCCTGCAAGGCGGGGCAGACCTCTATTTCGGATCGGCGGGTGTGGTCGGCGCCCATCCGCGAGGCGCGGAGCTGGTCTATCTCGGGACACATCCAATCCCGTCCACCGGTGCCGCCATCGCCGTTTCGGAAGAACGTCCCGAACTTCGCGACGCAATCGACGCAATTCTGGCAGACTTGTCGGCCGAAGGGGTGATCGCCGAAATGCAGCAAAGGTGGCTGAATATTGATCAGGGCGACGTGATTGCAGATTGCCGTCGCCCTGCCCCATTATCCTAATCAAACGCATCAAACAGGGAGAACACTCATGAAACTGATGCTGACAACCGCCACTCTGGCTCTTGTGGCCGGCATGGCCATGGCCGAAGGCCACTCTGTCGTCCGGATGGGCACCGAGGGCGCCTACCCTCCGTGGAACTTCCTCAATGACGATGGTGAAGTGGACGGATTCGAACGGGAACTGGGTGATGAGCTCTGCGCCCGTGCGGAACTGACCTGTGAGTGGGTGACGAACGAGTGGGATTCGATCATTCCCAACCTCGTGAGTGGCAACTACGACACGATCATCGCCGGGATGTCGATCACGGACGAACGTGACGAGGTCATCGATTTCACCCAGGCCTACACGCCGCCGGACCCGTCGGCCTATCTCGCCATGTCCGCTGACGTGGACCTCGAAGGTGGCGTTGTGACCGCTCAGACAGGTACCATCCAGGCCGCGTTCATTGCCGAGCAGGGCTGGACCCTCGTGGAATTCGCCACCCCGGAAGAGACCATCGCCGCCGTAATGAACGGCGAGGCCGATGCCGTGCTGGCCGACCAGTCGTTCCTTTCGGGCACGATGGAAGGCAATTCCGATCTGGTCATGCTGGAGAGAACAGAGATGCTCGGCGGGGGTGTCGGCATGGGCATCCGCGAAAGCGATGCGGACCTGCG
>CAYMMT010000064.1:5226-7787 GCA_964391555.1 uncultured Rhodobacterales bacterium
GGCTTCATCTGGCGCGGCAATCTCACGGCCATCTGGGTCACCGGAACGATCGGCGGCATGGCCGATTTGGGGTACCTTCTATTCATGGATTTCCCGGGGTACGTGAATTTCTTCCCCGGGACGGTGATGACTTTCATCTCCGGCACCGCGATCTTGCTGAGTTTCTCGGTCTGGCTTCGTGGTACGGGGGACTCGCGGCCCACCTGATCAGGCGATCCGTTCAATCAATCAGGCCAGCAAGCGCCGCGCGATGACCTGGGCTTGAATCTCGGCGTGCCGCCGGTCCCAATCGGTCCACCGGACCGATTGGCGCGCACCTCACGCCAGCAAGCGCCGCGCGATGACCTGGGCTTGAATCTCGGCGTGCCGCCGGTCCCAATCGGTCCACCGGACCGATTGGCGCGCACCTCACGCCAGCAAGCGCCGCGCGATGACCTGGGCTTGAATCTCGGCGGCACCCTCAAAGATGTTGAGGATGCGGGCGTCACAGAGGATGCGGCTGATCTGGTACTCCAGCGCAAACCCGTTCCCGCCATGGATCTGCAGACCATTGTCGGCGCACGCCCAGGCGACACGCGCCCCGAGAAGCTTGGCCATTCCAGCCTCAAGGTCACAGCGACGGCCGGCATCCTTCTCGCGGGCGGAGAAATAGGTGAGTTGCCGCGCCACCATGATTTCGACCGCCATCATGGCAAGCTTTCCCGCAACACGGGGGAAGGCGATGAGAGACTTTCCGAACTGTTTTCGGTCGACCGCATATTGCAGAGACACGTCCAATGCAGATTGCGCGACGCCAATCGCGCGCGCTGCGGTCTGGATGCGGGCGCTCTCGAAAGTCTGCATGAGCTGTTTGAACCCCTGCCCTTCCTTGCCGCCCAAAAGGTTCTCACCCCGCACTTTGAAGTCATCGAAATTGACCGTGTATTCCTTCATGCCCCGATAGCCGAGAACCTCGATTTCTCCACCCGAAATGCCGGGATCCTGCCACGGTTCGTCGTCCGTCCCCGGCGTCTTTTCGGCCAGGAACATGGAGAGGCCCTTGTAGTCATCCGTATCGGGCACCGAGCGTGCCAGTACGGTCATCACATGGGTTCGGGCCGCGTGAGTGATCCAGGTCTTGTTGCCGGTGATGATCCAATCGCCATTCTCATCCCGCTTCGCCCGCGTCTTCAACGACCCGAGGTCCGATCCGGTGTTGGGCTCGGTAAACACAGCCGTCGGAAGTATCTCTCCGCTCGCAAGACCGGGCAGCCACTTCTCCTTCTGAGCGTCCGTCCCGCCGCAGATGATCAGCTCCGCCGCGATTTCCGACCGGGTCCCGAGGGAGCCGACACCGATGTAGCCACGGCTGAGTTCCTCGGACACGACACACATCGACGCCTTGGAGAGGCCAAAGCCGCCAAACTCCTCCGGGATCGTCAGTCCGAAGACGCCCATCTCGGCCAGCTCTTCGATCACCTCCATCGGAATCAATTCGTCAGCGAGGTGCCAGTCATGGGCATGCGGGATCACCTTTTCGCGGGCATAGCGCAGAAACTGCTCGCGGATCATTTCGAGTTCTTCGTCGAGACCGGAAGTGCCGAACATCGCGTTGGCGGTCTGATGCTGCATCAGGTCCACCAGACGCATCCGCGCGGCTTGCGTGTTGCCCTCTTGCGTGAGCCGCATCACCGCCTCGGTCATCATCACGCGCTGATCGTCCTGGGTCAGGCCAAGGTCCTGTGGACGCACGATCTCTCCCTGAGACATCGGGATGCCGCCGTACATCTGCCAGAGGTATTCGCCAAAGGCGATCTGGTGAATCAACTGGTCCAGTTCGGTGAATTGCCCCTCGGCTTGAAGCCGCTCGGCCCACCCCTGCATCTGGCGCAGGCTTTCGACGTAAGTTGCGTACCAGGCCAATCCGTGGGCCGCCGTCTGGTGGGCCTCGATCAATCCACCCGAGACTCGACCATCCTGTGTGATCAGTTCCGCGACGGACGCCTTCGCCGTCTCAAGAAATGCCTCGATCGGCGCAATCGCCTCAGAGGTCAGCGACAGGAGGTCAGGCAGCAGCGCTTGGGCGGCATCAACGGAATCACGGGGCATGGTCATCTCCTCACACTGGCGGACATCACGGCAGCTGTCATGCTGCGCTGCATCTATCGATTTCGCAACTGCAGCGCAAGAATAGTTCGCAGGTGCGGCAAAAAAAGTAAAAATATATCTCAACGGATGTGACGTGCAGGTGCCTGCTCTACGCGGTAGAGGGAGGTCATGCAGAGTCTGTTTGCCGATCTCGGACCCATGGTCATTGCCCTGTCTGCCTGCGTTGCCTTGCTGGCAGGCATCGTGAAAGGCGCCGTCGGATTTGCGATGCCCATGGTGATGATCTCGGGCCTGTCCAGTCTCATGGCCCCGGATCTGGCGCTCGCGGCCCTGATCCTGCCAACCGTCCTGACAAACGGCGTGCAGGCGCTGCGGCATGGTCTTTCGGAGGCGCTCGGATCGGTCCGCCGATTCGGCCTGTTTCTGGCCGCAGGCGGCGCGGCGCTGGTCGCCACGGCGCAGCTTGTCGCGGT
>CAYMMT010000064.1:7887-14576 GCA_964391555.1 uncultured Rhodobacterales bacterium
GCCGTGGCACTAATCTTTGCCCATTTGCAATCGGGCGTCTTCGGCCCCCGAACATGGGGGTTTTCGGCGGTCATGGTTGCGCCTGCGTTCGCCGGACTGTGGCTCGGCTTCCGGATCTCGGACCAAATCGATCAGGCCACATTTCGCAAGGCGACGTTGTTGGTTCTCGCATTGGCGGGGGCGAACCTCGTGCGGAGGGGTCTTGTGGGGTAACGTCAGGTTTCGAAGCCGGTCGCCGGCCCTCGGGCAGACATTCAAACCTCAGTTTCCCGATCGGGGTGTGGCAGCCAAATCCGAAAGCCCTGACCGACAACGCCGTGTCCAGCAAATTGCCGACCTGTCTGATCAGGTCCCTCAGGCGGCATCTTTCGAGCAAATCATCGGCGCGCTCGAGGGTTCATCCCCCATACCGCGTCGGCACCTCGCCTGCGCCGAACCCGTAGTGGCGCAGCCATCGCAAATCGCTCTCGAAGAATGCGCGCAAGTCGGGGACGCCGTATTTCAGCATGGCCAGCCGGTCGATCCCGAGGCCAAAGGCAAAGCCCTGCCATTCCGCCGGGTCGACCCCGGCGGCGGACAGCACCTTGGGATGCACCATGCCGGATCCCCCGGCCTCCAGCCAATCGTCGCCTTCGCCCAACACCAGCTTGCCGTCGACCCACGAACAGCGGAAATCGATCTCTGCGGAGGGTTCCGTAAAGGGGAAATGCGAGGCGCGGAACCGCACCTCGATCTTTTCCACCTCGAAGAAGGCGGCAGCAAACTCCTCGAGGCACCACTTGAGGTTGGCCATGGAGATGTCGCGGTCGATCGCCAGCCCTTCGACCTGATGGAACATCGGCGTGTGGGTCTGGTCATAGTCCGAGCGGTAGACCCGGCCCGGCGCAATGATCCGGCAGGGCGCACCGTGGGCCGCCATATGCCGGATCTGAACCGGTGAGGTGTGGGTGCGCAGGACATGGGGTGGACGGTTGTCGCCTTCGGCCCGCGCCATGTAGAACGTGTCCATCTCGGCACGTGCGGGGTGATGGCCGGGGATATTCAGCGCGTCGAAGTTGTACCAATCGGTCTCCACCTGCGGACCTTCTGCGACCGAGAACCCCATATCGGCGAAGATCGCCGTGATCTCGTCCGTCACCTGGCTGACCGGATGGACCGACCCCGCACCGCGGGGACGCGATGGCAGCGTCACGTCAAGCCATTCCGACGCCAGTCGCGCATCGAGAGCGGCATCCTCAAGCGCAGCCTTCTTCGCGGTAATCGCGGCGTTGATCTCGTCCTTCAGCGCGTTGAGCTTTGGCCCCATGACCTGCCGCTCCTCGGGGGTCATCTTGCCCAGTTCGCGCATCCGCAGGCTGATTTCGCCCTTCTTGCCCAAAGCCGCGACGCGCAGCTCTTCAAGTGCGGCCTCATCCGAGGCGCCGGCAACAAGCTCGATAAATTTGGCGCGAAGATCATCCATGTCCCGGGTCCCTTGTCATCCGCGACCGACTAGCCTGCGCTGGCCCCCGGTGCAAGCTGTCGGGTGGCGGACGTCGATTGCCGTGGCGGCCCTACAGTATCGTCGCCGCGCCCGCCCCAGGTAAGGTCGACCGCAAACCCAAAGCCAAGAAGGCCCTTCAGAGATCTGTCATCGTACGCCACTGGCAAACCAACAACCGAAGACGTCAAACTGAGGATTCCAGCCGACCGAACCGGCGCGGGGACTGTCGTCAAGCATCCGAACCCTCCGGCAGGTGGGGCAACGTCCATTTGTCGGACTGACCGAGTTGGTCCGCCCCGACCACTTCGCTACCCCGCCAAAGCGAAAGGCCGCCCGGGGTCGGACGGCCTCAAATGATCAGACGATCAAAGGTCAGGCAGCGAGTGCGGCCTTCACCTTGTCGACGATGGTGCCAAACGCATCGGGCTCGTGCACGGCGAGGTCGGCGAGAACCTTGCGGTCCACCTCGATCCCGGCCTTCTGCAGTCCGCCCATGAACTTGGAGTAGGTCAGCGCCTCGTCATGGCTGCGCACTGCGGCATTGATTCGCTGGATCCAAAGCGCACGAAACTGGCGTTTGCGGTTCTTGCGGTCGCGGGTCGCGTACTGGTTTGCCTTGTCGACGGCCTGCTTGGCCACTTTGAAGGTGTTCTTGCGACGACCGTAATAGCCTTTGGCCTGGTCGGTGACCTTCTTGTGACGGCGGTGGGTAACGGTTCCGGATTTAACGCGCATCTGTCGTCCTCCCTCAGCGGCTGTACGGCATCATGCCCTTGATGATCTTCTCATCGGGGGCGCTGAGCGTGGTGGTGCCGCGGGCATTGCGGATGAACTTGTTGGTGCGCTTGATCATGCCATGGCGCTTGCCGGCCTGAGCCGTCTTCACGCGGCCATTGGCCGTGACCTTGAACCGCTTCTTGCAGCTCGACTTGGTCTTCATCTTGGGCATTTTCGTCTCCTCTTCGGACTGCGAAACGCGCCACGGCAATGCCACATCGGCCGGACGCGCGGATATAGTCAGAGAGCGCCGTATAGAAAAGCGCCCGATACTTGGCAAGGGGCTTGTGAAACAGGGACGGGGCGCAGCTGCGGTGACGTCGACCTCAACCAGGAATTCGGGCCGGGTGAAGCCCGAAACGATCACGAGGGTCGAGGCCGGAATTGCGCCATCGGCGCCAAGCCATGCATCGCGGGCGGCCATGCAGGCGGGCATGTGGGCCCTGTCAGTCACGTATGACGTGACGTTGCCCTTGTCGCCCTCATGGTGCACCCCATGCCATGCCGGGGTGGGAGACGTTTACGTCCGACTATCCCGGCGCCCGAATGATTTATGTGCAGGATGAATCGGACCACCTCGACTGCCCCGGCAACCAATTGCCGTGGAAGACCACTGCGGCGACTTAGAATGGTGCGATACGCTGATCTTCGTCTATCCGACTTGATGGTACGGGTCACCCGCGATGCTGAAGGGCCGGCTCGACCGTGTCTTGCCGCCAGACGTGGCGTTCATCATGCCGAAAGAGCCAGGTCAGACCATCAGGCGCGGGCGCGATCACATCACCCGGCTCGGCGGCTTTACGACGTGCGGAGCCCGTTGGTGGCTCGCGCGTTTGATCGGCGCGCCGGGCAAACGCATCCTGATGCGTGGCGTCGTCTGTTGTTGGCGCAGCAAGCCCGCAAAGTCTTTGCCGCGCATCTCCTGATGGACAGCGCGGAACGCCCCGCGTTGGTGGGGCACCTGTGCGAGGTCGGTGCTCGCATGGATCGCCTCATCGGTCCCAGTCTCGCAACCGCCGGAGCCCACGCCTGACATGAGCCACTATTGGATTGACTACCCCGCCGCCGATCTTCGGATTGCCGCCGATCGGACCATTGCCATTCTTCCCACCGCGGCCGTGGCACGGCACGCGCCACACCTGCTGGTGGGAGTCGATACAGTCATCAATCAGGGTCCGCCTTTTGCCGGTTCAGGCGGTTGGCAATTCCAACGAACATCTCCGGACGCCCGGCACCCTCACCATCACGGCCGAGACCGCGATGAAGGCCTGGACCGCAGGGTTGAGCGTCGCCCGGGCCGGCGCGCGCAAGATGGTGATCGTCAACTCGCACGGCGGCAACACCGACAGGGAGAGTTTCGTCCGGTTGGCAGCATCGCTCATGGCGGGATCGCGCCCGGCGCAAACCCCGCCGGCGTCGCCGGGGAAGCGCATCTTTCGACGGCAGAACCTTATGTCGCGGGCGGAATTGACGTTCTGCAGAAGGTCGCGGTTCATGACGTCAGTGGCATGTCGCCGGTCGAGGAGCCGTTTCCGGCAACTTGAGCTCTCGCAGTGGCGGATTTCCGGAAGGCAGCCACGCTCGGCGGCCATTCCCCGCTTCAGCGTCTCGCGCTAATTGATGTATTTGCCGATGACCCGCACAAAAACGTCCGGGATTTCGCCAATCGAATACCCTGCGGGATTCTGGTTGAGAGCGATCGCCAGCATGCCGCCACCGATCAGGATCAGGATCGCGGCCGCTCTTGGAGCACGACCCTCAAGCATCGCGCCAAGGATCGGCGGGATCGAGAACACGGTCACGATCAGGCCGATAACAAAGAAAAGATCCGGATCCATGGAGCACCTGTGAGAACCTGTGCCCCGTTATTCAACTTTCTTGCCGATAGATCAAACGTTCCTCGCAGGGTGCCACCCTCAAGATATTGGTGGAGCCGGGCGTATTGAACGGCACGCCCGCGATCACGATGATGTTGTCGGAGGTCTTGGCGAGGCCGAGGGCGAGGGTCGCGTGGACCGCCGCAATCACCGCCTTCTTGAAACGGTCGATCTCATCGCTGGTCATGCAACAGTTGGTCCCCCAACTCAGGCACAACCGACGCGCCGTCTCTCGAACAGTGGTCAGCACCACAATCGGCACCCGCGGTCGTTCGCGCGACGTCAGAAGCGCCGTGGTCCCACTTTCCGAGAAGCAACAGATCGCCTTTACGTCCGTGGCCTCGGCGATTTCGCGCGCAGCCGACACAATGCCATCCGGCACGCTGGTGCGCTCGATGCTGCGGCTGGCCTCGATGATCTGGGTGTAGGTCGGGTCGTTTTCCACCTCGGTGGCAACGGCGTCCATCGTGCGGACGGCTTCGATCGGAAATTGCCCCGCCGCGCTTTCCGCTGACAGCATCACCGCGTCCGTGCCTTCGTAAATCGCCGCCGCAACGTCAGAGACTTCCGCCCTTGTCGGCATCGGACTCTCGATCATGCTTTCCAGCATCTGGGTTGCGACGATAACCGGCTTGGCTGCCGCGCGGCATTTCCGGATCAGCCGTTTCTGGATCGGCGGCACGGCCTGCACCGGCAGTTCCACACCGAGGTCGCCGCGGGCCACCATGATCCCGTCCGAGGCCTCAAGGATCTCTTCGAACGCCTTGACGGCCGCCGGCTTTTCGATCTTGGACAGGATGGCGGCGCGCCCCTTGGCCAGCTCCCGCGCCTCTTCCACGTCTGCTGAACGCTGCACGAAACTCAGCGCCAACCAGTCAACGCCGAGCGCGCAGACGAACTCCAGATCGCGGCGATCCTTGTCCGACAGCGCCGCAAGCGGGAGAACGACATCCGGGACATTCACGCCCTTGCGGTTCGAGATGGTTCCGCCCGCGATCACTTCGCACTCCGCAAAGTCGTTTCCGCAATCAAGCACCTTGAGCCGTATCTTGCCGTCATTGACCAGCAGGCTCGCGCCCGGTTCCAGGGCGTCAAAGATCTCGCGGTGGGGCAGGCAAACGCGCGTCGAGTCGCCCGGTGTCTCATCAAGGTCCAGCCGGAACTTGTGGCCATTGACCAGTTCCTCGCTGTCATTGGCAAAGGTTCCGACCCTCAGCTTTGGCCCCTGCAGGTCCGCCAGAATTGCGATGGGGGAATTCAGATCAGCCTCGACCTTGCGGATGATCTCGTGCCGCGCGCCAATCTCATCATGGTCCCCGTGGGACATGTTGAGGCGAAACACATCCGCCCCCGCTTCGGCCAGGGCGCGGATCGTGTCGTAGTCGTTGGACGCCGGGCCCAGTGTGGCAACGATCTTGACGTTGCGGGTGCGTCTCATGGGTCCCATCTCCTTCGGGCTTGCGGTCTTGCGGGTCGCGGCGTTAGCGGTAACGTCGCGCCGAGACCTTATTGCGCAATTCCCTCTGACAGACAACTGGCATAGAGGAACAAGACACACGAGAAGGTGCCCATGACTGCCCCCTCCTACGATATCATTCAAGGCCCCGAGGACAGCCCGTGGCTGCTGACCTGTGATCATGCGTCAAACCGTGTTCCGCCCGAGGTGGCCGAGGGCGATCTTGGCCTGCCGGCAACCGAAATGGCGCGGCATATCGCCTATGACATCGGGGCTGCCGGGGTGACGCGGCACCTTGCCGAACTTCTTGATGCCCCGGCCGTCCTGTCCAATTTTTCGCGACTGGTGATCGACCCCAACCGGGGTGCGGATGATCCGACGTTGGTGATGCGGCTCTATGACGGTACGATCATCCCCGCGAACCGCAGCATCGACGCTGGCGAAATCGCCCGGCGTAAGGCGCTGTTTTACGACCCCTACGACGCTGCGCTCGAAGAGGCGTGCCGTGACCGGACCGACATCGCCTATGTCGCGATCCATTCTTTTACGCCGCGCCTCAACGGTCGCAATCCAAGGCCATGGGAAGTGGGCGTGCTCTATGCTTGGGATGAACGCCTGTCCCGACCGTTCATTCAAGCGCTGAAGGCTGAAGGCGACCTGACCGTGGGCGAAAACCAACCCTACGCGGGCCACTTGCCGGGGGACGCGGTAGACCGTCACGCATTGCAACACGGTCGCCCCAACGCGCTCATCGAAATACGCCACGACCTGATCGCCACAGAGGCCGGGCAACTGGACTGGGCCCAACGCCTCGCGCCGCTGCTGACCCGTGCACTCGAAGAGATGCACAGCATTTGATTCCCGTGCCATTTGGGGCAGAAAGAGCGCAAACGATGCCCCGGATCGGGGCGATATTCTCGCCGGAAGCGGCCCGCCACACCAAGGAGACTGACATGGACGACGCCACCCGCACCGAGATCGAAGCCGCGGCTTTCCGCCGTCTCCGCCAGCATCTGATGGACGACCGCAAGGACGTGCAGAACATCGACATGATGAACCTCGCCGGGTTCTGCCGGAATTGCCTCAGCCGCTGGTA
>CAYMMT010000065.1:0-14505 GCA_964391555.1 uncultured Rhodobacterales bacterium
TGCAACGGAGATCGCCATGCAGCGCTCACCGGCCGCGCCGTAGCCCGCGCCCACGAGCGCGTCGGCGGCCTGGTCCATGTCGGCGTCGGGCATGACGATCATGTGGTTCTTGGCCCCGCCGAAGCATTGAACGCGCTTGCCGTTGGCGCAGCCCTTTTCGTAGATATAGGCTGCGATCGGGGTCGATCCCACGAAGCCGATCGACTGCACCACAGGGTGTTCCAGCAGGGCGTCAACGGCCTCCTTGTCGCCATTGACGACTTGCAGAATGCCCTTCGGCGCGCCGGCCTCCTCCATCAGCGCGGCGAGCATCATCGGGACCGACGGGTCGCGCTCGGACGGCTTCAGGACAAACGCGTTGCCACAGGCGATCGCCGGCGCAAACATCCACATCGGAATCATTGCCGGAAAGTTGAACGGCGTGATACCGGCGGTGACGCCAAGCGGCTGACGCATGGAATACATGTCGATGCCGGGCCCCGCGCTGTCGGTGAACTCGCCCTTGAGGTGATGCGGGGCACCGATGCAGAACTCGACCACTTCGAGCCCGCGCTGCACGTCGCCGCGGGCGTCGGGCAGGGTTTTCCCATGTTCGCGTGACAGCGCCTCGGCAAGCTTGTCCATGTCCCGGTTCAGAAGGGCCACGAATTTCATCAGGACCCGCGCACGCCGCTGCGGATTGGTGGCGGCCCAGCCGGGCTGCGCGGCGGCCGCCAGCATCACGGCGCGGTTCACCTCGTCCTTGGAGGCCAGTGAGACCTGCGCCTGCACTTCGCCAATGGCGGGGTTGAAGACGTCGGCGTTGCGTCCGCTGGTCCCGGCGACGTGGGCGCCGTCGATGTAATGTCCGATCTGTTCCATGGAATCCTCCTGATCCTTGGCGACCAAATTAGCCTTGCGCGACGCAGCGGAAAAGCCGAAGTGCTGCGGGATCATTTTGCAAAAATACAAGGGTGACTTCGTGAATTGGGACGACATACGTGTATTCATGGCGGTTGTGCGCGGTCAAAGCCTTACGGCGGCGGCCCGCGAACTGCGGCTTGATCCCGCGACGATCGGACGTCGCGTCGGGCGACTGGAACGCGACCTGGGCGCAACGCTCTTTGCCAAGTCGCCCCAGGGCTATGTCCTGACGGAAGAGGGGATGCGGGTCCATGATCGGGCCCGGCAAGCGGAAGACGCGGTCTCGGCCATGGCGCGGAACACCGCCAGCGATCCCGGGTTGTCCGGGCAGGTGCGTATCGGGGCGCCTGATGGATGCGCGACATTTCTGCTGCCGCAGGTCTGCGCGGCGGTCCGGCGCGAACATCCGGGGCTCGAATTCCAGATCATCTCCCTGCCGTGGATCGTGAACCTGTCGCGGCGGGAGGCCGACCTCGCGATCACCGTGAGCCCGCCTGTGACGGGCCGCCTGATCGTTCAGAAGATCGCCGACTACAAACTGCACTTTGCGTGCCACCGGGACCTTGCGCGCGAACCGGACGCGTTGGCGACGGTCGGGTACATCCCCGACATGATCTTTGACCGCGAGTTGGACTATCTCAGGGGCACCGGCCGGTCCGACGTGAAGATGGCATCAAATTCCGTCACGGTTCAGCTGGCGATGCTGCGCCAGAAGGCGGGTCTCGGGATCGTGCACGACTTTGCTCTGCCCTTTGTCCCGGAACTGGTGCGGGTTCTGCAGGACAGGGTGTCGTTGACGCGCGCCTACCATCTGGTGCGACACGAGGCTGATCGGCGGTCGGACCGGTTGACCACCGTTGCCGGGTTGCTGGTCCAGGCCCTGAAGGCAGAGATCAACCGGCTTGAGGCCCAAGCCGCTGGAAAGGCTTGACAGATCGGTCGCCAAGGGCCGACCCTTGTTTCAGGGAAGTGATACCTGCAGGGAGGCACACTGATGCTGGTCAACCAGATCCTGAAGTCCAAGGGCAGAGATGGCGTTCTGACGTTGAAGCCAACCGATCCGGTGGCCGATGCGCTCAAGATCATGGCTGATCAACGGATCGGGACGATCGTGGTCAGCGTGGACGGCAAACAGGCCACCGGCATCCTTTCGGAACGTGATATCGTCCGTGAACTCGGAAGTCGCGGCGACGCCTGCCTTTCTGAAACCGTGGGTGACCTTATGACAAAGGACCCTGTGACCTGCACGGGTCAGGAGACCGCCGAGTGGGTCTTGCAGACGATGACCGATGGTCGGTTTCGCCATTTGCCGGTCATGGAGGGCGAAGAGATGGTTGGCCTGATCTCCATCGGCGATGTCGTCAAGGCGCGCCTGTCCGAACTCGCCATGGAGAAGGACGCCCTGCAAGGCATGATCATGGGGCATTGAGCCCGGTTCCGAGTCGCCCCGGCTTGCATTCCCGTGCGCGATAATGTTGCGTCCCACCTGACAGGTTTCAGCCAGGAACACGGCCCATGCGCACAGGACTTTACCCCGGAACATTCGACCCGCTGACGCTTGGCCATCTGGATATCATCCGGCGCGCCTGCGTTCTTGTGGACCGACTTGTGATCGGCGTCGCGATCAATCGGGACAAGGGGCCCATGTTCTCGCTCGAGGAGCGTGTCGCGATGATAGAGACCGAAATGGGGGTCGTCTCGGCCGAGACCGGTTGCGAGATCATCACCCATCCGTTCGAAAACCTGCTCATCGACTGTGCGAAGGATGTCGGCGCGCAGATCATTATCCGGGGTCTGCGGGCAGTGGCGGATTTCGAGTATGAATATCAGATGGTTGGCATGAACCGAGCGCTCGACGACAAGGTCGAAACCGTGTTCCTGATGGCGGAGGCGCGGCACCAGGCCACCGCCTCTCGCCTCGTCAAGGAAATTGCGCGTCTCGGCGGGGACGTGTCGAAATTCGTCACTCCCGCCGTGCACCGGGCGCTTTCGGAGCGTTTGGCCTAACCGTAGACCGCCTTGTAGGCGATCTCGTCGGCGTCACCGGGGTAGATGCCAAGATCTTCAAGCGCGATATTACGCGGGAGGCTTTCGATCTCGCGCTTGGTGCGGATGAAGGCGGCCCGCTTTTTCAGGGCCGTTCGGACGGAAGAGAGCGCGGTCATTGCTGTGTCCTTTCATGCTGGCCGGTTATCTCGTGGACCAGAGGTAACGATGCCGCGCCGCAGCACAACGGATAGTTAGCGCTATCGGCTTTGCGCTCCCTGCATGGGTCGTGGGTCAACCGCGTTCGATGTCGTCAGCGCAGTCCGGGCAGACACGCCACTCGTCGGTCTTGGCTGCGGCAATCAGGGCCCAGGCCTGCTGCAGCTGCGTTGTTGTCTCGGAGGTCATCCGCAGGTCCGGAGGCAGGTTTTGTGGGACATGCCCGCTCGCGCAGCGCTGTTGCACCCTGTCCGCTGAAATGTGAGTGATGCTGGCCTCGGGAAACACGCCCATGCAGATTTCACAGGTGAATTTCGACTCCGAAGTATCCGTTATGGAACGGTTTTCCGAAGGCCCATCACTTCGGCTCGGGGCGCCTTCAACCGGTGTCTCGGTGCGCCGTTGGCGGGCGGATTGGACATCGGTGGTTGGCGTAATCGGCACGAGACCGTCAACCGTGATCACGGGCCCATAGTCCCGTGGCGAAAAGGGTGCCGACAAGAACGCGTCGATGCCGCTCAGCGGCACGCCGCGACGGCGCAGGATGTCGTTCATGGGGCCAAGCAGCGCCGCCATCGCCGCCGGGTCACGAAACGTACCGGTGTCCCGCACCGGGGCGGCTGGCCAGTCCTCAGGCATCACGATGACGGACTCGGTCTCAGCACCGCCCATTTCCTCGGCCAGGATTTGGGCCGCATCCGCCAGCGCTGACCTCATATCGCTCGAAATCGGCGCGCTGCCGGCCTTGGGCACCAGAAACAGGATGTACCAATCGCGCGGGGCTGCGGCGTCATCCATGGCAGACAGCAGTTCCGGCTGTGGTGTGCGGCGGGGCTGGCCCGTTGTCCGTTCCGCACGGCGGGCCGCGGAGATCGCGAGGACGAAGGCTGCGGCAAGACCGATGGAGGTCGCCGCCGACAGGCCGAGCGCCCGGCCTGTTGCCATTGAATCCAACGAAAACGGCCCCAGCCAGACCACAGCCAGGTACCCGCCAAAGAACAGGCAGGCGAGTTGCAGGGTGCGTCGAACGACTGATCCCATGATCGTCCCCGGCAGGAAATGGAGCCGGGAACGAGCCTATCATACTCAGACCGTCAGTCGACGGTCAGAGGAACGATCCCATCTTGACCGCCGTGTCGCTCATCCGGTTGGAAAAGCCCCACTCGTTGTCATACCAGGTCAGGATCCGGCACATGGTGCCTTCCATGACCTTGGTCTGGTCACAGTGGAAGACGCTGGAATGCGGGTCGTGGTTGAAGTCCTGGCTGACAAGTTTTTCGTCGGTGAAGCCGAGAATACCCTTGAGCGTTCCATTGGCCGCGCTCCGGATGGCGGCGTTGATTTCGTCCACGGAGGTCTCGCGAGCGGCCTCGAAGGTCAGGTCCACGACCGAGACATTGGGCGTCGGCACACGGATCGCGACGCCGTCAAGCTTTCCGTTCAGTTCCGGCAGGACAAGACCCACGGCCTTGGCCGCGCCGGTCGAGGTCGGGATCATCGACATCGCCGCCGCGCGCGCGCGGTAGAGATCCTTGTGCATGGTGTCCAATGTCGGCTGGTCGCCGGTGTAGCTGTGGATCGTGGTCATGAAGCCCCGCACGATTCCGATCTCGTCGTTGAGGACCTTGGCCACCGGTGACAGGCAGTTCGTGGTGCAGGAGGCGTTGGAGACGACAATGTCGTCGGCGGTCAGGCTGTCGTCATTGACGCCAAAGACGATGGTCTTGTCCGCGTTCTTGCCCGGGGCCGAGATCAGCACGCGCGACGACCCGTTCTCCAGATGAGCCTGACAGGCGTCTTTCGACGTGAAGATACCCGTGCATTCCATCACGACATCCACGTCGGACCATGGCAGGTCGGCGGGGTTGCGGATCGCGGTGACGGCGATCGGCCCACGGCCCACGTCGATCGTGCTCTCCGTGGTGGTCACTGTCGCGGGAAAGCGCCCGTGCACGCTGTCGTATCGAAGCAGGTGGGCATTGGTCTCGACCGGCCCAAGGTCGTTGATGGCAACCACTTCGATGTCGGTGCGTCCGGATTCGATGATGGCCCGAAGCACGTTGCGTCCGATGCGGCCAAAGCCGTTGATTGCGACCTTCACAGCCATGGTAAGTCCTCCGTCTGGCGGTGTGTGAGTTGCCGCGGTGGTCCTACGTTCCCGACCTCAGGTCAACCCCGTCCCGGTGTTCCGATACAATTATCGTTAGCGATAACGGGCCAGAAACAGGCCAGAACGGCAATCATCGCCAAAACGCGAGCCATTGCAGCAGGTCGACGCCCTTGCGACCCAGAAAGATGCTCGCGGAGAAGTCGAAGAGCACGTAGTCCACGCCAAACGCGGCCAGAATGATCAGGACAAGCCAGATGGCAAGAGAGTTGGTCATATCAGAGCCTTACCCACCTTGCGGGTTTCTGGCCAGAGAATCCGCCAACACCTTATCTGCGTGCGAGTTGCTGCAGCGTGAAGCGGGCGCGGATGCCGGCCTCTCCGACCGGACGAAAGCCGGGATCCTGGTACACGCAGCCGAGACCGCAAATCTGCGCGGTGGTGCGGGTGCCGTGATCGACATGCCAGACACGACCGCCCGGCGTACTGACATATCCATCAATGCCAAAGTCGAAATCGCTGAGAAGATCCGTCTCTGACGGGACTTCATTGTCGTAGTCCGGATCGAAGGCACTATGGGTGTGGTAAGACGCGAAAACCCCCTCGAACGGTCCCGGCATGTCGCAGGAGGCAAAGGTCCCCCGGCGGGGCGGTGTTCCGGCCATTCGACCGTCGGCATCAAGATAGAAATACCCGCAGTATTCGGCCCGTTGCGCGACCGAGCGCGGTTGCAGGCCATCCAGAAAGGCTTTGGCAAACGCATGGACCGCCTGATCGTCGGGGGTGTCCTGGGGCGGAGCGACAGGTGCCGGGCGCGTGTCGATCCGGGTCAGCCCCTGCCCATTTGACACGTCACTCTTGGGAGGCACGGGTTCGGGTAGCGGGGCGCAGGCCGAAATGGCGGCAAGAGCCGCGACAACAGGATTGAGAAGGGCGCGCATTGGGGGTGTTGGCTCCGGTTTTCTGACGACGTTAGCGGGAGAATCGCAAGAATGACAGGCTTGCGACGGCCGGGTTGCGGTGGGCGGGTAACTCCCTACAGTCTGGCGAGAGTTTCGCGTTGATGGAGATGCTTGGATGAGTGGCCTACTTGCCCTGCTTGACGACGTTGCCGCCCTCGCCAAGGCCGCGGCGGCCTCGGTCGATGACGTGGCGAGCATGGCCGCGAAGGCAAGTTCGCAGGCCGCAGGCGTCGTGATCGACGATGCGGCGGTGACGCCGAAATACGTCACCGGCCTCGACCCCAAGCGGGAATTGCCGATCATCTGGAAGATCACGAAGGCGTCGATCTTCAACAAGCTGGTGGTGCTGCTTCCCCTCGCTCTGCTCCTGTCGCAATTCGTCCCGTGGATCGTCACGCCGCTTCTGATGTGCGGAGGTCTCTATTTGTGCTTCGAAGGCGCGGAGAAGGTCTGGCACTGGCTCGCGCCGCATCCCGGCCACGCCATCGAAGAGGACATGAGCCCGAAGGACCCTCTCAAGCTTGAGGAGGAGAGGGTAAAGGGGGCGATCAAGACCGACTTCATCCTGTCGGCCGAAATCATGACCATCATTCTCAATCAACTGCCCCTGGATGCACCCTTTGCGATCCGCGCCGCGGCGCTGGCACTTGCGGGCCTGATGATCACGGTGCTGGTCTACGGCGCGGTCGCACTGATCGTCAAAGCCGATGACGTGGGCTTGCACATGGCCAAGGAAGGGCGGACCGGCATGGGACGCGCGATTGGCCGTGGATTGGTGAACGGGATGCCGGGCTTCCTGACTGTTCTGAGCTTTGTCGGAACGCTGGCGATGGTCTGGGTCGGCGGGTCGATCCTGATCCATGGACTGGAGGTGATGCACTGGTGGGTCTGGCCCTACGAAGCGATCAAGGAACTCGCCTACGCGGTGGGCGACGGGTTTGCCGGATGGGCGGTGACAGCCGGCCTTGACGGTGTCTTTGGCTTGATCGTCGGGTTGCTTCTGATCCCGCTTGTCACGCAGGTCGTTGGTCCGGCGATCGCCGCTGTAACAGGAAGATCCGCCGGCCATTGAAGAGCGCCGCGCCGGTCAAATCGAGGGACTTGGCTGGAACGCAGGTTGCGGCGCGGGTGCACCGTCGAGCCGCGCCGGGGAAATCCGACAGCACGGCTCAACGTGGGGCAGGCGACCGATCGCTCCCGACCACAAACATCGCGGATCCTACCCCAGCATCGCTTTTACCTTGGCAACAGCAGCCTCTGCCGTGATCTCGAACTTCTCGTAGAGTTCACCCGCCGGGGCAGAGGCCCCGAAGCCGTGCATGCCGACGAATTCGCCTTTCTCGCGGCGACCCCGCTCACCGTAGAGCCACCGATCCCAGCCAAAGCGGATGCCCGCCTCGATGGCCACGCGCACCGGGCCGCCGGGAAGAACACGTTTGCGGTAGCGCTCTTCCTGATCCTCGAAGAGTTCCCAACAGGGCATGGAGACGACGCGGGTGCCGATCCCTTCCGCCTCCAGCATCGTCCGCGCCGCCATGGCGATGGAGACCTCGGAGCCTGTGGCCATCAGGATCGCCTGCCGTTTTCCCACCTCTGCATCGGCGAGGACATAAGCGCCCTGGGCGACCATGTTCTTGGTCTTGTGCTCGGTCCGGACGGTCGGCACGCCTTGGCGGGTGAGGGCCAGGACGGTGGGCGTCCCCTTGGAGGAAAACGCCAGTTCCCACGCCTCGGCCACTTCGACGGCGTCCGCCGGGCGAATGACGTTGAGGTTCGGCGTCGCGCGCAGCATGGCGAGGTGTTCGACCGGCTGGTGAGTCGGCCCATCTTCGCCAAGACCAATGGAGTCGTGTGTCATGACATAGGTGACGGGGACGTTCATCAGGGACGACAGCCGCATTGCGCCGCGCGCATAGTCGGTGAAGCACATGAACGTCCCGCCGTAGGGCTTCGTTCCGCCGTGCAAGGCCATCCCGTTCAGCGCTGCGGCCATGCCGTGCTCGCGGATGCCGAAGTGAATATAGCGCCCGTCCCGGTTGTCGGGATTGAACACCGTCATGTCACCGGATTTGGTATTGTTCGATCCGGTCAGGTCAGCCGAGCCGCCGAGCGTTTCCGGAAGAATCGGGTTCAGGACGTCGAGCGTCTTTTGCGACGAGGCCCGCGTGGCCAGCTTGGGCGCATCCTCTGACAACTGTTTCTTGTACGCCTTGATCGCTGCGGACAGCTTCTTGGGAACCTCGCGATCAAATGCGCGGTTGAACTCGGCCTGTTTCGACTTCGACATCTTGTCGAATTGGGCCTGCCAGCCCGCACGGGTCGCGGCACCACGGTCGCCGAGGCTTTCCCACCAGGCTTTCACGTCAGCGGGAATTTCGAAGGGGCCGTGGTGCCAGCCATAGGCCTCTTTCGCGGCTTTCAACTGGTCGGGGTCCGTCAAAGCGCCGTGCCCCTTCGCCGTATCCTGCGCGGCATGTCCAAGCGCGATATGGGTCTTGGCCTGGATCATCGAGGGGCGAGGGTCTGCCTTTGCCGCGACAATGGCGGCGTCGATCGCTTCGGGATCATGCCCGTCGATCGCCTGCACGTGCCAGCCCGAGGCCTCAAAGCGTGCCATCTGGTTGGTGACGTCGGCCAGGTCCACGGTGCCGTCGATGGTGATGTTGTTGTTGTCGAAGAACACGATGAGGTGACCAAGCTGCTGCATGCCGGCGAGTCCGACGGCCTCTTGGCTCACACCTTCCATCAGGCAGCCGTCGCCGGCGATGACATAGGTGTGGTGATTGATGACCTTCGGGCCGAACCGGGCCCGCAGGGATTCCTCCGCGATTGCAAAGCCGACGGAATTGGCGATGCCCTGTCCCAGTGGGCCGGTTGTCGTTTCGATCCCCTCGGCATGGCCGTACTCCGGATGGCCTGCCGTCCGGGCGCCCCACTGGCGGAAGTCCCTGAGCTGATCGAGTGTCATCTGCTCGTACCCCGTGAGGTACAAAAGCGAATAGAGCAGCATCGAGCCGTGGCCCGCCGACAGGATGAACCTGTCGCGGTCCGGCCAGTGTGGGGCTTTGGGATCGAAACGCAGGTGCCTCTCGAACAGCACCGTCGCCACATCGGCCATTCCCATTGGCATGCCGGAATGCCCGGAGTTGGCCGCAGCCACGGCATCGAGCGTCAGCGTGCGGATCGCGGCGGCCCGCATCCAGTGATCAGGGTGGGCGGTGCGCAGGGCGTCGATGTCCAAGGGGAGCTCCTCTCAAGGGCGTGGTCACGAAGATCGCGAGCCGGATACCGAGCCTCATGCACAAGTTCAAGCGCGCGTGATAAGCCCTTTTGCCATAACGAAGGCTCTGAATTGCCCGTGCCGGGTGCTCGGCGTAGTCTTCCGGTAGATGAGGTGCGATTCGCCCCGCCCACAAAAAGGATCCCGGGTAACGGGATGATGGCTGACGCTGGCGGGCTGGAACAGGCGAATCCCAGACGAGGGAACGAGCGGATGTCGGATATCGAAGAGCTTGAGGGACGAATTCTCGCGGCTCTGGACAGAATCGGGGACAGCGCGGCGCAGCTTCCCGATCCCCGGTTACTGGCGACCGCGACCGCGCCTGACCCGCAAGCCGAAGACCAATTGGCGCGTGTGGCCGAACTGGAAGCGGCGCTCGAGGATGAACGGCTGGTTTCCGCGCAGCTCGAAGAGCGGGTGAAGGCCCTGAAAGCACGCCAGGATGAGACCATCGAACGGATGCGGGGTCAGATCGAGGACCTGCGCTCGCAGGCCACCGTGACCCAGGAGGCGTCCGAGCGGCTCCGGCAGGTGAACGCTGACCTGCGGGACATCAATGCGCGCCTCAGGGAACAACTCAGTCAGCAGACCGCGGAACCACATCTGATCAACAAGGCCATGATGGCCGAGCTTGAGGCGCTGCGCGCAACGCGGGCCGCCGACATGGCCGAGGTTCAGGCGGTCATGCAGGAACTGCGTCCCCTGATTGCAGAGGAGGTCGAGTAATGCCGCAGGTCGAAATCGAGATCGGGGGGCGGACCTTCGAGGTCGCCTGTCAGGAAGGCGAAGAAGCTTTTCTGCATGCCGCAGCCGGTATGCTGAATGTCGAGGCGTCGGCGTTGACCGAGCAGATCGGGCGGATGCCGGAAGGGCGCATGCTGCTGATGGCGGGGCTGATGCTGGCTGACCGGACGGCGGGGATGGATGACAAGATCCGCGAAATCGAGGCGCGCGAGGCCGAAATGCGGGCCGAGCTTGAGAGTCTCCGGTCGGCACCACCGCCAGAGGCCGAGAAAATCGAGGTGCCGGTCATTCCGCCGCAAGTGACCGAGACGCTGGCCGAGATCGCGGCCCGGGCCGAGTCGCTGGCACAGGAGGTCGAAAGCCGGACCGGTGTATTGAAATCGGCGCTCGAGGGCTGAACCCCGGTCGGGGCAAGCCTCAGTCCAGACGGAATTCGGACGCCATCGCCCGGGCCTTCAATGACTTCTCAGTCGATCGGCAAGACTTTGACCCGCGTCCACGAAGGCGGCCAACTCCTCCGGGGTCTTGAGGCGGCGATTGAGCCGCAGGACAAGCCCGTCCTGATTTCGCACAAGGAACGGAGCTTCGGCGACATTTGATCCGAAGTCGTTGAGGCGAAACAGTTCTTCCGCGCCGATCAGGGCATCAAAGACATGCTCTTCACCGGGGGTGGCGAGCAGAGTGGCCGGATCATCCCGTCCCTCGATAACGGTCAATCCATCGACATCCGTGCCCAGCTTCCTGGTGAAGGCCTTGATGAGAAAGCCCGCGAGCCCGCCATCCTCCCCCATGAATTTCCCCATCACCTGCACTGTTTTTGCGGGCAGCGGGGGGCCATAGACCGCGGTACCCTCGGGGATCGACAAATCCGGGGCGGTCCAGGTCGTCCGGGTCTTGGCACCGCCTGATCCCTCGTTGGATCGGGAATGCAGGGTTCGTGTTTCGAGACGCCAACCGTCCTTCGGATCCGCGATCGTGACCACGGACGCGAAACGCTCGGTCGTTTTTTCGTGGGTCCAGCCTTGCCCCTGCGCGAAGGCCGCAATCGCGGCGTCACGCTGGCCACCTTTGCGGATCGCCCAGACAAGCACAACGTTGCCCGCGACGGCACCCAGCACGAGAAGAATGATAACCGTTGTGTCCATGGACGCCCCTCCTGCAGATTTCTCTGAATTCAGCAGGGTGACGCAACTTAGTCACGTCAGGAATTCCGGACTTCGCCGTTTCGGGCCTAGGCGTTGTGCTCGCGGATCTGGTCGGCTTTTTCCTTGTCGAAGGTGACGCCCTGCTGTTCGAAAAGCGTGTCGAGTTCCCCCGACAGCGTCATCTCGGTCACGATATCACAGCCGCCAACGAACTCGCCCTTGACGTAGAGCTGAGGGATCGTGGGCCAGTCAGAATACTCCTTGATGCCTTGGCGGATGCCGTCGTCGGCCAGAACATTCACGTCCTGATACTCAACGCCCATGAAGTTCAGAACCCCCGCCACCCGCGAAGAAAATCCGCATTGCGGCATGGTCTTGGTGCCTTTCATGAACAGCACAACATCGTTCGAGGCCACGGTGTCCTTGATCTGATCTTCAGCGGTCATTGTCTATTCCTCAATCGTCTTCTGTGTTGGGTCGGCAGGGTTCGGGTCTTGCGGCGGCATCTCCGTATTGGCGCCCGGTCGCGGCGTAAAGATACCTTTGTGGCGCCGTATCATTCGAGGAGGCCAGCGCCTGGAATTTTCAGAGCCCCGTCCTCGCAGAACCAGGCCCAGAAGCGCGGCGAGAACCACCAGTCCGAGGGCGAGGGACCAGCCAAGGTTCATTCAGGGGCTCGCGTGGTCAGCGCAAGGGCATGCAGTTCGCCGGTCGGGCCGTCCATCTTTCCCTTTAGCGCGGCATAGACGGCCCGTTGCTGCTGCACGCGGTTCTTGCCGCGAAAACTTTCGTCGACCACCAAGGCCGACATGTGAACGCCATCGCTGCCGCCAACCTCAATTTCTGCATTGGGGAAGGTCTCTCGCAGAAGGTGTTCGATTTCATGGGCTTGCATCGGCATGATTGGACAATCCTCTGGCCTGTTGGCAAGAATCTAGGCGGCGCGTGTCGCAGTTGCAAGTTGCCGCCTTGTCGCGATCATCTTCGGATGAGCGACCAGATCTGTTCAGCGGGGTAGTCCCTTGCCCAGTCTCCGGGGACCGAAAAGCGATCCGGTCCCGGATCGGATGGGGCATACAGTTCGTGAAAGGCGTCGACGGCAAAGCCGATCTCGGCAAAAAGCGCCATCCAGCCCGCAAACGTGCGATTGAATTCTATGCCACCGGGGTCAATCTCCACCTCGGTCCAGTCGGCGCCGGTCAGGTCCCGGTAGGGCCGGTGCAAGACGCGTTCGCAAGGGGCACCGTTTGCCGGTGTTGTGACGAGGGTCAAAGGGTGATTGCCCAGAAACACCAGACGCCCGCCGGGGCGCAGGAGGCGGTGCGCTTCGCGCAGCCACACATCGGGATCGCACCAGATCGCCGCTCCGTATTCGGACAAGGCAAAGTCGAAGCTTTCGTCCGGAAGTCCCGTCGCCTCCGCGTTGCCTTCTCGGAACGTAACCCGAACCGCGTGCTCCTCGGCCAACCGGCGTGCCGTCGCGAGTTGCTTGTCCGAGATATCGATGCCCGTGACCGCCGCGCCCCGCCGCGCCATCCAGGCCGAGAAATAGCCCGTTCCACACCCCAGTTCGATAGCGTCGAGACCGCTCATGTCCTCGGGCAGGAGTTGAAGGTCGGCTTCGGGCGCGGCCCAGACGCCCCACGACGGCGCGTCTGCCGCCCATGCCCGTTCGCCCATCTCGACCCAGTCGTCGGCCATCCCGTTCCAGTAGTCGCGGTTGATTTCTGCGTACCGGGTCATGCGAATATGTCGGCAAACGTGCGGCGGAAGAGGGCAGAAAGATCTGACAGAGGCGCTTCGGAGCCGCCCATCCGCACGGTATCGCCGGTGAAACGGCCGACGCTGGATATCGGCACTCCGGCCTGAGCCGCGGCGATCATCAGCGCTTCGGCCTGGTCGAAGTTGCAAGCCACGAGGTATCGCGCCTGATCTTCGCCGAACAGAGTTGGGGTGTCGCCGCTGTCGAGGGTGACGCCAACGCCGGCGGCCTCGGCCATTTCGAAGGCGGCCAGCGCAAGGCCACCGTCCGAGAGGTCGGTGCAGGCCTTGATCAACTCGGCATTGGCCCGGACGAAATCGCCATTTCGGCGCTCCGCCGCCAGGTCGACAGGGGGCGGTGCGCCGACTTCGCGGACAAAGACTTCCGCCAGGATCGCCGACCGGCCCAGATGGCCGTGCGTGGTGCCGATAACAAGGGCGACATGGCCGTCGCGCACCTGACCCGTGATCGCGTGGTCCGGGCTGGTGATCAGGCCAACAGCTCCAATCGTCGGCGTAGGCAGAATGCCTTGCCCATCGGTTTCGTTATAGAGTGACACGTTGCCGGACACGATCGGCATGTCGAGCGCGGAACAGGCTTCGCCGATACCCCGGAGGGCGCCGACGAACTGGCCCATGATTTCGGGCTTCTCGGGATTGCCGAAGTTCAGATTGTCGGTTGTGGCCAGCGGTTTGGCGCCGACGGCCGAAAGGTTCCGGAACGCCTCTGCCACCGCTTGTTTGCCGCCTTCGATAGGGTCGGCGACAACATAGCGAGGGGTCACGTCAGAGGTGAAGGCGAGCGCCTTTTCGGTGCCGTGGACCCGAACGATACCGGCCCCCAGACCGGGAATGCGGATCGTATCGGCCATGACCTGGCAATCGTATTGCTCATAGACCCATTGACGAGAGGCATAATTGGCCGAGCCGATCAGCGCCCTGAGCCCGTCGATAGCGTCGATATTGGGGATCTCGACCTCATCGTGATGGGGCTGCGGCAGGTCCCAGGGCCTGTCGTATTCGGGCGCATTGCCGGAGAGGGCCTTCAGCGGCAGGTCCGCCTTGACCTCTCCGTCGAGCATGATCAGAAAGCGGTCCTCGTCGATGGTTTCCCCGACGATGGCGAAATCAAGGTCCCATTTGTCGAAGACGGCCCGCGCCTGCGCCTCTTTCGCCGGGTCGAGGACCATGAGCATCCTCTCCTGGCTTTCGGACAGCATCATCTCGTAGGCCGTCATGTTCTTTTCCCGCACCGGGACCTTTTCGAGATCGAGCCGGACGCCGAGGTTGCCCTTGTCACCCATTTCCACCGCCGAGCAGGTCAGGCCCGCAGCGCCCATGTCCTGAATGGACACCACCGCGCCGGTTGCCATGAGCTCCAGACAGGCCTCCATGAGC
>CAYMMT010000066.1:0-1356 GCA_964391555.1 uncultured Rhodobacterales bacterium
CCCCGTCTCCGCCAAAACCGGCCAGGGCATCCACGAGGTGCTGGAGGCGATCGTCGAACACCTCCCCGCGCCCAAGGGCAACGCCGACGCGCCGCTCAAGGCCATGCTGGTCGACAGTTGGTACGATGCCTACCTCGGCGTCATCGTCCTCATCCGCGTCATCGACGGCCGCCTGAAGAAAGGCGAGCGGATCAAGTTCCTCTCCAATGGCGCCGTATACCCCGTGGATCGTGTCGGCGTCTTCAAGCCCGCGATGGAGGCCGTCGACAGCCTCGGCCCCGGGGAAATCGGGTTTCTTACGGCGTCGATCAAACAGGTCCGCGACACCCGCGTCGGCGACACAATCACGCACGAGAAAAAGGGCGCAATCGAGCCGCTTCCCGGCTTCAACCCGTCCCAGCCGGTGGTGTTCTGCGGCCTTTTCCCGGTGGATTCCGCCGAATTCGAAGACCTCCGCGACGCCATCGAAAAACTCGCCCTGAACGACGCGTCGTTCTCCTTCGAAATGGAAACCTCCGCCGCCTTGGGCTTTGGCTTCCGCTGCGGCTTTCTCGGGCTGTTGCACCTCGAGGTGATCCGGGACCGGATCGAGCGCGAATACGATATCGAACTCATCACGACTGCTCCTTCGGTGGTCTACCACGTCTACATGCGCGACGGCACCATGACGGAGCTGCACAACCCCGCCGACATGCCGGACCTCACCCATGTCGATCACCTCGAAGAGCCCCGGATCAAGGCCACGATCCTCGTGCCGGACGACTACCTCGGCGATGTGCTGAAACTCTGCCAGGACCGCCGCGGCATTCAGGAGGACCTCACCTATGCAGGTTCCCGCGCCATGGTGGTCTATGACCTGCCGCTCAACGAGGTCGTCTTCGACTTCTACGACCGGCTGAAATCCGTGACCAAGGGCTATGCCAGCTTCGACTACCAGATGACCGGCTACCGGCAGGACAACCTCGTGAAGATGTCGATCCTCGTGAATGACGAGCCCGTGGATGCGCTGTCGATGATGGTCCACCGAGATCGCGCCGAGACCCGCGGCCGCGCAATGTGCGAAAAGCTCAAGGACCTCATCCCCCGCCACATGTTCAAAATTCCGATCCAGGCGGCGATCGGCGGCAAGGTGATCGCGCGGGAGACCCTGTCCGCCCTCCGCAAAGACGTGACGGCCAAATGCTACGGCGGCGACGCCACCCGGAAACGCAAACTGCTCGACAAGCAGAAGGCGGGGAAAAAGAAGATGCGGCAGTTCGGCAAGGTGGATATTCCGCAGGAAGCGTTCATAAGTGCGCTCAAGATGGATGGATGATTGGGGCCATCAATTCCACTTTGGCGTGCGTCGTCAGGACC
>CAYMMT010000066.1:1456-5670 GCA_964391555.1 uncultured Rhodobacterales bacterium
AGGCGCGGTCCGCCAAGAGGTAACGCAGTGTTGGAATGCGTGTCAGACGCTCGGCCACACCGGTCAGATCATGCGCCAGTCCGGGCGTCAGGCAGACAGCGACAGGACGCCTGATCTCGTCGGTCATGGCATGACCCTTGGTCATCCGTCAGCCGCGAGATCGGTCGATGGCTTGAGCGAACTCCCGCCGTTTTCGCCCCATGCTGAGCGGTCTGCCTATACGGAGGTTCTTTCGGCGCCGGTGGTGCCGATCACGCCGGAAGATCCAGCACACCGCAACCGGCACATGCGCTGCGTCACATGAAAACTCATCGCATCTGTCGGTTGCTCCAAATACGCCAGGTGGCGCATCAAACCAGCGGACTTTGAAGCTAGTTAAATGAAAGTTCAGTGGCGGGTCATCCGAGATCCACAAAGTATTCAAGGGTGTTTGACCCACCCCGAGCCAAGTTGTGCCGGGTATGAATAAAGCGAACCGGATCTTGGACAGCATTCCGACCGAGGCTTTCGACCCCGATTTGTCGAACTATTCGCCGGTCAGAAGCTTTTTGCGAGCCGCATAGTCCTCGGCGTCGATTTCGCCCCTCGCAAGACGCAAATCAAGCTCACTCATCGCGTCCGATTTTCCGGATCCCGATGCCGCGCCGTCCACGCTGCGAGCAAACCAGACGACGCCTGCCACAACCAGCCCCAGGACGATAATCCAGAGGATAGGTCCAAACATCATTCCCATACCGACCCCCCAAGACGACATATGTTCGTAGCCATCGGGGTCCGCAAGGGAAGGCGTTGCGAGCAAAGCCGCAAGTATCGCCAATCGGTACATGTCCACCTCCTGTCCAATGATCATCGCCTACCGGCGGTCAGATGTTGTTACCGGCTTACCTTACCGTATTCACGGCAAAGAATGTATCAGTTTGTAAAGTTGACCGAATTCCGGACTTGGCAGTAACTGCACTCACGCTCGATCGGCAACGAAGACGCAGTATGGATCCAGGGAAAAGATCGACCCTCATCACGCTCGGCGCAATTGCGGTGGGCTATACGGCCCTGCGCAGCGTTCCGTCGCTCTTGCCGGAGAGGTTGGTGCTCGAGCCGCTCGAAAGCCCATCAAGATTCCGGAAATTCATTGCCGGCGAAACATCAACCGGCCTCGATCCCTTCGTGGGGCTTGGATCGCGAGATAGCGCAGAGGTCATTGCGCGAAAGGAAGCGGCCCTTGCGCGCGTCACCAACGATATCTGCGGCGCGCTCTACGGCGAACTTGCCGATGACCCCGCGGTTGTGCCAATGGCGTCGTTCTCCGACTATTACTGCCCATTTTGCCGCGTCCAGACAAAACGGCTTTCGGATCTGGCAGAGGCGATGCCGGACGAGATTGCAGTGGCATGGCATGAACTCCCCCTATTCGGGACCAGTTCGAACCTTGCGGCCAAAGCCGCCCTCGCCGCAAAGCGCCAAGGCGCTTACCTGGCGGTTCACGCGAGACTGATGGCAACGCCCTTCCAAGCCACGCCTGCCTACCTTTCGCGGCTCGCGAACGACCTTGGTCTGGACGAGGACCGCCTGATCGCGGATATGGAAAGTGACGCGGTTGTTCGCGAACTGGACGATAGCTCTGCCCTTGCACGAGTGTTCGCCTTCATTGGGACGCCAGCCCTGGTCATTGGCCGGACCGTTGTTCAAGGACAGATCAGCGACAAGATGATTCAGAAAATCATCGACTTGGAACGGGAGGAAGGTTGGGATGAAGCGTGTATCTCGGCCTGATCGCTGTGACCCTTGGCGATCGCAGAACACTCGGCCGGAATGTGGAGGTCCCATGGACAGACGACGATTTCTGACATTTGCAGGTCTGATGGCGATACCGGGTCTCGGTGCGGCCGCGGTCCAGGATGTCTGGGCAGCACCCGAAGCGGCCCAGGCCCTCGAGGACGACGCAATCGTTCTGCTCGATGTGCGCTCGCGGCCCGAATGGGCCGAGACGGGACTCGCCGCCGGCGCCTGGCCCGTCAGCATGCACGAGCAAGGATTTGAGCGCCGGCTATTTGCTGCACGCGATATCGCCGCCGGACGGCCCGTTGCCCTGATCTGCGCCACCGGCGGTCGCAGCGGGCAGCTTCTGGCAGCGCTCAACCGCGCAGGGTATTCCGGTTTCGTCGACGTCTCCGAAGGCATGCTTGGCTCTCGCAGCGGCCCCGGATGGATCGCCCGAGGCCTCCCGATGAGCGATCTTGAAACAGCGCTGGCGGCCTTGCCCGACGCCCTGCAGGTGACGAACTAAGGCCGGCAGAAAATCAATCCGATTTAGCGGCGTCAGGGCGGCCGGCCAGGTCCATGAGGATCGGACAGTCCGGCCGATCATCCCCGTGGCAAGATTTGACAAGATGCGAGAGCGTCGCCCGCATGGACTGAAGCAGCGAAATCTTCTGATCGATGGCGGTCAGATGTTCGTGTGCGATCGTCTTGACCTGAGCACTCTCACGGCTCTCATCTTCATAGAGGTCAAGAAGCGTCCGACAATCCTCGATCGAGAACCCAAGAGCCCTGGCCCGGCCGAGAAAGGCGAGCTTGTGAAGGTCGGTTTCCAGAAAGGTGCGGTAGCCGTTGCCGTTCCGCGCGGGCCGGACAAGTCCGATATCTTCGTAGTAGCGAATGGTTTTCGGCGGGATCCCCGAGCGTTCCGCAACTTCTCCGATGTTCATGGGGCCTGCCTCCTATTCTGCGGGCTGGGTCTGGGTCTGCGGCATGGGTGCCTCGGTCCGGTGCTGCTCGTTCATCGCCGGCACGATACGGCGCAAACGAAGGGAGTTGCTCAGAACCGAGACCGAAGACAGCGCCATGGCACCCGCGGCAAAGACCGGCGACAACAAAAGGCCGAAGGCGGGATAGAGGACACCCGCGGCCACCGGGATCAGCGCCACGTTGTACCCGAAGGCCCAGACGAGGTTCTGCCGGATGTTCGACATGGTCCGCTTTGACACCTCGACGGCATTCACGACGCCGCGCAGGTCACCCGACATCAGCACAACGTCGGCTGATTCAATCGCGACATCCGTGCCTGTACCGATGGCGACGCCAACGTCCGCATGCGCCAGCGCCGGAGCGTCGTTGATCCCGTCACCCACAAAGGCGATCTTGCGGCCTCCCGCCCTGAGGTCGTCAAGTGCGGCAACCTTTCCGTCCGGCAGCACGCCGGCGATAACGTGATCGATCCCGGTCTCGCGGGCGATGGCCTCCGCCGTCTCCTGCTTGTCACCGGTAATCATGGCAACCTGGAACCCGCGGTCGTGCAAGGCAGAGATCGCGGCGCGGCTCGCCGGTTTCACCGGGTCGGAAACCGCGACAACGGCGGCCAGCTTGCCGTCGACAGCCGCAAAGAGCGCGGTGCGGCCCCTATTGGCAAGGTCTCTTTCCGCATCGGCAAGGCCGGCGATATCCACGTCCTCCCGGATCATGTACCGATCCGCTCCGACCATGACTTCCGCCCCATCCACCAACGCCGCGACGCCATATCCCGTGACGGACCGGAATCCGGAAGCGGTTGGCACTTCAATACCCTCGCTCCGCGCCCCGTGGACGATCGCTTCGGCGATTGGATGTTCGGACTGGATTTCCACAGCCGCGATTTTTGCGAGAACGGCATCGCGGTCGAAGCCCTCTGCAACGACAACGTCGGTCAACGTCGGCTTTCCTTCTGTCACGGTGCCGGTCTTGTCGAGCGCAACGACGTCGACTTCCGCAAGCTCCTGAAGGGCGTCACCCTTGCGGAACAGGACCCCCATCTCTGCCGCGCGGCCAGTGCCCACCATGATCGACGTGGGCGTGGCGAGCCCCATGGCACACGGGCACGCGATGATCAGAACGGACACCCCGGCCACGAGCGCAAATGTCAACGCCGGGTCCGGTCCGACCAACAGCCATACCAGGACCGTCAGGGCGGCCAACACCATGACTGCTGGCACAAACCAGAGCGTGACCCTGTCGACGAGCCCCTGAATCGGGAGTTTCGCGCCCTGTGCATCTTCGACCATGCGAATGATCTGGGCGAGCGTCGTGTCGGCGCCGACGCGTGCTGCCCGGAACGTCAGGCTGCCGGTGCCATTGACCGTGCCGCCCGTGACCTTGGCGCCCTTGGCTTTGGTCACCGGCACGGGTTCCCCGGTAATCATGCTTTCATCGACATTGCTGGACCCGTCGATGACCTCTCCATC
>CAYMMT010000066.1:5770-9083 GCA_964391555.1 uncultured Rhodobacterales bacterium
CCATCGGGCAGCAAGCCCGGCAGGAATGTGGCCACGACGGAATAGCTCCACGCCGCCCCCGTTCCCAAGGCAACGAGGCTGTTCATGTCCGGCGCGCCGCGAAACAACGCAGGAAGACCCTTGCTGAAGAAATACCGCCCGGGACCGAAAAGCACGATCGTGGCCAGCACAAACTGGATGACCCAGGACATCTGCTGCCCGATGCTGTTTTCGACGGCCTTGTGAAAGACAGGGATCAGGTGCGAACCCATCTCCAGCACAAAGACAGGCAAAGTCAGGACCGCCGCCAGACCCACACGCCGGCGCAATGCGTCCGCTTCCTCCTCCTTGCGCTCGACACGCGAAAGACTTGCGTTCGTCTCTGCAATGTCTGCCGGGTACCCGATCGCGGCCGACGCGGACATCAGGTCGGCTGGTGTGACAACTCCCTCCAGGTACTCGACTGCGGCGGTCTCTGCGGCGAGGTTCACGGTCACCGACAGGACGCCCGGTACATCCGCAAGCGCCTTGTCGACCCGCCCCACGCAGGAGGCACATGACATCGACGCGATGTTCAGGGTGACCCGCTCGGTCCGCGCGGGGTACCCCAGTTTCGAGAGCGCCTCTGTAGCATCCTCCAGACGACCCGCCCCATCGATGGAGAATCTGGCGGATTCAGACGCGAGGTTGACCGACACATCGGAAACACCATCCAAAGCAGCAAGCGCCTTTTCGACCCGCCCCACGCAGGAGGCGCAGGACATCCCTTCGATGCTGAGGGTGGCGCGTGTATCAGTCGTCATGGCGGCTTTCCTTTTCCAGGTTCGCACCCATATAAAGCTTCCAGTGACTGGAATCTCAATAGGGTTCACAAACTTTTTTTCGCAGGTTGCCGGCTATCGATTTCCCTTGACCTTCCGCAGGCTTGGAAATCTATTTTTTGCCAAAAAGGCGGAAAGGATTTTTCGATGAAAATGCACGTCCCAGAGATGAGTTGCGGCCATTGCACGGCTGCCATCAAGAAAGAGATCGAGTCGCTCGATCGCGATGCAATTGTCACGACCGACCTTGAAGAGCGGACGGTTGAAGTCACAACGTCACAGGCAGCCGATGCTGTGATCGGCGCGATCAAGGCCGCTGGCTACGAAGCGGCGCCTATCTGACGTTATTGGCGCGCTGAACGAGCGTCGTTCACCAGGCTGATCATCTGATCCGCCTCAATCACGCCGGGGATCAGCGCGTCACCAATCACGAAAGACGGTGTCCCATTGAAGCCGAGCGCTTGGCTGAGTTGCATGGAAGTCGCGATATGCTCATCGATCTCCGGTGAATCCATGTCTCGTCGCAGTTGCGGGATATCGAGACCGACCTGTTCCGCGACCTGAAGAACCGAGGCTTCTTCCGCCCGCCCGGCCATTCCCATGAGGGCCCAGTGAAACTCCACGTATTTGCCCTGCTCTCGCGAGGCGAGGGCCGCCCGCGCGGCAAACACCGACCCTTCGCCAAGGATGGGCCACTCGCGATAGACCAACCGGACATTCGGATCTGCGTCTAACAATGCTTCCACATGCGGCTTCGCGCGTCGGCAATAGGGACAATTGTAGTCAAAGAATTCGACGACCGTAACGTCGCCCTCGGGGTTGCCGAGGACCGGTGCATTCGGGTCGCTCTCGAGCAAGTCACGGCTTTCGGACAAGCTGACGGCGACCGCTGCCGCCTGACGCTCCATTTCACGCTGCTCGATGATCTGAACGGCTTCCAGCACAATCTCGGGGTTCTCGCGAATGGCCTCAAGGACCAGTTCCTTGATTCTGCTTTCGCTGACACCCTCCGCCAGAGAAACCGCCGGGAACAGAAGAACCGCAATCGCAACCAGTTTTCCAATGAGTTTCATGTCAATTGCCCCTTTGTCTCATTTCGCCTTCGGTCCGCACCGCCTGGATCTCCTGTATGCGCTCCGGCCACGTCGACTTGATGTATCCAAGAATGTTCCAGATCTCCTGATCGGAAAGCTGATCGCCGAAGCTCGGCATGCCACTGTCGAACTCCAACCCCTGTGCAGCCATCAGCGCGCGTCCCCCGAGCTTCGTATATTCGAAGAGAAGCTGATCGCCGTGATGCCAGGTGTGCCCCGTCTCATCATGTGGCGGGGGCGGCAAGCGTCCGTCGTCGCCCGGGCTTCTCCAGTCCTCCTGCCCCTCGAGATTGGCTCCGTGGCAGGCTGCACAATTCTCGGCATAAAGGGCTGCGCCTGCGGCAATGTCCACGTCGCTCGGCATTTGAAGACCGTCCGCGCCACCCGCGCGCGCCACATTCAGATAGATTCCGGCCGCCACCAACAGGACCAAGCCGGTACTCACGATCGCGGTCCACTTTTTCATGTCACGTCAACCCAAGTCATCATGCCGGAAGCCGCATGGGACAACATATGGCAATGCAGCAGCCACTGGCCGGGATTATCCGCAACAAAGGCGATGCTGCGGGCGTCGCCGCGATTGAGCAGTGTGGTATCCCGCAACGGCCCAAGGCTCATGTCCGGCGAAACCTCGTGAAAATGCATTCCATGCAGATGCATCGCGTGCGGAAAGGCCGTATCATTCGAGATCGTCAGGAACACTGTCTCGCCGCGCGACACCTTGACCAGCGGGGGGCCGTCCATACCGCCGACCGCGCCATTGAAGGCCCAGAAATTCCCGGACTGCGCGAGGTCGCGCATGGACGACATCTGGCCGTCCATCAATGCGCCGCGCAGGCCGCCCATGGCCCCGCCTTCCATACGCAACTCGAGGTCGCGGCGCGCCGACAGGTCGGGCATCGGGTGGGCGTTTGGTGGCAGAGGTCCGGGCGCGGTTCGGCGCGAGCGGCTACTGTCACCGGTGACTTCGAACGCAACCTGAGAGAATGTGTCGTTGCGGTCAACCTGAACGATATGTCCCGCGCCCCCGGTCTCCGCGGTTACGTCGACGATGAGGTCCACCCGCTGCGCGGGGGCAAGGTCGAACGCCTGCTCGACAATCGTGGGCTGGGCCAGTGGCATTCCGTCGAGCGCAACGATCCAACCCTCAAGACCATCCAGCGCCAACTGGAAGACGCGGGCGTTTGAGGCATTGATCAGGCGCAGGCGGAGCCGGTCATTCCTCCTGACCTGCTTTGACAAGTTGTAGGTGCCATTTGTGGTAACGTAGTTGCCGAGGCGCCCGGCGTGGCTCAGTTCATGCATGGACCCGAACGATCCTGCGATCTGGGCCGTGTCCGGATCGATTAGCCAATCATCAAAGATCAGGACTTCCTCTTGATCGATATCGAGGGGATCGGCCTCCTCGACGATCAGGGC
>CAYMMT010000066.1:9183-14406 GCA_964391555.1 uncultured Rhodobacterales bacterium
TCGAAACCCCAGATCCGAGTCTTGCCAAAGTCGTCCGGCAACAACTGAATATCGGAGACATGCGCCTTGAGGTCACGTGGATTGGCCGCCGAGGCCGTCCGGACTCCTGCAATTGCGAATGCCGTCCCTGCGGCGAGCATTTGTCGTCGATTGAGGGTCATGGTCATGCGTTCTCTCATTGCTCGGACAGGGTACTGTCCATGATATAGGACGCCATGGCACCAATGTCGGCATCTCTCAGAAACGCAGTTCCGTAGCTCACGACATTCTCCAAACTGCCGCCAAAGACATCGGCCTCCGGCGTGATCCCGGTCCCCGGCGCATAGACCAGATCGTCCGCCTCCCAACCCGTAGCCAGCAACTGGGAGGGTGGAATGGAGATCGTGTTGAGCGCCCCTGACATTTGGCCGTTGAGTCCATCCGGGAACACTTCGGTCATTTGGGCGCCGCCCAACGCGACCATTGCATCCATCCGTTCGCTTGTCACACCGGTGGCCCCGAAATGCGCGAGCGCCGCCATTCCGGAGAACGAGGCGGCGCAGGCCAGGATCAAGGTTCTCAACATCGCGACAAGCCCTTTGCCAGCGGCGTCAGTTGATGCCGTTCGCCTGTTGAAGCTCGCGGACATAGGCGATTATCATCTTCACATCTCCGTCAGTCAGGCCTTCGACGGGGGGCATGTTCCCGAAACGCCAATGGTGAGACCGCACGCCATTTCTGACCGCCACAAGAAATGCCGCGTCGCCGTGGTGACTGGGTTCATAGATCCTGTGTACGAGCGGCGGCGCCACGCCGTCCTGACCGGCAGCGTTCGCGCCGTGGCAAACCGCGCACCTTGCTTCAAACGCGACCTTTCCAATTTCAGCGTTGGTCGAAAGGCTCTCTGGCAACGTCACCTCGACAATTGCTGCCCCCTCGCCACCCACCGGCTCGGCCACGTTTGCAGGCGCATCGACATTGCCGTCTGCAGACCACCAGAAGCCCAAACCCAGCAACACCGCCAACGCGACAGCGATCAAGGTGTACCGGCCCATCAGATCAACTTGACCTGCGTTCCGACGGGGACACGATCGTACACCTCTTCGATATGCTCGTTGTAGAGCCCGATGCACCCGTTCGATGACCGACGACCGATCTTGCGGGTGTCCTGCGTGCCGTGGATCCGGTAATATTGCCACGAAAGATAGAGCGCCCGGGTTCCAAGCGGATTGAGCGGGTCTCCGCCCGGTATACGCACCGGCCATTCGGGGTTCCGCGCTCGCATCGACGGGGTCGGCGCCCAACTCGGATTTTTCCGTTTTTCAACGACTTCCGTGTATCCGCGCCGCGTCAACTCATCGGTAAGGGGAACAGACGTTGGGTAAAGCCGCATCTCGCCATCCGAGGTCCAGTGCTGGAGGACCCGTGTATTCGTATCGGAAATGATAATTCCGGCACCCAGAGTCTCGAAGTGGTCCTCCCAGGCGTGGGTCCGGAAGGACGAGACGTTGCGACGGACGGGATCGTCGGTCTCAGCACGCAAAATCGCGGGGGCGAACGCGAACGTTGCCCCCAAACCGCTCATAACCGCGCGGCGAGACACCGCACCTTGGCCTTTGGTCTGCATGGTTCTGCCTCAATTCCATGTCGAACCTCGTATGTGTATCGATAATCGCCGGGTCCCGGAATGCCCTCGCCCACGATTTTTTGTAAGGAAATGTATCACCATGGGACAGGCGGGGCGGCTCAAACGACTTCCCCGGGCAATTGCCGGATGTTGCGGTACTTTTCGGCGGCATGCGCCGCGTTTTCCGGCAGGCCGGCATGAGAGATCGCAAGCGGCAATAGAACGCGAGCGAGAAGCCCCCCCTCGTCCCGGTTCGCGAGATCTACAGTTCCTCCGTGTTCGAGGGCGATACTCCGCGCAATGGAAAGGCCGAGACCATGCCCTCCCGTTTCGAGAGAACGGGACTGTTCGATCCTTTGGAACGGCTGGAAGACCTCCGTGATGAGGTGGTCGGGGATGCCCGGACCGTTGTCCTCGACCCGAATTTCGACGCCGTCACCGACAACATCCCACGACAGGACCGGCGTTCGCCCGTACCTTTGGGCGTTGTCGATGAGATTACGAAGAGCTCGGCGCATGGCGACGGGTTTGATTTGCACTTCGGTATCAGGTCCGGTCCGCAATTCGAGGTCCCCGGTTGTGTCCTTTTGAATGCCCCTGAGGTAGTCCGCGAGGTCGAGCCGTTGGAGGTCCTCGCTGTGCCCAACACCGCGGGCGTAAGCCAGCGTGGCCTCCACCATATCCTGCATCTCATCGAGCGATGTCGAAATGCCTTCCTTCGTCTCCGCGTCATCCACCATTTCGGCCCGGACCCGCAGAGCCGTCAGGGGGGTCTTCAAATCATGCGCCAGCGCGGCCAGCATCTGTGTGCGGTCTGTCACGAACCGCGCCAGCCGCGCCTGCATATCGTTGAATGCGATGGTCAAATCGCGAACCTCGCTGGGACCAACCGGTTCGATGGGGCCTTCCCCGCCGCCCCGGCCGAATTCCTCGGCCGCCGATGCAAGCTCGTTGAGGGGACGGGTCAATCGCGTCAACAGGAACCAGAATATCGCCAGAAGCAGAACCGACGCGGTGAGGACAAACGACAGTGTCGACATCCATGACCACTGAATGGGCGGTTTTTCGAACCGGGTCGCGACGTTCAGCCAGCGACCGCCCAGAATGGCGATCGAAACTTCCATCTCGATCGCTGCAAGGGTCCCTTGCATCATCTCGGCATGCACTTCAGCCATCTCGGGAGATAGATTGGCCACGGGGAGCAGCCCTTTCTCGATCTTGTGTAGCTCGACGCGTATGTCGCGGCTGTATCCATCATCGAGAAGCGCGCGAATTCGGGCTTCTATGGTACCGTTCCCGTCGTGTTGCGTATGGGTGACCGACGGCTCTGCACCGAGCTCAAAACGCACCAGAGGCGAGGTTGCCGCCGTGACAATCTCGTCGTGCAAACCGGGTGGCACGGCCTCTATCAATCGCGCCACGTTGGCAGACCGCCCTGCCACCTCGCTGCCGATGGCCGCTTGAACTGCCAACGATCGCTCATCGACAAATAGCCAAAGGCCAACAACCTGCGCGACGAACAGCACCGAAACCACGAGGAGCGCAATCTGGAGTCGGATTCCCAAAACCATCAGGATTCGAACTCAACATCGCAATTCAGGCAATAGCCGCCATTGCGTACGGTCGATATGATCCGCGGTCTCAGCACATCCGGCTCAATCTTTCGCCGCAGCCGCGACACCTGGTTGTCAATGGTCCGGTCAAGAGGTCCGGCAACCCGGCCCGCGCTCAGCTCCAGCAATTCCTCCCGGCTGATGACCGCGCGGGGTCTATCCAGAAAAACCGCGAGCAACCTTGCCTCTGCGGTCGTTAAGGGGGTGATCTCGCCCGTCCCGGTCATGACCTGACTGGCATCGTGATCAAAGGTAATTCCGGCAAATCGAGCGCGTTTGCCCGCCAGCACGCCGCCATGCGGGCCCGACACGCCGCCGGCGCGGCGAAGAATGGCGTTGATCCGAGCCAGAAGTTCCCTTGGATTGAATGGCTTGGAGAGATAGTCGTCGGCACCGGTATCAAGTCCCATGATGCGATCGCGATCGTCGCCGAGCGCCGTAAGCATGAGGATGGGGGTGGAGCAACGATCCTTGCGCAATCGGGCACAGGCAGCCAGACCATCTTCCCCGGGCATCATGATATCGAGTACGATCAGATCGACCCTTTCGGCAGCCAGTTGCCCGTCCATCTCGGTCGTATTGCCGGCGCCTGTGGCCCGCATCCCGTTCTTTTCCAGATACAGGGTCACCGACCGTCGGATCTCTGCATGGTCGTCGACGACCAGGACGTGGGGCAGCGCCGACACGATCAGTCGGCGCCCGCCAGCACCAGGCGTCGCAGGGCGAGGCTGTCTCCGGCAGCGGTCGGCTGGGTCCACGCCACGAATATCTCCCGCCCAAGTCGGGCCATGCGCGGAAAGTTTATGGAGGCTCCCGCACTATTTGTAGCCAATAACTGACGTGCGATGCACCCGGTGCCGCCGTCCGTCTGGCAAAGATAGAGCACTTCGTTTCCGTCCACCCATTCAACCCAACTCACCAATGCGGTCCCATCATCGAGCAATTCCAGATCAACCCGTCCTATCGGATTGCCAAGATCTATCCGCACCGGGGTCCCAAAGCTCCGGGCCGCATTATCCGAGAAGGCGACTTTGACGGCGCCGACGTCGTTGGCCCCGGTAAACCATGCGACGGCCACGTCGTCACCATCGGCGGCGATGGCAGGTCCGTTGACCGGGCATCCCGACAACTCCCATCCATCCTCGTGAACCGTCGCCGGTTCCTCCCATCCCTGATCGGTCAGGCGCACCACGGAAATGTCCCGGATTTCGCCCTCGGCACGATCCCGATACACCGCGAGAATCGTGCCGGTCCCTGTCGACGCGAGGCTCGTCTGGCAACACGAACATGTCTGAAGGTCGACCGCTTCGTCAGGGCCCATCGTGCCATCGCGCATCAGCGTTGTTGCGCGCAGTTGCATGGCGCCCGGCAGGTCCAATGGTCCGTCCCCGCCGGTCCCGTAGGCCCGGCCATCGAGCCAGATGACGGATAACGCGTCGCGACCATCAGGCAACATCGACACGAACCCGTGCTGCGCCGAGGACCGGTCATCATGCGGGATCAAGGGCTTGCTCCAAGTGACGCCGTCATCCCCCGAAAGCGCGATTTCAATCTGATAGTCGAAATTCGATCCACCGACTTCCCGGAGCCAGTGGACCGCGATCGTTCCGTCATCGAACACGGCTACGCCGGGAAAGTCCGCCCAGTTCACAAAGAGATCATCCCCTTGTTGAACAAGGCGGGGATCCGTCCACCCGGTGGATGTCCGGATCGCCATCATGACCCTGCTCTGTTGCCCGGCAAGCTCCATCCAGCTCATGTAGAGCGCATTGTCGTGTGTCGTGAGCGAGGGTTCCTGACCTCCCAGAGGGGCGGGTGTGGGCACCTCTTCAATCAACTCGAACAGCCCAGACGCCGCTTGTGCGGAGACCGGTGGTCCGGCGATTGTCATGATCGTCGCGCACAGCGAGGCGAGCAGCCTGATCTTGGCTGGGCCGACGCCCCAACCGAGCAGGCGCCCGCTTTCCCATCTGCCAGCAATCCAATTCATGTGTACAAGACTAG
>CAYMMT010000067.1:0-14406 GCA_964391555.1 uncultured Rhodobacterales bacterium
AAGCGCTGCATCCTGCACTTCGGCCACAATGGATTCGAACTGCGTAAGAAGCAGGTCGAAATCGGCCACCGCCTTGTCGATCTGCGCTGCCGCCGCAAGCTCCGACTGTCGCGTTTCAACGAGCGCATTGACGGCGTCGGCCATCTCCGCGGCGGTCGTCCCACCATCCTGCATCGAGTCGGCGAGTCTCCGCGTAACTGCCGCCGCGTGTTGCAAGTGAGATTGAAGCAGCACTGGGTCATCGATGCTCAAAAGCTGCGCAAACGCTGACTGCAACTCGCTTGTTGTCGACAGGATTTCAGAGGTTTGCTGAAGGTTGGGGAGCCAAGTATTCTCGAAGTCCGACATCTCCGAAGAGACACTTCGAAAGCTCGTGGTCGCGCCAAGGAGCGCGAAAAGCCCGATCCCGGCGAGAATCGTGAGCATAAGGCCAAGTTTGACGGCGATCTTGCCTGACTGATCGAGAATCACGCGTCTGCTCCACTGCAGGTTTTCGTGTGTGGGGAGGCCGGCCCACATGAACGCCGGCCTCTGGATTCCATGGCAGTTTGCGCTGTCAGGACCCACCACCGAGCGGGATGGCCGAGAAGCTGCCGTCGCCGTTCATCCGGGTCAAAAACACCGTGTCGAGCGCCTGGTTGTCGTCGGGACCAAACTGCATGACCAAACCGTCAACATCGATCTCTGTCATGGACCCAAGGGTCGCGAGGTAGGTTTCGCGGGTCAGGTCTGGCCCGGCGGCCTCGAGCGCGGCGATCGCCATGCGCCCCACCAGGTAACCTTCAAGCGTAATGAAGTCCGGTGCCGCGTCAGGATCATAGTCGGACATCGCGGCCTGATACCGGGCGACAACCGGCTGGCTGGCGTCCCAAGGGAAAGGGACCACCTGGCTGATTATGACGCCTTCGCCATCGGGCCCGAGTTCGTCCGACAACGCCTTTGATCCCACGAAGGAGATGTTGACAAAGGTCGGTTCGAAGCTGAGCTGCCGCGACAGCCGAATGAACTCGGCGATCGGTTTGTAGGCCCCGACCATAACCACGGCGTCTGGCTCTGCCCGGCGAAGGTCAAGCAGCGCCCCACGCACCGCGACGGTGTTACGGACATAGGTGCCTTCGGCGACGAGGCTCAATCCGCGACGTTCCAAAGCCTGTGTGACGCCGGCCAGCCCAACGCGGCCAAAGCCGTCGTCCTGATACAGGATCGCGATGTCGGTCATGCCAAGCTCGTCCACCAGATGGGCGATCCAGGCTTCGGTTTCCGCATGATAGCTGGCGCGGAGATTGAAGACGTTTCCGAGGCTTGCGTCCCGCAGGAAACCGGCGCCTGTGAAGGCACCAATCATTGGAAACCTGGCCTCTGTGGCCATGGGTTGGGTGGCGCTCGTGGTCGGGGTTCCGACCGGTCCGATCAGCGCGATATGGTCGTCGCCCTCCAGAACCATGCCCAGTTGGTTGACGGACTGGTCCGGTTCATAACCGTCATCAAAGGTGTCGAGCCTCAACATCCGCCCATGCACACCGCCAGCGGCATTTGCTTCTTCGAAGGCCGCCATGAGGCCATCACGCATGCCGGTGCCAAGGGCCGCCGCAGGACCCTCGAAGGCCGCGATCTGCGCAAATTGAACTTCGCTGTCGGTAACGCCTTGTTCTGCCAGTGCAGGCGATGAAAAGGCGAGCACGCAGGCAGCGACGTTGGCAAGTTTTTGGGGGGACCACATGAGGTCTTGTCTCCTCGTTATCTGCAATGGCCCGGACCGTAGTTGTCGAGTGTTGCGAAATAGTTGAGGCGGAAAATGCTTGTCTTGAGGAGAGCTTGGCTACCACAACCTTTGTGAGTTGGCTCTGTTGGGGTTTGGCGCTCTGATGACAGTTGATGATGCTCCCGCGACCCAGGCGCGATGCCGGCAAAGGGCCGGTCGAGTTCAGAATTTGGCGGCATGAAAACCAACCGGGATACATCTAAGATCAAGCGCTGAGCTGTCCGGAAAACCGGGACCACTTCAGGTGACCGCGGAAATCATGCGGGCAAAGCGCAGTGTCATTCTATAGGCAAATCTGCCCATGCGTGATGCCTCTGTTCCCTGCAGTCTATCCCCATCGCCGATCCCGACGCGTCTCGTCGAAGGGCACAACAATGGGAAATATCCAATGACCCCCCAACTTTCGAAATTGATCAAAACCGCGGGTGTTGCCGCCTTGGTAGCCGTCGCCACTGTGAGTGTTGCACCCGCAGCAATGGCGCAGACCGTGGCGGTTCCCGCTATATCGTTTCCGCAAGCCGGCACGACCTGGGGATGCCGGTTCTATGGAACCTGTTCGAATGTGGAGGTTGTCACCAAAGATGCCCAGTGAACGGGACGCGACAAGCGGGGCGCCTTCTGTTAGCCCTCCTTTTGCATTTGGGCACCCCTTTGTCCCGTCTCCGCGAAGACGAGGGTCTTCGATCAATGACCCTGCGAATGGTGCTGGCCGGGTGAGGCGTTCGATCGTTTGAATTGTGCTGCGGCTTGGCACGCAGCCGGTTCGCAGATCGCTCTGAATGACCGCTTTGGAGCGATGGCAATTGGTTCGTCGCACGCATAACAAAGGGCGTAGTCTTTTTCGGAGGCTTTCGGTGAGCCATTCGTTTCTCTGCAAGGGTGTTTTCCATGAAACCGGTCGCGATATCCCACGAAGAGTTGAGCAACCTGATCGGGCTGGTCTACGAAACTGCCTTGGAAGACCCGCAGTGGAAAAGGTTTCTGGATCGGATGGTCCAGCTTTTCCCCGGAACCGGTGCTTTGGTGCTCGTTCATCAGGGCAACAAGCTTTTGCCTGCCTATACCGGGATTGGGAATGCATTCGAACAAGTCAAGACGACAGGCATCGAGGTGGATTTTCTGGCCGACTCGCGTACAAACGCGCTCGAGCATCTCCTGATAGAAGAAAACGGCTTTATCGCCCGGACGAAAAAGCTGGCCGATGCCGACACATATTTTGCCTCACGGTTCTACCGCGACGCAATACAGCCAAACGGTTTTCGGCATTTCATGGCCCTGAAGCTTGATTCCCACAATAATCGAGGGGCCATGATCGTCTTCAATGTTTCCGCCGATCCGGAATTGGAGGCGGCCACCCACGATCCGCTTTTTGAGTTGCTGAAACTGTTGGCCCCGCACGCGGTCCGCGCTCTTCAACTGGCCCGCGCGCTCACCTTGGCGCGCAATGCGCTCAGCGTGATGGGGGGCTTTCTCGATACCATCGTGCTGCCGCTGGTGGTTGTTACGGGCAAGAGCGAATTCGTCTTTGCAAACGCCGCCGGCCGCAGGTTGCTGGCACGCGAAGAGCTGATGCGGGTTACCGGCAATAGCCGCGTTGAGTTCGATGCAGCGCATGACGGCCGCGCGTTTTCCAAGATGCTTCGCAAAATGGAGTCAACGCCCTTGGCAAGCGGTCTACGCATCGACCATCCGGATGGTCCGCTCTCGCTATGTCTGACGCCGTTTCGCCCCGCGCTAAACGACGTGAACCCGATCGACCGAGACCTTTTGCAAGAGGAGCGGTTGTTTGCGATTTTCATAGGGCAAAGCGGTGAGGACGCCGTCAATCTGGGATTGCTGCAGGACACGTTCGATCTGACCGCGCGCGAGTCCGAGGTCTGCGCCGATTTACTGGCGGGTCAAAGCCCGGCGCAGATTGCCGAGAGATCAGGTCGCGCGCTCAAGACCGTGCGCAACCAGATACAGGCTGTTCATGACAAGATTGGTGTGACCACGCAGGCCGAACTGGCCGAGGCACTGTCGGTGTTTCGCACCGTGGGAGCACTGTTTGACAGCGCAGATCTGTCCGTGTCTGGGGCCGGTCGGGCAAGGGTGCCCTGAAATTTTCTGGCCGGCGGCCCCAAATCAGATATCGCTGCCAGAGAAATATCAGGACCATGGACTACACGATTGGAGAAGACTCCATCCCGGTTATGTCGTCGGAAGAGTTGGCTGGCCTGTCGTTGGCCGAGGTCGATGATCTGCGTCGAAAAACGCCCTTGGTACGCACGACCGGAATGCGCGTCACGGTCTTTCGCAGCGATGATATGGAAGAATTGTCGGCTGACCCACGCCTGTTTCAAGTGCACGGCCCGCCCTTTGCAGATGCCATGGGCATCCCCGCCGGGTGGTGCCGTAGTTTTCTTGAAGGCCCGAAGCTCATGAGCGACGGTCGCGACCACAAACGGAAGCAGGGGCCTTTTCCAAGGCGTTCTCACATCCGGTCAAACGGGGCAAACGTGATCAAGTTCGTGCGGCAGCCGACCGGATCTTGGCGGACCTGCCGCGCGGCGAACGGAGGAAAACCAAACCACTCCGACTTCGTCACGATCCCAGTCCTTGCCACCAGGGATGGCTCCAGTATTGACCCCCAGAGCATCAAGAGCATTACCAATCCAATCATCGCAGAGACAAAGGCTTTGAAAGGCAAGGCGCAACGATGATCGAATGGGACGACGTGGCGAAAGAGTCTTGCCTGATTACATTACGGCGAGAAATTCACGTAGTAACCACCCCCAAGCGTGCCCCGGTCCACCAACCGGCGTCAAAATAGCAGCAATATCAATCGCGGAAAAATCTTTTGAGCCATTGATCTTAATGGCGGAGACGAAGGGATTCGAACCCTCGAGACGGTTTCCCGCCTACTCCCTTAGCAGGGGAGCGCCTTCGACCACTCGGCCACGTCTCCGCTGATCCGTCTACCGGGGCGCGCCGGTGAGGGCAAGCGGGTTGCGACCGCCCGTCACAGCGGACCGACCACACCGGGCGGCCCGACTGTCCGACCCGGACGGGGCAGACCACAGATCGGAGGACCGCGGTCGGGAGTCACAGAATTATTGCGGCATTCGCAACAGTGGCTTTCCGGCCTCGCGAATTGTTCACAGAACGATCCGGTGACGTTGACAGATTGCACCGTTGTGGCCACAATATCGCCCGGGGAATACCTTATTTATTGGAGTTCGGTAATGACAGTCCTGAAGCGCGCGTTTGGCGCCGTGGCGTTCGCCGGAACGCTTCTTTTGGGTTCGGTTGCAGGTGCGGCCACCGTAAACCCGGATGGTACCTACAACGGCACCTATGACGCCACGAGCGTCAATACGAACGGCAACCTCCACACTTTCTGGTTCCCGGGCCTCGAAGCAAGCTCGGACTACTACCAGTTCGTGGGCGGTCCCGGCACCTTTGTGGTCACCAACACCACGGCGCGGCTGACCGGCACGATTGCCCAGAATGGCAACGCTGGAAACAGCCTCGATATCGATATCAATTTCAACTACCTGCAAACCGGCACCGGCAACGGGGTGAGCGGCAAGACCGGTGGGGTGCCGAACCCGCAGAGCAGCTTCACCGATCTCTGGGATTTCTTCAGCTATGGCTCGGCCATGGTCACCGGGACTGCGGGGTCGAATTTCGACGGTCTCCGCATCGACCTGTCCTTGCGTCCTTCGACCGGAGCAATGCCGCCTCAACTCGGCAACTATGCCGATGACAAGGGCGGAAGCGGCCTTGGCTTCTCCGGCTGGTATTTCTGGACCGTGACCGACAACGGCGGGATCTCCGGGCTCGGGTCCTCGGGCAGTGGAGACATCAATCTCCAGCTCACCAGCCGCCCGCCGGATCAAGTTCCGCCGGTCCCGCTTCCGGCCGGTATTGTGCTGCTGCTGTCCGGGCTTGGCTTCGGGGCAATCGTGACAAGGCGCCGCGCAGCCTGAACCGTACAAGATATCAACGACAGATAGCGGTCCGATCGGGCCGCCATTATCTTTTGCGCCACACTCGCTTCCCGTACCCGTCATCCCGCTCGACACGGGTGCCGACCGGCATCAGCCGAACATCGGACCAAAGCGATATCTCGGCGATTGGCGATGCAGCCATTGCCGTCCGCCAAGTATCACGCCAACGGCCTCCCAATCGGGAACCGACAAGACGCCGGCAAGCGTGAACCTGTGGCAAAACAAGGATTTAGCGGGCAATCTTGATGCGACCCGTTGCGACCGCGGCAATGGTCCGTTCGAGCCCCGTTGCCAGCCCGATTTCCGGAGCGAAGCCGAGGGCGGACCGGGCCCGAGAGATGTCGGGGCAGCGACGCGCCGGGTCGTTCCGGGTGGCGGGATCGAACTGCAGCCCCGACGCCGATCCGGTGATCAACAGGACCTGTTCGGCCAATTCCAGGATGGTCACTTCGTCGGGATTGCCGAGGTTCACCGGCGCGGGGCCCACGTCTTCGGACCGGGAAAGACGCAGGAGGCCCTCCACCATGTCATCGACGTAGCAGAACGAGCGGGTCTGCAGTCCGTCTCCCTCGATCGTCAGGGGCTGACCCGCCAGCGCCTGTTCCACGAAATTCGGTACCGCGCGCCCGTCGCCGGCGGTCATCCCGGGGCCGTAGGTGTTGAAGATCCGCGCGATCCGAAGGTCGAGCCCGCGTGTCGCGGCCATGTCACCCAACAGCACCTCCGCCGCCCGCTTTCCCTCATCGTAACAGGCGCGAGGGCCGCTCAGCGCAACGTTGCCGGCATAATCCTCGGCCTGCGGGTGGCGCTGCGGATCGCCATAGACCTCGGACGTCGAGGCATGCACGAGGCGCGCGCCGGTCCCCAAGGCCAGATGCGCCAGCGACCGGGCCCCCAGAACAGAGGTCTCCAGCGTCAGAACAGGCATCCGGCGATAGGCGCGCGGCGACGCGGGACAAGCCAGATTGAAGATCAGATCGGGGCGGAGATCGTCCGGCCAACCCGCCGGATCGGTCACGCAGGCCTCGATCACCCGAACCGCGCCATCGACGAAATGCGCGCGATCCGAGGTGACGAAATTGTCGATCACATGGACCTCTGCCCCTCCGGCGGCGAGGGCCCGCACCACATGGCGACCGAGAAACCCTGCCCCCCCAGCAACCAGGATTTCTTCAGCCATTCCAATGCTCTTCGATCAGGCGCGCGCCAGCCGCCGTTTCCCGCTCCAGCGTCATCTCGGCCGCCACGGCGCGCCCGGCAGCGGCAATTTCCCCGGCCCGGTTCGGGTTTGCGCGCAGCCAGTCGTAGTTCTCGAACAGGTCGCTCAGGTCCCACTTCACGGGAACGAAGTGTTCCCACGGCGTGAGCCGGTCATAGTACCACTGGCGGAAGCCTGCCTCGCTATCGACCTTGAGCACGCAGCACCCCAGTTTCAAACGGACCGCGAAATTGTCCCACGCGTTCGAGTAGCCATCGATATCCAAGGCATAGCGATGCTGGCCCCAGCTGAACCGATCCTTGCTTTGCGCCATCATGCCCTTCGCGCCAAGAAGCGGCGCGTAGCCCATCATGTTGTTGCGTGGCGGGATCACGAAGCCCGCGTCGATTTCTGTGCCCTGGCACGTAAGGACCAGCCGGCAGCGATGCATCACGCCCTGTGTGCGCGCCATTGCCGCGTCCGTCGCGATGACCCCCATGCCGTTCGGAGCACCCCGCCAGACCAGCGCGTCATCGCGATCGGCCCAATCCGGAGATGTGGCAAACACCTCATCGGCTCTCATGTAGCCATAATCCCGAAAGAAGAACGGGTCGGGGATCGGGATCACGCTGGGCGAGGCCGTTGAGGGAGAGAACCGATACGTGCCCGGGAGGTGTCCGTCCGTGACGGTAACCACCATGTGCTTGGCCGACGGGGCGTGCCGGAACTGCTGCAGGTATGCGGCGGCCCGCCGAAACAGGGGTCCCTTGACGAGCCCCCTGCCCATGCTCCCCGGGACATGAACGACAAAGCCATCTCCCTCCCGGCTCAGGCGCACGTCAAAAGGCGCCAACCCGTCGTTTCCGGAAGCATCCACGCGCACGTCCGGGACCCATTTCGAAAGGGACTGCAACTCGTCCTGAATGTCGCGCTGAACCCTGACCTCGAGATCGGCGAGCGATATCGCTGCGCGCCCCTTGGGCTTCGCCCCGCGGATGCGGCGATAGAGCCGTCTCAGGGGACCCGGAAGAGTTGCGGACAAGGCCATTTCAGGTGTTGAAGAGGAAGTGCATGACGTCGCCATCCTTGACTTCATAGGCCTTGCCCTCGGCCCGCATCTTGCCCGCATCCTTTGCCGCCTGTTCGCCGCCCAGAGCAACGAAGTCGTCAAAGGCGATCGTCTCGGCCCTGATGAAGCCTTTTTCGAAATCGCCATGGATCACGCCTGCGGCCTGTGGCGCCAGGAGACCCCTGCGGATCGTCCAGGCACGGGCCTCCTTCGGGCCCACGGTGAAATATGTCTGGAGGTTCAGCAATGCGTAGCCGGCCTTGATCAGCCGGTCGAGACCGGCCTCGTCAAGGCCCAGCTCAGCGAGGAACATCACCTGTTCATCGGCCTCGAGCTGGCTGATCTCTTCCTCGATCCGGGCCGAAATCACGACGTGGGAATTTCCTTCTGCCTCAGCCATTTGCGCGACGGCTTTCGAGTGGGTATTGCCCTCGGACGCGTCATCTTCGGCCACGTTGCAGACATACAGCACCGGCTTGGTCGTAAGAAGTTGCAGCCCCTTCCACGCCTTCGCGTCCTCGGCATCAATCTCCACCGTCCGGGCCGGTCTTCCGTCCTCGAGCGCCGCCCGCGCCGCCTGCATCAGACGCTCTTGCTGGACCGCGTCCTTGTCGCCGCCGCGCACCTTGCGCACGATGTTTTGCAGCCGCTTTTCAATGCTTTCAAGATCGGCGAGCATCAGTTCGGTCTCGATCGTCTCGGCATCGGCCACCGGGTCGACCCGGCCTTCGACATGGGTGACATCTCCATCTTCGAAGCAGCGCAGCACGTGGGCGATGGCGTCCACCTCACGGATATTGGCGAGAAACTGGTTGCCAAGCCCCTCACCCTTGGACGCGCCCTTCACAAGGCCTGCGATGTCCACGAACGTCATCCGCGTGGGGATCTTTTGCGCGGAGTTGGCGATCCTGGCGAGGGCGTCGAGCCGCGCGTCCGGCACCGCCACTTCGCCCACGTTCGGCTCGATCGTGCAAAACGGGAAGTTGGCCGCCTGGGCCGCCGCGGTACGGGTCAGCGCGTTGAACAGCGTGGACTTGCCGACATTCGGCAGCCCCACAATTCCCATCTTGAAGCCCATCGTCGCCTCCTTGGCCGGTGCCGGGGCGATGTAGGCGGATTGCGCCCGGGCCGCAAGGCGGGTCGGCGGGGGCGAGGGCGGAACGAACCTGTGCTATGGTCCCGGTCAGGAGGACCCGAACCATGCAAGTGAACCCCTATCTCAGCATGCCCGGCACTGCCTGGGCGGCCGCGCAGTTCTATGCCGAGGTCTTTGGAGCGCCAAGGCCCGAGCCAATGTGGATGGGCGACGTGCCCGACGAAGGTCAGGAGGCGCTGACCGAGGACGAGGCCAAGCTTGTGGCCCATGTCCGTGTCCCGATCGGAGACCGCGAACTGATGATCTCCGACCACATCGAAAAATGGATGGGACCGCATCGTGGCTTTGCCGGATTCGATGTCCAGGTCGCCTGCGATACGCCGGAAGAGGCCCATGACCTCTACGCCAAGCTCGCGGATGGCGGCACGCCGCGCATGCCCATCGGTCCGACCTTCTGGGCACGGGCGTTCGGGTCGCTCACCGACCGCTTCGGGGTCCACTGGATGGTGAACTGCGACTAGACCCAGATCGCGCCAAGCGTACCGCCGTCGTCGGGTCGGCTTGTCCAGCTGTCCCGCCCGTCGAACCGGCGCAGCGGCAATGCGGCAACGGCCTGTTGCGGCGCAAGCCGAAGGTTCACCGCCATGCGATATACCGTGCCGCCGGGTCGGGCCGGTTGCCACGAATGAGGCGCACCGCACACCGCGCAGGTGTGGAAGGCAAGATCGCCATCACTGTCAGCGCGGACATAGCCACGGGTTTCGCCGAATATCTCGATCTCCTCGCCCCAATTTCCGTAGGCCCAGACCGCGCCGTAGCGGTGACAGGCCCGGCAGTTGCATATCGTCGCCTGCGTCGGCATCTCCGCCAATCGCCAGCCGCTGGCCCCGCAGAGGCAGTGTCCTTCCAACATGTTCGCCCTTTCTGCCGCTTGCACTTCTCGCGCATTTGCCCCATGCCTCACCACCGGATCAGGAGGGGTCATGACACGCATCGACGATACGTTCGCACGGCTGGCCGAGACAGGTCAAAAGGCCTTTGTTTCGTATATCATGGGTGGCGATCCCGACTATGACACGGCGCTGGAGGTGATGCGCGGCCTCCCGGGGGCCGGCGTGGATGTGATCGAACTTGGCGTGCCCTTCACCGACCCGATGGCTGATGGCCCGACGATCCAGCTTGCCGGCCAGCGGTCGCTCGCAGGCGGCATGACGCTCGACCGGGTGCTGGAGATGGTGCGCGCCTTTCGCACGGGCGACGACACCACTCCGATCGTGCTGATGGGCTATTACAACCCGATTTTTTCCAAGGGCGTCGATCGCTTTCTTGACGATGCCAAGTCGGCCGGAGTCGATGGGCTGATCGTGGTCGATCTGCCGCCCGAGGAAGACGACGAGCTTTGCCTGCCGGCGCAAGCCGAGGGATTGAATTTCATCCGGCTGGCCACGCCAACGACCGATGACAAACGCCTGCCCGCCGTGCTCAAGAACACCTCCGGGTTCGTCTACTACGTCTCCATGACCGGGATCACGGGCACCGCAGAGGCCCGGACGGCCGAGGTCGCCCCGGATGTCGCACGGATCAAGGCCGCGACGGATTTGCCCGTGATTGTGGGGTTCGGCATCAAGACACCGGATGCGGCCCAAGCCATTGCCAGTGTCGCGGACGGGGCCGTGGTCGGCTCCGCCATCGTGGACCGCATTGGAAAGGGGGACAGCGTCGAAGAGGTGCTGGCCTTCGTGAAGACTCTCGCGGACGGGGCGCATAATTCTTAGACGAGTCCGGCTCGGGGTTGTGCATGTTGCGGCTCGCGCCCAACAGGTTCTCGACCGGCTTCACGGCTTTCCTTGCCCTCGCTCTGTAGGACGCTTTGGTGGCGCGTTTGGTCTCATTTCGGGTTCGGCGTTGGTGTCCTGATGGATCGCCCACGGCTCGGCCGTGCCCCGCGTTACATGGGAAGCGACAGATGATGAGCCGGGCTTCGGTGACTCGCGTGTCTGCGATTCCACAAAGCCATTGTTCCGCCGGACGCGGGGCACCGTCACCTTGCAATGAGCCAAACTGACTGGTAAGCATTTCTTACCAATTTTCACCAAGGCCCCGCCCATGCCGACCATTACCAACATCGCCGACCTGAAGCGTCTCCATAGGCGCCGCACCCCAAAGATGTTCTACGACTATTGCGAAAGCGGCAGTTGGACGGAGCAGACCTTTCGCGACAACACCACCGATTTCGAAAAGATTCGCCTGCGCCAGCGTATCGCGGTGGACATGGCCGGACGAACGACCGCCTGCAAGATGGTCGGACAGGACTATGCCATGCCCGTGGCACTCGCCCCCGTGGGACTGACCGGCATGCAGGCCGCCGATGGAGAGATCAAGGCCGCCCGCGCCGCCGAAAAGTTCGGCGTGCCCTTCACGCTGTCGACCATGTCGATCTGTTCAATCGAGGATGTGGCCGCGCATACGGAGAAACCCTTCTGGTTCCAGGTCTACACGCTCAAGGACGATGACTTCATGAAGCGGCTCTTTGCCCGCGCCAAGGAGGCGAAGTGCTCGGCCCTTGTCATCACCGTCGATCTCCAAATCATGGGGCAGCGCCACAAGGACCTCAAGAACGGCCTCTCCGCCCCGCCGAAGTTCACCGTCGCCTCCATGGCCAACCTCGCGACAAAGGTGTCGTGGGGGTTGGAGATGCTGCAGACGAAGCGCCGGTTCTTCGGCACGATCGTGGGCCATGCCGAAGGAGTGGTCAACCACTCCTCTCTTGCCTCGTGGACGGCGGAAGCCTTTGATCCCTCACTCAACTGGGAACGCATCGCCGAATTCCGCAAATGGTGGGACGGGCCGGTTATCCTGAAGGGGGTCATGGACCCCGAGGATGCGAAGCAGGCGCTCAACGTCGGGGCCGATGCAATCGTGGTCTCCAACCACGGCGGGCGGCAGCTTGACGGCGCGCTCAGTTCGATCCGGATGCTGCCGCGCATCGTCGACGCCGTCGGTGACAAGATCGAGGTGCATTTCGACAGCGGTATCCGGTCCGGTCAGGACGTGCTGAAGGCCGTGGCGCTGGGGGCGAAGGGCACGATGATCGGGCGGGCCTTTGTCCACGGGCTCGGCGCCATGGGCGAGGCCGGGGTGACGAAAGCGCTGGAGGTGATCCACAAGGAACTCGACACTACCATGGCGCTCTGCGGCGAGCGCGACCTGTCCCAGGTCGGACGAGATATCCTCTACGTGCCCTCGGATTTCGAAGGTGCTTTCATGGCGTAGGCCCAGAGGCTTAGCGGGATGGCGAGCAGGATCAGCCCCGTTACGCCCAGATAGGCCACGCGCAGACCGTAGAATTCGCTGACCGTACCCATCAGCACCGGCGCAAAGAAGAACCCGGAGAAGCCCATCACGGCTGCCTTGGCGATCGCGTCGGTGCGGTGTCGCGGCCTTACCAGCTTGCCGACGAGCGCGAGGCCAAGTGGCCCGATGACCGAGACGCCGAGGCCGAGGATGCCGAAACCGACATAGGCCATGGCCGGTGTCGCGGCCAGCGCCGCTGTGACCGCACCCAATGCCGCAACGGACGACGCCCCGATGATGATCGGCAGCCCTCGGAACCGGTCGGTCAGCACCTGCCCGCCAAGGCGCCCGATCGCCATCGTCAACCCCAGCGACGCGGGGCCCAGCGCCCCCTCGACGGCAGAGCCACCCAACGTGCGCTCCACGTGCAGGGCCGACCATGTTTCGACGGTCGCCTCGGACATGAAAGCCGTCAGCACGATCAAGCCGCAGGCGATGACGGCCAGCCAGGGATACCCCCCGGTCCTGGCGCCAACCTGGGGCTCTGCGGCATCGTCTTCGGGCGGCGCCATGTGGAGCGTCATACTGATCGCGACGGCCACGGCTCCGACCATTGCAAAGGCCACGGCGGGCGGCACACCGGCTCCGCGCAAGGCCGCCGCCATCACCGCCGAGACCATGTAGGCGAGCGAGAAGATACCGTGCGACGCGCTCATCAGCGTGCGGCCCTTTTGGGCTTCCAAGACGCTCACGCGGGCGTTCATGACAACGTCCAGGAGGCCCGAGAAGGTTCCCAGCAGCAACATCGCCCCGACAAACGCGACCGGCCCCGTGATCAGCCCTGGCAAGACCCAGCACAGGGCAAAGAGAACGCCCGCCACCTGCATCGACCGCGCACCGACCCTGCGGTCAAAGAGGGGCGCGAGAAACATGGCCGAAAGCAGGCCGATGGCCTGACCGAGCAGCAAGAGCCCGAAGGTCGCATCATTCACGCCAAGCTGCGCCTTTACCTCCGGGACGTAGGCGGCAAACATGCCCCAGAACAAGCCGACCACGGCAAAGGCGAGGTTCGGGACCCGGGCGGTCATGACGGCGGACAGGATCGACATGGACGCCAGAAATGACCGCCTCGCATTCCGGATACAAGAGGGGTTTTCAAGCACCGCATTTGTCCCTATACGCGCGGCTTCACCGATGGCAGGCCCGGCCAGGCCTGCGCGTCACACCCGAAAGTGAGCCCCGAAACGGGGTGCGCGACGAAAGGAACTGACCATGGCCAAGGACATCCCCGATCTCATTGCGTCCGAACGCACCGGCTCCGGCAAGGGGGCGGCACGTGCTGCCCGCCGCGCAGGCATGGTGCCCGGCATCGTCTACGGCGGTGACGCGGACCCGCTGTCGATCAACCTCGATTTCAACGACCTCCTCAAGCGCCTGCGTTCCGGGCGCTTCCTGTCGACCCTCTTCAACCTCAAGGTCGAGGGTCAGGACGACGTCCGCGTGATCTGCCGCGCCGTTCAGCGGGACGTGGTCAAGGACCTGCCAACCCACGTCGACTTCCTGCGCCTGCGCCGGACCTCGAAGATCAACCTTTTCATCCCGGTCGAGTTCGACAACGAGAAGGAAGCGCCCGGCATCAAGAAAGGCGGCGTGCTGACGGTCGTGCGGCCTGAAATCGAACTGGTGGTGACCGCCGGCGATATTCCCGAGATGATCGCGGTGGACCTCACCGGGCTGGAGATCGGCGACACAATCACCATCTCGTCGGTGACCCTGCCGGACCGTGCGAAACCGACCATCGACCGCGACTTCGTGATCGCCAACATCACGGCTCCCTCCGGCCTGTCGGCATCCTCCGACGAGGAAGAGCCCGATGCCGAAGGCGAAGTGGAAGCCGACGCACCTAAGGTGACCGAAGAGGCCTGAGTCTCCGACGGCGAGGTCAATACAGGCGGCGCCCTGCGGGGCGCCGTTTCTGTTTTGTCAGGGTCGGGT